>JBGVLO010000260.1:0-42218 GCA_045124315.1 Lachnospiraceae bacterium
CAAAATTAGTCTTAAGGATAATAAAATTGTACGTGCAGAAGCATTGACCAGGTGGATAAAGAAAGATGGAACGCTAATGATACCGGATCAGTTTATTCCTTTGTTTGAGAAAAATGGATTTATCATAACTTTAGATTTTTACATATATGAGTGTGCGTGTAAGACTATAAGGAAATGGATGGATGATAAAATTGAACCTGTGACTATTTCGGTTAATGTGTCCCGGGTGCATTTGAACACAGATGGCTTTGTAGATAAGGTACTGCGATTAGTGGAAAAGTATGAAATTCCACATAAGTATTTTGAATTTGAACTGACAGAAAGTATTTTCTTGGATAATACAGAAATTGCACTTTCTACCATGAGAAGACTTCGTGAAGAAGATTTCTTTGTATCGATTGATGATTTTGGGGCAGGATATTCCTCGCTGAATTTGCTAAAAGATATGGCAACAGATGTATTGAAGTTGGACAAGGAGTTTTTTAGAAAGGGCGAGATGCAAAAAGAAGAGAAAATCATTGTGTCAAGCATTACGAATATGGCAAAGCAACTAGAAATGAAGGTTTTGTCCGAGGGTGTAGAAACAGAGGCTCAATCGGATTTTCTAAAGGAGATCGCGTGTGATATGGCACAGGGCTATTTGTATGCGAAACCTATGCCAGAGGCTGAATTTACCCAGATGCTAAAGGAAAACAGGTGAGTGTTTTTGTGTTGATATCTATTATGTAAAAATGGTTGGGTGAAAATGAATAAGACTTATATTTTTTATAAAAATGTGAAAAAAGTGTAAAAAAGTCAAAATAGAAAAGTTATTACTTGACTTACACATAAATTTGCTTAAAATTAAAAGAGGACTTTTCGGGCGTATAATTGCAATTTTATTGGAATTGTATGATACAATTGCGTATTAGATATTCTGGGATATGTTTTGTCGGTGGAATATTGGTGGGAAAATGTAGAAGCGAAATATGCAATGGTATGACTGGATCCTAACTATGTGAGAAAAGATGAAGCGGAGGAAATAAAAGTGAGTAACAAAATAATCAAAGAAGCGAAATTAAATACGACAACTACCAAGAAGAAAAAAACAGGAGAGGTTAAGCGTATGCAACAATCGACAGGAACATCTGTGGGCATAACCGCAAAGGGTGTATTGTTGACACTTGGTGCAGTTGCAGTTGTATTTAGTTGTGTTTATGTTGGATATGACCAGTTGAGAACAAAGCCTGTTATGACGGTAGAGGGTCAGGATGGGAATGAAGTTTCCTATTCGATTAAAGATTTAGGGTATTATGTATATGAGGCAGAAGCACAGGGTGAGAGTATGAGCTCATTATATGCACAATTCTATGGAGAAGGTTATGATTATTGGAATGCAGAAATGGGAGACGATGGATCTACGGCTGCAGATGTAGCTGCGGAAACTGTTATTTCGGAGGCTACAGAAGATTTTATTTTGTATCAACAAGCAGTTGCGGAAGGGTATTCTGCTACAGATGAGGATAATACAACAGTGACTGATAATCTGAATTCCACAGTGGAAAACATGACAAAAAAACAGAAGATGATAAAAGGGTTGTCTGAAAAAGAAATGAGAGAAGTAATTTTAAAACAGACAATTGGAGAAAGATATAAGAAAGACAAGATTGCTTCTTTGGGAATTGATTATGATGCTATTAAGAAGGGCATTAATAAGAAAGATTACAAGCAGTATGATTTCCAGTATTATATGATCTCTACAAAGACAGAAACTGATGAAGGACAGCAGGATATGAGTAAAGAAGAGAAAGCAGCTGCAAAAGAAAAAATGGAAGCATTTTTAACTACAGCAACAGGTGCGGAGGACTTTGCTACTATTTTGGGGAATGACGAAAATGGAGAGGCTATTACTCAAAATGAAGAAGGAATTGCATATCACGGAGACGGTCAGTTGATTGAGAAAGATGGATTTGATGCCAAAATCGATAAGGCAATTAAAAAACTGAAAGTGGGAGATGTGTCTGAAGTTCTTGAAGGTGAAGATGGTTATTATATCATTAAGATGACAGATGATTCCTCAACTGCAAGTTATGATAATGCAGTTCAGGAAGCAATTAACTCAGAAGAAGAAAGTGCATTTGATGAGGAATATACTACAAATATTGAACCAAATTATACGGTAAATGTGGATTATGATGTATGGGATACTGTTAAGATTGGTAATTATTCATTGTAATTGGAATAAGTAGATTGATTGAACAGGGTGGTTATATAGCTGCCCTGTTTTTGATTTATAAGAAACTTTATACTATAAAACTGAGATGACTGTTTCGTGGACATTGTCATATAAAAGTCAGCTGTTAACATGTCTGCATGAATTTGTATTTGGTCCAATATACTTTTTGCAAATATTTCTAGAAAAATCTTTTCAATATGTGAAAAAGTGTGGTACAATATAGACAATCTATGGTATGATAGAGAAGTGTTTCTATTTGGATAGATAGAATTTGAACATTTATGTCTGAAAAATGATAACAAAGCCTAATTGGGCTAAAAATAGAAAGGAGCTACATAATGAGTAACGTAAGAAGAGTATATGTAGAAAAAAAGACACCGTATGCTGTTGCTGCAAAAGAGTTGAAAGCGGAGATCAAGAGCTATCTGGATATATCTACATTGACAAATGTAAGAGTGTTGATCCGTTATGATATTGAAAATGTTAGCGAGGCAACTTATCAGAAAGCATTGGGGACAGTTTTCTCTGAACCACCAGTGGATATTGTGTTTGAAGAGGAATTGGAATGTGGAGCGGAAGACCGTACATTTTCAGTTGAATACTTACCAGGACAGTTTGATCAGCGTGCAGATTCTGCAGAACAGTGCGTGAAGTTACTTCATGAGAGTGAAGATCCAGTAATTCGCTCAGCTACTACTTATGTTTTGACTGGCTCTATTACAGAAGAGGAGTTTACTAAGATTAAGGAATATTGCATTAATCCGGTAGACTCAAGAGAAACTGACGAGACAAAGCCGGCTACATTGGTGACAAACTTTGAGGAGCCGGAAGATGTTAAGATTTTTGACGGTTTCAAAGATATGGCGGAAGGAGAACTTAAGGATTTATATGAATCTTTAGGTTTGGCTATGACATTTAAGGATTTCTTGCATATTCAGAATTATTACAAAAATGAAGAAGATAGAAATCCATCTATGACAGAAATTCGTGTGTTAGATACGTATTGGTCTGATCATTGTCGTCATACTACTTTCTCTACTGAACTTAAGAATGTAGTGTTTGAAGATGGATATTATCATGAGCCTATTGTAGAGACTTATGAGAGATATTTAAAAGATCGTGCAGAAATATACAAAGATCGTGATGATAAGTTTGTGTGTTTGATGGATATTGCTTTGATGGGGATGAAGAAATTAAAAGCTGAAGGGAAATTAGAAGACATGGAAGTGTCTGATGAGATTAATGCTTGTTCTATTGTTGTTCCTGTTGAAGTAGATGGAAAAGAAGAAGAATGGCTTGTTTTCTTTAAGAATGAAACCCATAATCATCCTACAGAAATTGAACCATTTGGTGGTGCGGCTACTTGTTTGGGTGGTGCGATCCGTGATCCACTGTCAGGACGTGGATATGTATATCAGGCTATGCGTGTGACAGGTGCAGCAGATCCTACCGTATCATTAAAGGATACTATGAATGGTAAACTTCCACAGAGAAAGATTGTAACAGGTGCTGCAAAAGGATATAGCTCTTATGGAAATCAGATTGGTTTGGCAACTGGTCTGGTAAAAGAAATTTATCATCCAAATTATGTTGCTAAGAGAATGGAAATTGGTGCTGTAATGGGTGCTGCTCCAAGAAGAAGTGTTATTCGTGAAAATTCAGATCCTGGAGATATTATCATTTTATTAGGTGGAAGAACTGGTCGTGATGGTTGTGGCGGAGCTACAGGCTCCTCTAAGGCACATACAGAGAGTTCAATTGACACTTGTGGAGCTGAGGTTCAGAAGGGTAATGCACCAACTGAGAGAAAAATTCAGCGTTTATTCCGTCGTGAAGAGGTTAGTGCTTTAATCAAGAAATGTAATGACTTTGGTGCAGGTGGAGTTTCTGTAGCAATTGGTGAATTGGCGGATGGTCTTACTATTGATTTAGATAAGGTTCCAAAAAAATATGCTGGTTTGGATGGAACAGAGTTGGCGATTTCTGAGTCACAGGAACGTATGGCAGTAGTGGTAGATCCGAAAGATGTAGACACTATGCTTGGCTATGCGGAAGAGGAAAACTTAGAAGCAGTAGTTGTTGCTACTGTTACAGAAGAACCAAGATTGGTCATTTCATGGAGAGGAAAAGAAATTGTTAATATTTCAAGAGCTTTCCTTGATACCAATGGTGCGCATCAGGAAACAGATGTTGTTGTACCTATGCCATCAAAGGAAGAATGTGTAATTGATCCATCAATTGCTGTAACAGATGTAAAGGCAAAATGGATTGAGACTTTAAAAGATTTGAATGTATGTTCACAAAAAGGGTTAGTAGAAATGTTCGACAGTTCTATTGGTGCATCTACTGTTACTATGCCTTACGGAGGAAAGTATCAATTGACTGAGACACAGTCTATGATTGCAAAACTTCCTGTGCTTGATGGAAAATGCGACACAGTTACTATGATGAGTTACGGTTTGGATCCATATTTATCAAGCTGGAGCCCATACCATGGATCTATTTATGCAGTAATTTCTTCTGTTGCTAAAATTGTTGCAGCAGGTGGGGAGTATTCAAAGATTCGATTTACATTCCAGGAATACTTCGAGCGATTGGGAACAGACCCTAAGCGTTGGGGAAAACCAATGGCTGCGTTGTTGGGAGCATATGATGCACAGATTAAGCTGGGCTTGCCTTCTATAGGTGGAAAAGATAGTATGTCTGGTACATTTAATGACATTGATGTACCTCCTACATTGTGTTCATTTGCAGTAAATGTTGGAAAAATCCAGGATGTTGTAACACCAGAGTTGAAGAAAGCAGGAAATCGTTTGGTTCGCTTCTCAATCAAAAAGGATCAATATGGATTGCCTGATTATGATTACTTAATGCAGTTATATGCAGGTATCACAAAGTTAATTCATGATAAGATTTTGGTTTCTACCTATGCAATTGGATTTGGTGGTGTATGTGAAGCAGTAAGCAAGATGGCATTTGGAAATAAGCTTGGTGTTGAATTAGAATCTGGTATTCCAAATAGCGATTACTTTACTGCATCGTATGGTGATATCATTGCAGAAGTTGCAGAGGAAGATTTGACAAAGATTTCAGTAGACTATACTGTGATTGGTACTGTGTTGGCAGAAGCTAAGTTTGTATGCGGCAAAGCTGTGATTACAATGGATGAGGCGTTGGCAGCATGGACAGGAACTTTGGAAAAAGTATTCCCAACCCAGTCTGATGTAGAGCAGAAGAAGATTGAAACAAAACTGTACGACAGTAAGACTGTATATGTTGCGAAAAATAAAATTGCAAGACCAAAGGTATTTATTCCTGTATTCCCTGGTACGAACTGCGAATACGATACAGCAAAATCATTTAAGGCTGTAGGAGCAGATACTCAGACTGTTGTATTTAAGAATATGACAGAACAGAACATTACTGATTCTGTAAATGCATTTGTAGATGCTATTCAGGATTCACAGATTTTGATGTTCTCTGGTGGTTTTTCTGCTGGTGATGAACCGGATGGATCTGCTAAGTTTATTGCTTCGATTTTCAGAAACGAGAAGATAAAAGAAGCTGTAAATGATTTATTGACAAAGCGTGATGGTTTAGCACTTGGAATTTGTAATGGTTTCCAGGCGTTGATAAAGCTCGGTTTAGTTCCGTACGGAGAAATTACTCCACAGAAAGAAGATTCACCTACACTTACTACGAATAGTATTGGCCGTCATATTTCGAAGACAGTTTATACAAAAGTTGTAACAAACAAATCTCCATGGTTACAGAAAGCAGAGTTGGGAGCTACTTATGCTATTCCTGCATCTCATGGTGAAGGACGTTTTGTTGCAAGTGATGAGTGGATTAAGAAATTATTTGAGAATGGACAGGTTGCTACACAATATGTAGATATTGATGGAAATCCTACTATGGACGAAGATTTTAATCCAAATGGTTCTTATTATGCTATTGAAGGTATTACAAGTCCAGACGGAAGAGTTCTTGGAAAGATGGCTCATTCAGAACGTCGTGGGGATGGAGTTGCATTAAATATTTACGGAGAGCAGGATCAGAGAATTTTCGAATCCGGAGTTTCTTATTTTAAATAATAGTTACAACAATAGTTTGATTCAGAAAATAGAAAGAACTACTATATTGCTGTGAAAGGTGATATAGTAGTTCTTTTGCTATAAAAGTGTAACAAAATATATATGATGTTAGCATCAAAAGCTTGTAATAAAACTCTTATTTGAGCAAGCTTATGTAAGTTCAGGCCTTTTGTTTCTGGTTTTATATATCAAATATTAACAAAATGTAAAAGAAAAATCATAGAAAATAATACAAAATAGTTAAAAATAATTGCAATTATGAATAAAATGTGATAAAATTAAGAAAGAATGTAGGGGGTTGTAAAAAGGTGGGGACGGAAGGAAAATTTTGTTTTCCAAAAACCGACTTTTGGTATTTGTGTTTTAAACTCAAAACATTCACAAATTAAAAGAAGGGAAGGTAGAAGTTATGAGGAAGATGAGAAAACTTACTACAATTTTACTGATCATGGCAATGGTTCTTTCATTAGGCGGCTGTGGTTCAAAGGAGGAAACAACAAAGGATGCAACTGATGCAGGAAACAGTGATACTGGAGAAGGTCAGGAGACAACTACTGATCAGGTAGCTGGCGGAGAGGATGTTGACGTGTATGTGCTCCAGTACAAGATTGAGATCGAAGAGGCATTGCAGGAAGCGATTGACAAGTATCAGGAATTATATCCAAATGTACATATTACATTAGAGAGTGTTGGTGGTGCGGATAGTGTTGATACACTTTATAAAGCAAAAGCAGCAAGTGGCGAAATGCCTGATATCTTTAACTGTGCTGGTCCAGAAAGCTGTGCAACATATGAAGCTTACTTAGAGGATCTTTCTGATCAGCCATGGGTTGAACATGCGAACTCAGGTATGTTAGATTTAGATACCATTGATGGTAAGGTTTATGGTATGCCTGTAACTACAGAAGGTATGGGACTTATTGTAAATAAGGCTATGTTTGAAGCTGCTGGAGTAGATGTTTCTACTTTGGATAGTTATGATAAGATTGATGAAGCTTTTGCTACATTGCAGGATGCTATTGCTGCTGGAGATCTAAAAGATTCATTCCCTAACTTAGAGAATGTAACATCTGTACAGGGTGGAGCTACTTGGGTACTTGGTAATCATGCGATCAACGTAGCATTGTCTCCAGAATTCAATGAAGATGTATTTGCATGTGCAGATGCAAAAAAAGTTGAGTTTAAGTATAAAGATGCATATCAGGCATACACAGAATTACAGTTAAAGTATTCTGCTGCTAAAGACGATTATTCTAAGTGTATTTCAATTGACTACAACGCAGCTGTTCAGGAACAGTTAGCAACAGGTAAGGTTGCTTGTATCCAGCAGGGTAACTGGATTTATGGTGATGTTTCTAGTATTGATCAGGAAACAGCTGATAACTTAGTATTTATTCCAGCACCAATCAAAGGATATAAGGAAGATTCCATCTTCTCAATTGTATCAAATTACTGGTGTGTAAATAAGCAGTCTGATGATAATGTAAAAGAAGCTGCCAAGCATTTCCTTAACTGGTTATATCAGTCTGACGAAGGAAAAGATATCGTAGTTAATAAATTTGGATTTACACCTGTATTTGATAACTATGGTGACTTACAGCCTAGTGATAATTTAACTAAGAGCATGGTAGAGTTCTTCGCAAATAATAAGGGTGTATCAATGGTATTCCAGGGTGCTCCAGATGGAGAAGATTATACTATGAACGTATTCGGAGCTAATGTACAGGGTGTATTGACTGGTGGAATTTCATGGGATCAGTGTTTTGAAAAATCTGCAAAAGAATGGGCAGAGAGAAGAGGAAACTAATTCTCGAACATGTATAAGTACGATTTGTTACGTGTAATGTAAAAATGAAAAGGGTGTGGCTTCACGCCATGCCCTTTTTATTTTCTTTGTAGAATATATGCTTGAAAACTTTTTGTGTGTAGCATGGTAGAAGGCTAAAAAAGCGGAAAGTTGTTGTATTTAAAGGATGGCATAAAGATTGTTAACGGAGCAGTTGAATGCCGTGGGTTTGAGGTGTTTACTCATGTATATTTTATTGAACGGATAAGATATATATGCGTAAAAACCGTTCAAATACGGTTTGGAGAGAGGAGAGGAAAAAGTATGAAACGTTCAAAACTAACTTTTTGGTTGTTTTTAGCACCTTGCTTATTGTGCTTTTTAGGCTTTGTGTTGATTCCAACCATCATGGGATTTTATTATTCCTTAACTGATTGGAATGGTGTAGCGAAATCCCCGGAATTTATTGGATTTACTAATTATTTGGCTGTATTTAAGGATGGACAGTATTGGTATTCATTTGCATATACTGCATTGTTTACTGTCTGTTCTGTTATTCTGATTAATGGAATTGGATTCCTACTAGCACTTTTAGTTACTAAGAATTTTAAGGGGTCAACTTTTATGCGTGGAGTGTTCTTCATGCCTAACTTAGTAGGTGGTTTGTTACTTGGTTATACATGGAAGTTTATTTTTACAAAAATATTCCCAGCAACAAATATTCCAATATTGGGAAATTGGTTGGCGGATAACAAGACTGGTTTTCTTGGATTATTAATTTTGATGGTATGGCAGATGAGTGGATATATGATGATTATCTATATTGCAGGTATTCAGAATATTCCGGATAGTGTTATGGAAGCTGCTTCCTTAGATGGTGCAACAGGAATGAAACGTATGTTTAAAATTACAATTCCTATGGTTGCCCAGTCGTTCACAATTGGCTTGTTCCTTGTATTATCAAATTCATTCAAGTTATTTGACCAGAACTTGTCATTAACTGGTGGTAATCCAAATCATAAGAATGAAATGCTGGCATTAAATATTTATAATACAGCATTTAATAGTAATGAGATGGGAGAAGCACAGGCAAAGGCTGCTATATTCTTCTTGACAGTTGCTATTATTAGTGTGATTCAGTTAACAGTTACAAAGAGAGCGGAAGTTGAGGCATAGGAGGGAGAAAGATGAAAAAGAAAGATAATATACTATTGACGATCTGGAGAGTAGTATATCGCGTGTTTTTGGTTCTGTTGTTTTTGTTTCCAATCGCAATGCTTGCTTGGGTAGCCTTTAAGTCTGCTTCTGATATAGCTTTGGACATTTTGGGGTTGCCAAAAAAATGGATTGGTTTTGAAAACTTTGCTACAGCTATAGATAAGATGGACTTTTTAGTGGCGCTAAAGAATTCTTTGGTGGTAACGATTGCATCTACCTTGTGTTTGTGTATTTTTTCCGCAATGGCAGCCTGGGTACTGGTCCGACATAAAACAAGAAAATCTAACTTTATTTTCATGTTATTTTCTGTATCTATGTTAATTCCATTCCAGTGTGTAATGTTGCCTTTGATGAAAATTATGGGTAAATTTGGAATCGGACAGTTAGGTATTGATCTTATGAATCAGCAAGGATTAATTTTGGCATATATTGGATTTGGTTCTGCTATGTCAATTATGCTATATCATGGATTTATTAAGGGTATTCCAGTTGAGCTAGAAGAGGCGGCGGCTATTGATGGATGTAGTACACCGGGTATCTTTTTTAGAATTGTTTTGCCGTTATTGGGGCCGATTACAACTACGGTTGCAATTGTAAATATTATGTGGATATGGAACGATTATTTGTTACCAAGTATTGTATTGTCAGGTAAGTCAGATTTGCGTACTTTACCATTGCAGACATATAAGTTCTTTGGTTCATTTACAACAAACTGGGGTGTAGCAGCAGCAGCACTCATTTTGATTATGTTACCAGTTATTATCTTCTATATTGTTGCTCAGAAGAAGATTATCAAGGGTGTTGTAGATGGTGCAGTAAAATAATTTGTTCTAATTTATGGGGAACAAAATTAGAATATAGTATTGGTTCGCTTATGTAATAAAGTGTACCGGAAGAAAAGGCAATCAGACAATGTGTTTTTCAAATTTTATTTAAATTGGGAGATGCTACATGGTGATTGCCTTTTTTACTATTATTCATTATGAAAAGATACGCATGCAAAAGAATGTTGAAAAATGTAGCCGGAGTGGGTTATACTAAATATGCAAAAACAATGTGGATAGGCACTATTTTTTTGTTATCGCATATTCTAAATACAAAGCAGTTAAGAGGTGCTTATCGTGAAGGTGTTTCCAAAACCATTAAGCACAAAGGAGGAACGGAAGTATCTTTTGGCTTGCAAAAATGGGGATATGCAGGCAAGAGACCAGTTGATACAACATAATTTGCGATTAGTTGCGCATATTGTAAAAAAATATCATATCGCGACAGCGGATGTAGAAGATTTTATATCCATAGGAACGATCGGTCTAATGAAAGCAATTGATAGTTTTCAGATAGATAAAGGAATTCGCTTAGCCACATATGCATCTTGTTGCATAGAAAACGAAATGCTGATGGTATTTCGTAGTGAAAAAAAACTATCGAGAAATGTGTCCTTGTCAGAACCAATCGGATCGGATCAGGATGGAAATGAAATATGTATCGAAGATATTATTGCAATAGAGCCAGTGGATATTGTTGACAAATTAGAGCTTTCTGACAACAAAAAAAAACTATTGATTTATATAGATGAGGTATTATCCTTGAGAGAAAAGGAAATACTTATTTTGCGCTATGGATTGTATGGTAAGAAAGAAAAGACACAGAGAGAAGTGGCAGAATGTCTAAATATATCAAGAAGTTATGTATCAAGAATTGAAAAAAAGGCGATAGAGAAACTGCGAGAATGTTATCAAAGGCGGGAATGATTATGGCAGAAAAAGTTCAAGTAAATACAATAAATAAGACAAAGTGGAAGGAACCGGAAAAATGCAAGGTTGTTATGTATAATGATGATTTTACCCCGATGGATTTTGTGGTGGATATATTAGTTTCTGTTTTCCGTAAATCAGAGGAAGAAGCAATGGAAATAATGTTCAGAATACATAAAGGAACAAAAGAAGTAGTAGGAACTTATGTGTATGATATTGCACGTACCAGAGTGGAAAAGTGTACCAGATTGGCAAGAGAGGCTGGATATCCGTTTCGAGTGCGTATAGAACAGTAGAAAGGAGGGTGTGTATGAAGATTTCTAGAGAAGTAGAAGATATATTGACAGATATGGCAATGTTGGCAGAAAAATTACACCATGAATTTGTAACACCAGAGCATTTATTGTTTGTGATGACTTATAATGCAAATTTTTCGTATAGTTTTGAAAATTGTGGTGGAAACATTAATGTTTTGCAAAAACAATTGGAAGAATATATGGAGCATAATATAGATACAATTGAGGAAGGAAAAGCAGAATTGAGTATGGGGCTCAATGACATACTGGTTTCTGCAGAGCAACAGGCAATGGCCAGTGAACGCTATGTGGTGGATATTACCCATTTGCTATATGCGATTATAAATGATGACAATAGTTACGCTGCATATTATCTTTATGCATCTAAGATCGATCTTGCAGAATTATTGATGTTTATGACAGAATACAAGGTACTTATGCAGGATGACACACAGGTGGAGCAATCAAGAACAAAACAAAGAACAGAAGAGGGCCCAAAAGAGAAATGGCAGGATTATGTAACATGTATGAACGATACAGTTAAGTCTCAGCTTCCACTAGTGGGAAGAGAAGAGGAAGTGGAAAGAACGCTTCAGATACTGTGTAGAAAATATAAAAATAATCCACTGCATATTGGGGAACCGGGAGTTGGAAAAACTGCATTGGCATATGGAGTGGCACGTCGAATTGTCCAGGGAGAGGTTCCGGACAAATTAAAAAACGCGAAAATATATTTATTGGATCTTGGTAATCTGATTGCAGGGACGCAATTTCGCGGTGATTTTGAAAAGCGGCTGAAAATGATTATGGATGGAATGCAAACAGAAAAGGATTGCATTGTATACATTGATGAAATACACAACATTGTTGGGGCGGGAGCTACAAATGGAGGAACAATTGATGCAGCAAATTTATTGAAACCATATTTAACAGGAGGAGAACTTCGTTTTATTGGGGCTACAACTTATGAAGAATATAAGAAGAGTTTCTCAAAAAATAAGAGTTTAATCCGACGGTTTCAGAATATAGATGTAAAGGAACCAACTCACGAGGAAGCGGTACTGATTTTGGAAGGGGTACGAAAATATTACGAAAAATACCATGGGGTTCGATATTCCAAAGGAACTATGGAATATGCCGTGGAATTGAGTAGTAAATATATTAATGAAAAATATTTGCCAGATAAGGCGATTGATTTAATAGATGAAGCGGGTGCATATCGTGTATTGCATCCTACTGATAAAAAAACTCAGATGGTAGATAAGAAATTATTGGAGCAGGTAGTTGCAACTATCGGAAACGTTCCTTCTAAGCAGGTTGAGACGGACGAAAGAAAGCAATTGGCTGTTTTGGAAAAAGAATTGGCAAAACAGGTGTACGGTCAGGACGAAGCAGTGAAAGAACTTGCAAATGCGGTGAAATTTGCGAGAGCAGGATTGAATGAAGAGGACAAGCCGTTGGCTAGTTTGTTGTTTGTTGGGCCAACTGGTGTTGGAAAAACAGAGGCGGCAAAGACTCTTGCCAATGTATTGAATATTCCATTGATACGTTTTGATATGAGTGAATATGCCGAAAAGCATACAGTGGCAAAATTGATAGGTTCACCAGCAGGATACGTTGGATACGAAGAAGGTGGACTACTGACGGAGACCATACGAAAAAATTCATATTGTGTGTTATTGCTGGATGAAATTGAAAAGGCACATCCTGATATTTTCAATGTGTTACTACAGGTGATGGATTATGCTACACTGACTGACAATCAAGGTCGGAAAGCAGATTTTAGAAATGTTATTATGATAATGACATCCAATGCCGGAGCAAGTCAGGTTGGAAAGCCGAAGGTAGGATTTGGAGAAGGTATGGTTAATCAAAGCGCAATTATGGAAGAAGTGAAGCGGGTTTTCCAGCCGGAATTTCGAAATCGTTTGAATCGAATCATTACATTTAATCATGTAGATGAGAAGATGGCAGAGAAGATCGTGGAAAAACAAATTGCGTTACTAGCAAAGAAATTGGAGAAAAAACAAATTATGCTTCGTATTACAGCATCATGTTCCGAATACATTTGCAAGAAGGGTGTGAGTAGGGAATATGGTGCTAGAGAGATCAGTCGTATTATAAATACGGAGATTAAGCCTTTGTTAGTGGATAAAATCTTATTTGGGAAATTAAAAAAAGGTGGAGACTGTGTCATTGACTGTGTCAACGATAAATTGAGTTGCGGGTGATGACAGATAAGAAATAAGAAAGTTATATCTAAGTTTATATGCAATATTTGTGGGTACCATTGTTTGTCTAAAGTGTAGAAAAGGTTTATGAGAAAAAAAGCAAATAGGGGGAGTGATGTCTTTGAAATTCGCAAGGATAGCAAAAGTGGTTCAAGCATTTATAACAGGGGTATTTGTGACTTTAATTCTTTCATTGGTGTTGATATTTTTCATACCACAATGTCTGGATTATCATCCTTATGAGATACAAACAGGAAGTATGGAGCCGGATTATCCTGTAGGAAGTATGATCTATGTAAAGCCTATAGAATTTGAAGATTTGAGAATAGGGGATATTGTTACTTTTCGTACTTCGAAAGAGAGTAAAATGGTTGTGACCCATAGACTGTTACAGATTGATTCGGAGAATCAGATGTTATTAACAAAAGGGGATGCCAATGAAGAACAAGATCCTCCTGTTGCATATGCCTCTTTAGTGGGGAAAGCAACGGAATTTGCAGTTCCAAAATTAGGAAGGATCGTTCGAAGATATCAGGATGGAAATGGTAGGATGTACACTCTTATTGGCATTGTTTTTTTGACTGGGATTTCCTTTCTTATGGATTTAGTGATCAGACATGAGGAGTATAAAGAGGCAGGATTATAGAAAAAAGAGTTTCGTAAACGAAACTCTTTTTTGTTCTAAAAGAAATGTGATGTGAATATTATGATAAAAGATACACGTACGTATATAAGTTTTTGCATGAAAAAATGATTTGTGGTGGAGGGAAATAGATGGATGGACAGTATCAGTTATATAAGGACATAGAAGCAAGAACAAATGGAGAAATATACATTGGAGTGGTAGGCCCTGTTCGAACAGGAAAATCTACATTTATAAAACATTTTATGGAATTATTGGTTTTGCCATATATGGAGGAATTACATAGCAAGGAAAGAGCCATTGACGAATTGCCGCAATCAGCAGGGGGAAAAATGATTATGACTACGGAACCAAAGTTTATCCCGAAAGAAGCGGCTAAGGTGTCCATGGGAGAAGGATTGGGAATGCAAATTCGACTAATTGACTGCGTGGGCTATATGGTTGATGGTGCCAGTGGACATATGGATGGAGAAAAAGAACGAATGGTGAGAACTCCTTGGTTTGATTATGAAGTGCCATTTTCAAAAGCAGCGGAAATTGGTACAAAGAAGGTAATTGTGGATCATGCAACCATTGGAATAGTAGTATCTACGGATGGAAGTATAGGTGAGATACCGAGAGAGGATTATATCCAGGCAGAAAAAAGAACGGTGGAGGAACTTCGGTCTATAGGAAAACCATTTGTTGTTGTGTTAAATTCTACACATCCAAATGACCCTACAACAAAAGGGTTGGCAAAGGAATTGGCTGAAAACTATAAAACAATTGTTGTTCCGATGAATTGTGAACGAATGCAGAAAGAAGATGTAGACAGCCTGATGACAAATTTATTGTCAGTCTTTCCAATTACACAAATTTCTTTTTATTTTCCGAAGTGGGTCAATATGCTGAATAAGGATCATCCTGTTAAGACAACAATTATAGCAAATATGCACCACATATTAAAAAATATGGAAAAGATGCAGGATGCCAATCATGACAACATTCGGACAGATGATGAATATGTGAAACAAATCTATATTCAGGAGAAAAATATGGAAAATGGCCATGTGACCGTTCGAATTGAGTTAAAAGACGAATATTATTATCAAGCTATCAGTGAATTAACCGGAATGGAAATTTCTGATGAAAGAAAACTAGTGAAAATGTTACAGGATGTAGCCCATAAAAAAATGGAGTATGATAAAATATGGGTAGCAAGCGAGGAAGTGCGACAGAAGGGATACGGGGTCATGACTCCGGTAATTGACGAAATTACTATTGAAGAGCCGGAAATTATTCATCATGGAAACAAATATGGTGTGAAAATACGAGCGATTGCTCCGTCTGTGCATTTGATAAAAGCAAATATTGAAACGGAGATTGCTCCGATTGTGGGAAGTGAGGAACAAGCGAAAGACTTGATAAGCTATATCTCACAAAATGGTAAAGAAAATGCAGAAGGAATATGGAATACGAATATATTTGGAAAGTCCATTGGCCAATTGATAGAGGATGGAATTTAGTCTAAAGTAAGCAAATTAACGGATGAGAGTCAGATGAAATTACAGGATACCATTCAAAAAGTAGTAAACGACAGTAATGGTGGTTTGGTATGCATTATAATTTAGTGTTTTACAGAAAAACTATTTAGAATCGAAAAAAGGATTATTGTTGACCAATGGAAAACAATAATCCTTTTTTGATATAGAAAATATGAGAAAATTACCAAATATCTACTTTTCCTAAATATTGGTCATTTGCCACATAATAAGCAGCTTTTTCCTCAGGTTTTAGATAAATTTTTAAGGATTTTATATCTGCGGCAGAATGGCCATCGGCAATATATGATTCCTTGCACATTTTTTTGATTTGTTCGATGGAACATTCCTGATATTGGTATTGTAGATACACATCCGTTTTCGTTTCTTTAAATGCATTTTCAGCCGCATTTCGAACATTTTCTGTAGCTGTTTTTGTAGTATTGGCAGCAGCTTTTGCACCTTCTACTACAGTTTCAGCGACGGTTTCTGCAAATGCAGCAACCGCTTTGGAAGCACGTTCCATAGTTTTGTTAAAATCTTCTTCATTCATAATGTTACTCCTCCTTTATTGGTTAACCCCTTAATTTTTTTGAAATAGAATTGTATAAATGATACAAATTCTAAATTTATTACCATTCTATCAAAAAAAATAAGAATCGTAAAGGCGGGGAAAATAGTATTTTCTTTTTTTGTAAAAATTTGATATTATAGTATAGGTGTTAATAAAGAAAAAAAGTGAAGGGAGAATAAAAATTGACAGATAACGAACGTTTGGAAAAACAAGTAGCCTTTTGCTTGGAAATAGATAAGGAAAAACAGATAGGGCGTCAAACCTATTTATCAGATGGAAAAAGAAAAGAAAATGATGCAGAGCATGCATGGCATATGGCGATTATGACGCTTATACTACAGGAGTATGCCAATGAAGAAATTGACACACTTCGTACTATGAGTATGCTATTGATACACGACCTGGTAGAAATCTATGCCGGTGATACCTACGCGTATGATGAAGAAGCAAAAAAAACGCAGAAAGAAAGAGAACAGAAGGCGGCAGACCGGCTTTTTCAGATTTTGCCAAAAGATCAGGAGATATATATTCGCAAGCTGTGGGAGGAATTTGAAGCACAGCAGACACCGGAGGCAAAGTTTGCCAGAACATTGGATAATTTTCAACCGGTGATGTTGAATGCTGCTTCTGGTGGAAAAGCATGGAAGGAACATGGTGCAAAATTGTCTCAGATTATGAAGCGGAACAAAGTAACCAAAGAAGGTTCCGGCCAGTTATGGAGATATGCTTTTGAAGAATTTATCGCACCAAATATTAAAAATGGAAGAATAGACAATAGTGGAGGAAATGCAATGGAATTATGGGATATTTATGATGAGAACAAGAAAAAAACTGGTAGAACTATGGTTCGAAATGATTGGAATATGAAAGAAGGAGATTTTCATCTTACGGTATTGGGGGTCATTCAAAGACCGGATGGTAAATTTTTGATTACAAAGAGAGTGGAGACGAAGTCCTGGGCACCAGGCTGGTGGGAAGTTTCTGGAGGAGCCTGCCAGGCAGGAGAAGAGTCTAGTGAGGCTATTGTGAGAGAAATAAAAGAAGAGACCGGACTGGACGTTTCTAATGCAAAGGGAGGATTGTTTTATACATACAAGAGAGTGAATCCAGAGGAAAAGGACAATTATTTTGTGGATGTGTATCGTTTTGTGATGGATTTTTCGGAAGAAGATCTGGTTCTTCAAGAAGGAGAAACGGATGGCTATAAAATCGCAACTCTGGAAGAAATCCAGCAAATTGCTGAAAAAGGAATCTTTTTACACTATGATAGTATAAAAAATGTATTTTTAGGAGAAAATCAGTAGAAAAGAGGGCGTTATGAGAAATACAAAGGGGATAAAAAGACTGCTCCGAATTTCGGCATGTTTAGCCGGAATTTGTGCGCTGTTGACGATGAAACAGAACAATCAGGAAGATTTTATGTTGCTTTATACAAAAGCAAATACAGTGGCATCACCTGAAACGACAACATTCGAAACGGAAGCAGATGTAATTACCTCCGTAGTAACTACAGAAAGTGCTGTGCTGGCAGAGAATCAAACGGGATGGCATGAGAATGCAGACGGGGAAAGATATTACATTGACAAGAGCGGTAAGAAGAAGATCGGATATTTCAAGGTGTCAGGAAGCCATTATTATGCGAAAAAAAATGGAATGATTGTAACAGACCAGTGGAAATACATAAAGATCGATGGCAGAAAATACAAACTGTATTTTGGTGACAATGGAAAACAAAAGCAAAATGTAAGTGCAATATTGGGAGAACAGAAGCAGTATCGGTTAGAAGTGAACATACAGAAAAATGTTGTGATTGTATACGCAAAGGATGAAAATGGAGAATACTGTATTCCGGTGAAAGCTATGATTTGTTCCTGTGGAGTGCCCGGACATTCTACCATTACAGGAAATTATTCTTACTTAAGAAAGACTGGAAAATGGCATACTCTGTATTATGGTACTTATGGTAAGTATTGTACAAGGATTTCAGGACCATATTTGTTTCATTCTGTGGTTTATTCCAGAAATGGAGACGATTATTCGTTATATGCAGATGAGTTTGAAAAACTGGGGAAGGCAGCTTCTCACGGGTGTGTTCGCCTTCAGGTAAAGGATGCCAAGTGGATTTATAATCACTCCAGTAAATGCAGTGCATATTTATATCGGGATAACAAACAGCTGCCATTAAAGAAGCCTATTGCAGCGGACTTAGTAGAATTAGAAAATGGAAAAGTCTGCGATCCAACAGATACAGATGTAAATTAGAGGAATAGAGGATGAAAAAAATTACGATAGGTATACTGGCACATGTGGATGCGGGAAAGACGACCTTGTCGGAAGCAATGTTGTATACCAGTGGAAATATAAAAAAATTAGGAAGAGTAGATCATCAGGATGCGTTCTTGGACACTTTTTCGTTAGAAAAAGAAAGGGGAATTACTATTTTTTCAAAACAGGCTCGTTTTGAATGGAAGAATGTATCCTATTGTTTGGTAGACACACCGGGACATGTGGATTTTTCTACGGAAATGGAACGGACATTACAGGTGTTGGATTATGCAATACTGGTGGTGAATGGAACAGATGGTGTACAGGGACATACAGAGACTTTATGGAAACTGTTAAGAAATTATCAGATACCTACATTTTTATTTGTGAATAAAATGGATCTTCATGGGAAAAGTAAAGAGGAATTATTGGGTGAAATTCAAGAACAATTTTCAGAAAATTGTATCAGTTTTATGGAAGCAGATAAAAATCAATCCTTCTACGAAGAAGTTGCCATGTGTGATGAGACTGTGCTGGAAAACTATATGGAAATGGGAATGATTACAGAGCAGGAGATAGGAGAGTTGATCCGTCAAAGAAAGTTGTTCCCTTGTTTCTTTGGTGCAGCATTGAAATTAGACGGGGTTGAAATGTTTATGGACGCTATGAGTAGTTTGGTTCAGGAAAAGACATACTTGGAGAAGTTTGGTGCAAGAATATATAAAATTGCCCGAGATGAACAGAATACCCGACTTACCTATATGAAGATTACAGGCGGAAATTTGAAAGTAAAAGAGTCAATTTTAGGGTGCAGTAATGATAAAAATGGAGATGTGGTAGAGTGGGAAGAAAAGGTAAACCAGATCCGTCTTTATTCAGGGGAAAAGTATACGACCGTAAACGAAATACATGCAGGTGAGATCTGTGCTGTAACGGGACTTACCCGGACATTGCCAGGGCAGAGTTTAGGGGCGGATAGCACCAAAATAGAACAGGTGTTACAACCCGTGTTAACTTATAAAGTAGAGTTAGAAGAAGGAATAGACCCGATAGTAGCTTATAGAAAGATTGTAATCCTGGAAGAAGAAGACCCACAATTACACATAATCTGGAACGAACAATTAAAAGAAATTCATATGCAGCTAATGGGAGAGGTTCAAATTGACATTTTGAAGGAAATGATAAAAGAGCGATTTAATCTGTTGGTTGAATTTGGAGATGGAAATATCGTATATAAAGAAACGATTGATAGTGTTGTGGAGGGAGTGGGACATTTTGAACCGCTCAGACACTATGCAGAAGTTCATGTTATCCTGGAACCTGGAGAACAGGGAAGTGGCATGCAATTTGATGTGCAGTGCTCCGAAGATAAATTGGATAAAAACTGGCAACGTTTGGTGTATACCCATTTTGAGGAAAGAGAGCATATTGGAGTTTTGACCGGTTCGGTGCTTACAGATATGAAAATAACCCTTGTAGCAGGACGTGCTCACAATAAACATACAGAAGGTGGGGATTTTAGACAGGCAACCTACCGTGCAATACGACAAGGCCTGAAGAAAGCAAAGAGTGTTTTGTTGGAACCATATTATGCATTTACCCTTGTGGTGCCAGCTGAGCAATTGGGTCGTGCAATGAATGATGTGCAGAGAATGAGTGGGGCTTTTGAGGTGCCGGATACTGGTCAAGAGTATACTGTATTAAAGGGGAAAGCTCCGGTCTCAGAAATGCGGGATTATCTAAAGGAAGTGAATGCGTACACCCATGGAAAAGGAACTCTCACATGTGAAGTTGCGGGATATTTTCCGTGCCATAATCAAGAAGAGGTAATAGAGAAGATTGGTTATGACAGTGAATCGGATTTGGAAAATCCAACCTGTTCTGTATTTTGTGCTCATGGCTCTGGCTTTCTGGTTCCTTGGGATGAAGTGGAGCAGTATATGCACGTGGAAAGTGTGTTGGAGAAGATAGAAGAAGTGGAAGAAATAAATCCAATCACTAGTGTGAACAGAAGTGGTTCTGTAGAACAGAATGAAGCGGAATTGGAAAAAATCTATCTTAGAGAATTTGGCTCGCGAAAGAAAAGATTTGATGATTATGGTAATGTTTATTATAGCCAGGAGGAACGAAAAACACTTCCAAAACCACCAAAAGAAAAGGAATATGCAGGAGATCCGAAATACCAAAAGAAAACTAAAGTTTCGAAACAGCAGAACGAATATTTGCTGGTGGATGGTTACAATATTATTTTTTCGTGGGAAGAATTGCGGAGTCTTGCAAGAGAAAATCTGGATGCAGCCAGAATGAAGTTGCTGGAAATTATGTGCAATTACCAAGGGTATCGAGGGATTCAGGTGATTGTTATTTTTGATGCCTATAAAGTAAAGGGTGGTATGGGAAGTGTAGAACAGTACCAGAACATTCATGTGGTATTTACGAAAGAAGCAGAAACGGCAGATATGTATATTGAAAAAGTAACTCATGAAATTGGGAAAAAGTATAAGGTTACAGTCGCAACTTCGGATGGGACAGAGCAGGTGATCATTATGCAGCAGGGGGCGTATCGTATGTCGGCCGCAGACTTAAAGTCCAGTGTA
Organism: Lachnospiraceae bacterium; assembly: GCA_045124315.1. Classification (GTDB taxonomy): domain Bacteria; phylum Bacillota; class Clostridia; order Lachnospirales; family Lachnospiraceae; genus CAG-411. The sequence continues at coordinate 21,194 of JBGVLO010000260.1, forward strand.
GACTGGGTGAATGAGCAAATATCCGATCATAGTTCTCATATTTAAAAAAGTATGGATATAATATAAAAAACTCCTAGTACAGACAGGGTATAAAATTGTCAGTATTTAGGAGTTTTAATTCTTTATACGAAACTCTTTTTTTAGAATGTTTATTCTTTTTTTAAAAAACGATCCCATTCTACATGGGAAGTATCATATTTGAGTTTTATAAAATAAGTATGGTATTCTGTATCAATATTTATTTGGCAAGAGTGTGTATCGGATTCTTCGATGGAATAAAGGAAGGAACCTTCAAGTTCTTTCATTACTTCTGTGTAATCGGCTTCAGAGATAATAGCATCTGATACATTTTCTGTTAAGTTGCCGTCTGCATCATAGACTTTATATCCTTCAGATGTGATTTGCTCGATGGTGGCATTTGAAAATGTGACAGTTACGTTGTTGGCTCTCATATCCTGAATGTCTCGATTATGAGAGTTTGTTGATAAAATAGTTACATTGTCTAAATCTAAGATGAATGAGCCTAAATGGCTTTCCATTGAAGCAATTGAAGCTTCCTGAAAAGAAAATTCAGACAATGCATTTGTAGATTTGTATTTCATAAATCGTTTCTCCTTTTTTGTGGGTTTGATTGTGTGGGTTCAGACCTTTTGCCTCTGGTATCATACCATATTATAAACACAGAATAAAAGAGTGGCAATACAAAAATTTCTAAAAAAAGTGTAGCTTTTTGTAGAATAGGATTGTTTTATTATAGAAGGCAGATTTTGTGGTTAGGTAAGCTTTGCGTGGTAGAGAAATACAAGTAACAGTTCAGCCCCCCGGCTGAACTGTTACAAATACAAAATGAGCTTTGTAGAAAAATGTTTACTTATGTTGATGTATCTGTTAGAATTGATAGTTGAAATCGAAAAGTTGAAAGACTTATGGATTACCAGACATAGGATGACAGGGAAAGAGGTAAAAGCATGAATTTAAAAATGAATATGAAAAAATGGATGGCAGTGGGATTACTGGGGGCGTGCGTATGTGTAACGACAGCTGGCGCTTCGGTTGTCACAAATAAAAATTATGAATGGAAGGAAACAATTGCAAGTACATCTTTGGAGAATACGGTAGACGATGATACTACAGAGTCAAGTGTAGAAGAAACTTCTGAAGATGAGGCAATTATGTATAGCACCTATCTTGAGTATGGAGAAGGGAGTGTATTTGTTACTGTAAATAAAGATAGTAACGAATCGGAAGAAGAAACTGGAAATGAAATTGAAGATATTGATAATTTAGAAGAAGTACAGGATACCACAGAAGAACCAGAAGCAGAAGAGAGTACAGAACCTGAGGAAGAAGTTACAGAAAGTGCAATGCTTAATACGGGAATTTTGTCTAGTCAGAATCTAATTGATGCTTGTTTTACTGGGGAAGAGAAAACACAGATTATGGCAGGGGAACATTTTGAGTTACGAGTAACCTTTCATAATGCCTCAGAAAAAGAAATGAAGAAGACAGATATCTCATTGATGAATCAGGCATTGACAGAGTGTGAGGAAAGTGTAGGAGATTTGTCCTTTGGAAACTATGTTCAGATTATTGTAGAAAAAAGAACAGATGAAGCTTCAACATGGGAGACACTTACTTCTTTTAACGAAGCTGTAAAAGTACAGATTGATATTAAGAATGATTATCAAGTAGCTGGAGCGACTTATTATTTAGTAGAGCTAATGGATGATTCATATGAAATGCATGAAGACGAGGATTTGTATATGGAGACGCTTACATGCGAAATTTCAGGTAGTCATGCATTTGGATTGTGTTGCAAAGAACAGGAAGAGGCGGTTGTTACTCCTGAACCAACAGAGCAACCATCTTTTATCGAGCAGATCTTTACGGGAGATTTGTGTTTGTGGCACATGTTCATGTGCGGTACCTTTGTGATTGGATTTACATGGATATTGGCAATCAATTCTACAAAAAAGAGAACGATCTTTTTGGTAACAATTGCAGTTTTATTGATCGTTATGGGTATACTTGGAAGTTGTTCTTATGACTGGCCATTTGCCATTGTGTTCCTTGTGATTTTGGCGTTGCTTCATTTATTACGTTTACTAAAAAATAAGAAATAAAAAAAGGGTTGCAATTTTAAAAAAATATGATATAATGGTCAATGTTATATGGCTCGTTGGTCAAGCGGCTAAGACGCCGCCCTCTCACGGCGGAAACAGGGGTTCGATTCCCCTACGAGCTGTTGACTGTTATTTCAAACAGCCCAACCCGAAAAGGAGAACTTATGAATATCATAAGTTCTTTTTTTAATATATGATAGAGCTATTTTGATAGGATTTGAACCTATTGATATTTGGCCAAGAAAAAGATGTGTGAAATATAATTAAAAAAAATTAAAAAAAGTGTTGACAGAAAGAGAATGAAGTAGTATATTATAGGAGTGAGTTGCGAAGAGCACAGAACAAAAGATGTGCGGGTGTAGTTCAATGGTAGAACACTAGCCTTCCAAGCTAGATACGTGGGTTCGATTCCCATCACCCGCTTAGTAGCAATTATTGCAATGTTACAGAATGATAGTACGTGAGCAAGAGTGGACGAGAGTCCACTCTTTTGCTTTTGTAAATTTTAAAGGAGGTAAGAATGGGCGTTAGAGAAGATTATGAAGCTCGTACAGAAAAACTAATTCTGCCTTTGGTAGAAAAAAGAGCATTTGAACTGGTGGATGTTGAGTATGTAAAAGAAGGCACAAATTGGTATTTGAGAGCTTACATTGACAAAGAAGGCGGCATTACGGTGGATGACTGTGAAGTGGTGAGCAGAGAGTTGAGCGAATTGCTAGATCAGGAAGATTTTATTCCAGATTCCTATATTTTAGAGGTGAGTTCTCCAGGCTTGGGAAGGCAACTTAAGAAAGAAAAGGATTTTGCCAGAAGTATTGGAAAAGAAGTAGAGATTAAATTGTACAAAGCCATCGAGCTATATGATGAGAAAGGAAAAGCAGTGAAAGAAAAAGAACTGTATGGTTATCTGAAGTCATATGATGAACAGACAGTTACCATTGCTTTTGTGGAAGACGATGAGGAGGAAGACTATTTTACATTGAATCGAAAAGAAATAGCCATTATTCGTCTGGCAGTACATTTTTAATGGAATAAAACTGGAAAGTAATGTAAATGACAAAAAATGTCGAAACTATATAATAGTGGTATTTCGTTACGGTTTCGAGTGGTATTGACTGGAACTGCAAACGGGAATACATTTTGAAAGGATACGAGAAATAGAGAAACAGAGTTTCGTCCGTAAAGAGAAGTATGTTTATGGGTTAGAGATAGAAAATAGGAGGTCGTTCAAATGAAGGCAAATTCGGATTTAATTCTTGCATTGAAGCAAATTGAAAAAGAAAAAGGAATTAGTAAGGAGATTATTTTAGAAGCGTTAGAAAACTCTTTATTGGTTGCCTGCAAGAATCATTATGGTAAAAGTGACAACATTGTAGTGAACATAAACAGGGAAAATGGAAAAGTGGTTGTTTATGCAGAGCGTGAAATTGTAGAAGTTGTAGAGGATCCTGTAACTCAGATTGATGCAGTAGAAGCAAAACTTAAATTCCCTAAGAATGAAATTGGTGATATTGTTCGTGTAGAAGTTACACCTAAGAACTTTGGAAGAATTGCTGCACAGAAGGCAAAACAAGTAGTCGTTCAGAAAATTCGTGAAGAAGAAAGAAAAGGATTATATGAGCAGTATTATAGCATGGAGAAAGAGATTGTTACTGGTATTGTTCAGAGATATATGGGCAACAACATTAGCGTGAATTTAGGTAAGGTGGATGCGGTACTCACAGAGAATGAGCAGGTAAGAGGAGAACGCTTCAAGCCAACCGAGAGAATTAAGTTGTATATTGTGGAAGTAAAAGATACCACAAAGGGCCCTAAAATTACAGTATCAAGAACCCATCCGGAATTAGTGAAGAGATTATTTGAATCGGAAGTTGCAGAAGTAAAGGATGGAACAGTTGAAATCAAGAGCATTGCCAGAGAAGCAGGTTCAAGAACCAAGATGGCAGTTTGGACAGAGGAAGCAGATGTGGATCCGGTTGGAGCATGTGTTGGTGTGAACGGAGCCAGAGTGAATGCAATTGTGGAAGAACTTAGAGGAGAAAAGATTGATATTATTACATGGAGTGAAGACCCTGCTGTATTGATTGAAAATGCACTTTCTCCTGCAAAGGTTGTTTCTGTTAAGGTAGACGAAGAAGAAAAGAGTGCAGAGGTTGTAGTTCCAGATTATCAGTTATCACTTGCAATTGGTAAAGAAGGACAAAATGCAAGATTAGCAGCAAGATTAACAAATTATAAGATTGATATTAAGAGCGAGTCACAAGTTGGTCTTACACCTACAGAACCACCAGTAATGTAAGTGAATGTATAAGCTCTACGAAGAAAGAAGGCGTTTTTCAATGGAGAAAAGAAAAGTTCCTGCAAGACAGTGCGTGGGATGTAATGAAATGAAGAATAAAAAGGATCTTATTCGAGTAATTAAAACACCTGAAGATACGATTTTATTAGATTTGACAGGAAAGAAAAACGGTCGTGGGGCATATATATGTCACTCGGTTACATGCTTTGAAAAAGCAAAACGGTCAAAGGCATTGGAGAAGAGTTTGCGCATTTCAATTCCTTTCGATGTTTATGATGAATTGGAGAAGGAGTTGAGTGAAAGTGAAGGAAGATAAGATTTTGGGTTATCTTGGCTTAGCGACCAAAGCCGGACAGATCGTAAGTGGTGAGTTTATGACAGAAAAGGCAATAAAAGAGGGAAATGCAAAAGTCGTAATTGTTGCACAGGATGCTTCAGATAATACAAAGGAAATGTTTCGGAATAAGTGCGAATACTATAATGTACCGATCTATATCTTTGGGGACAAGGATAAGATCGGTCATGCAATGGGAAAACAATTTCGTGCGTCTGTTGCCATTACAGATGATGGATTTGCTAAGGCAATTAAGAAGCAGTTTGAGGTGAAATAATACGACAAAGAATAGAATAATATAGAAAGAAAGAGGTAGAGTGTATGGCAACAAAGATGAAGGTTTACGAGATTGCAAAAAGTTTAAACCGAACAAGTAAAGACTTGCTAAAAGCATTGAATGAAAATGGTTTTGAAGTAAAGAGTCACAATAGCAACATTGAGGACGAGGCAATTGCATTTATATTAAAGAATTTCAAACCATTACCTGAAAATGAAGAGAAAAAAGCGGGTACAGATACAGATAAGAAAGTAAAAGCGGATACAAAGGCTGAGAAGAAAGAAAAAAGTGTAAAGTCTGAAAAAACTGAAAAGGCAGCAGTAGAAGAACCAAAGAAAGAAGAAATAGTGAAAGCTACTGAGGCAAAGGAGGAGAATAAGATTACAGATTCGAGTGTAGAAACAAAAGAAACAAAGGCGGTTGAAAAGAAGCCGGAAGCTGACACACAGACGAATAAAGGGCAGCAGGATAGAAATACAAATAGTGACAATAAAGGAAATGACAGAAGAAACGATCGCAATGAAAATAGCGGAGATCGCAATGGTTATAGAAATGATCGTAATGGCTATAGAAATGATCGCAGAGGAAATGGTGGAGAACGTAACGGCTATAGAAATGACCGCAATGGAAACGGCGGAGACCGTAACGGCTACAGAAACGATCGCAACGGAAACGGTGGAGATCGTAACGGCTACAGAAACGATCGCAATGGAAATGGCGGAGACCGTAACGGCTACAGAAACGATCGCAACGGAAATGGCGGAGAACGTAACGGCTATAGAAATGACCGTAACGGAAATAATGGCGATAGAAGAAATGATCGTGGCAATTTTAATAATCGTAACAATGATAGAAGAAATGACCGTGGTGGTTTCTCAAAAGACGTATTTGCAGGTGTTGTGTTTGATAAACCGGCAGAAAAGTCAAGTGGAAGAAATAACGCACAGAGAAATGGTAATGGATATAATAACAAAAAGAAAACCAATAGACGTGACCTGGATGATGAATTACCTATGGATAAGCCAAAAAAAGATCCAAACAGAAAGGGTGCATTTATTATGCCAAAGCCTGTAGTAGTTGAGAAAGAGCCGGAGGATAGCATTAAAACAGTAATCCTTCCGGAAACTATGACTATTAAAGAATTTGCAGATAAGCTTAAATTACAGCCATCTAATGTAGTTAAGAAATTATTTATGCAAGGCAAGATGGTTACAATCAATCAGGAAATCACATTTGAAGAAGCAGAAGAATTGGCATTAGAGTACAATGTAATTGCGGAATTAGAGGAGCAAGTAGACGTAATTGCTGAGTTGTTAAAGGAAGATGAAGAAGATGAAAGCCAGTTAAAGAAACGTCCTCCTGTTATCTGTGTAATGGGTCATGTTGACCATGGTAAAACTTCTTTGCTTGATGCAATTCGTAAGACAAATGTTACGGATAAAGAAGCGGGTGGAATTACACAGCATATTGGTGCATATATGGTATCTGCAAATGGCGAGAAGATTACATTTTTAGATACACCGGGACATGAAGCATTTACTTCTATGCGTATGCGTGGTGCACAGTCTACAGATATTGCTATTCTTGTAGTAGCTGCAGATGACGGTGTTATGCCTCAGACAGTAGAAGCAATCAGCCATGCAAAAGCTGCTGGCGTTGAAATTATCGTAGCAGTGAATAAGATAGATAAAGAAAGTGCAAATATTGAAAGAGTAAAGCAAGAGCTTGTTGAATATGAACTGATCGCAGAAGACTGGGGTGGAACTACTGCTTTTGTTCCGGTATCTGCACATACCGGACAGGGTATTGAAGAGTTATTGGAAATGATCCTGTTAACTGCAGAAGTGATGGAATTAAAAGCAAATCCAAACCGTATTGCTCGTGGTATCGTGATCGAGGCGCAGTTGGATAAAGGTAGAGGACCGGTAGCAACTGTATTGGTTCAAAAAGGAACCTTGCATGTGGGCGACTCTATTGCTGTAGGTAAGGCATATGGTAAAGTAAGAGCCATGATCGATGATAAGGGAAGACGTGTAAAAGAAGCAATTCCATCTATGCCGGTTGAGATTTTAGGTTTAAATGAAGTTCCGGATGCCGGCGAAATCTTCATGGTTACAGAGAATGATAAAGAAGCTAGAAATATTGCAGAAATCTATATCAAGCAGGGTAGAGAAAAACTTTTGGCAGACACAAAATCAAGACTTTCATTGGATGGTCTGTTCGATCAGATCCAGGCTGGAAATATCAAGGAGTTAAATTTGATCGTAAAAGCAGATGTACAGGGATCTGTGGAAGCTGTAAAACAGAGTCTGTTAAAGCTTTCTAATGAAGAAGTTGCAATTCGCATCATTCATGGTGGTGTAGGTGCGATCAACGAATCGGATGTTTCTTTGGCTAGTGCATCAAATGCGATTATCATTGGATTTAACGTTCGTCCGGATGCAACAGCGAAGGATATGGCAGATACTGAAAACGTAGATATGAGATTGTATAAGGTAATTTATAATGCCATCGAAGATATTGAAGCAGCAATGAAGGGTATGCTTGATCCTGTATTTGAGGAAAAAGTAATTGGGCATGCAGAAGTTCGTCAGACATTTAAGGCTTCAGGCGTTGGAACAATTGCCGGATCTTACGTATTGGATGGTAAGATTGTACGTCACTCAAAAGTCAGAATTACACGTGAGGATGAATTGATCTTTGAAGGTGATCTTGCATCATTGAAGAGATTTAAGGATGATGTGAAGGAAGTAAAGGCTGGTTACGAGTGTGGTCTTGTATTTGAAGGATTTAATGATGTAAAAGAAGAAGACCGTGTAGAAATCTATGTGATGGAAGAAGTACCAAGATAGTATTATGAACTATTATGATAACTTCCTGGGAGGTGTAGTTAATGAGAAAGAATAGTATAAAGAATACCCGAATCAATATGGAAGTTCAGAGGGAACTGAGTAAGGTGATCAGTCAGGAAATGAAGGATCCACGTATCGATCCTATGACTTCTGTGATTGCTGTGGAGGTAACACCTGATTTAAAACAGGCAAAAGTTTATGTAAGTGTTTTTGGGTCGGATGAAAAGAAACAATCTACGTTAGAAGGGTTAAGAAGTGCGACACCATTTATCAGAAAACATTTGGCAAAAACCATTAACCTTAGAAATACTCCGGAATTGAGATTCTATATGGATGAATCCATAGAATATGGTGTGAATATGTCAAAGTTAATTGATGATGTTACGAAGGATTTTTCGGACGAAGAAGAATAGAAGTTGAAAATACCCCCTTTGGTTTTTGGTAAAGACTGCAAGGGGGTATCTTTCCGTTGACATTTTTCGTGAAATAAGGTATTTATATCCATTGAAAGGTATCATGTGTGATTGATATATGTTATATAGTGTTGATAAGGAATAGAAAGAAAGGGTGAATGAAACATTGATGAAAGAAACAATTTGGAAAGAGATTGAAAATGCAGCGAGTATTGCCATTGCAGGTCATATTCGACCGGATGGGGATTGTGTAGGATCATGCATGGCTATGTATCTATATTTGAAGAAAGAATATCCAAACAAGGAGATAGAAGTATACTTTGAGAAAATGCCAGAGCGGTTTGCATATCTATTTGAGGGGGAAGACTATAGTGAGGGATTTGATACATTAAAGGATTGCCAGTTGTTTATCGCTTTGGACGCCAGCGATGAAGAGCGATTGGGGGGAGCTATTGAATTAAAAAAGAAAGCGGCTTCTTCTATCTGTATTGATCATCACATTAGCAATACAGGGTATGCACAGTATAATGTGATCGATGCAGATGCAAGTTCTGCCTCAGAAGTACTTTATGAATTGCTGGAGGAAGAAAAAATAGATAAAAAGGTTGCAACTGCCTTGTACTTAGGAATTGTACATGATAGTGGAGTGTTTAAATATCCCAATACTTCCAGGAGAACTATGGAAATTGGCGGAATTTTGGTAGAAAAGGGCATAGAAAAAACTTCGTTGGTCGATCAGACTTTTTTTAGAAAAAGCTATGTGCAAAATCAAATTCTTGGCCGTGTGCTTTTAGAGAGTATTCTGGTTTTGAATGGAAAAGTCATTGCCAGTCGTGTAACAAAAAAAATGATGGATTTTTATGGAGCAACGACGGAAGATTTGGATGGAATTGTGGAACAGATGCGTATTACAGATGGAGTGGAGATGGCCATATTTCTTCATGAAGTGGAACCGTTGTTATATAAGGTTAGTATGCGCGCAAATGAAAAAATGGATGTGAGTGCGATCGCCCAACATTTTGGTGGCGGCGGACATGTAAAAGCAGCAGGATGCACCATGCATGGAACCTATTATGATATTCTCAATTCCCTGCTAACATTTGCAGATGCACAGTTGCAGTAAGGCTTTTGCGTATAAAAGATTACAAATGTTCCAACAAAGTTTTCAAAAGCGAGCAGATGCTAGCATAAATTGATAGGTATGATAAGACAAAAAGAAAGGCATAATATATGATAAACGGAATACTGAACGTATACAAAGAAAAAGGATTTACATCCCATGATGTGGTGGCGAAGCTGAGAGGTATTTTAAAACAAAAGAAAATTGGACATACAGGTACTTTGGATCCGGATGCAGAAGGTGTATTGCCGGTTTGTCTGGGAAATGCAACAAAATTATGCGATATGCTCGCCGATAAAAGCAAAACATATGAAACGGTATTACAGCTTGGAGTCGAGACAGATACACAGGATATGTCAGGTACTATTCTAGAAGAAAACCCAGTGGAATGTACCATGGAGGAAATTCAACGGGTTGTGATGGAGTTTGTTGGAGAATATGCGCAAATTCCACCTATGTATTCTGCAAAAAAAATAAACGGAAAAAAATTATATGAACTTGCAAGAGCGGGTAAAGTGGTAGAGAGAAAACCAAGTATGGTGCAAATTCATAGCATTGATATATTGGATGTAGATATGGAGAATGCAAGGATATCTATGAGGGTAGATTGTTCGAAAGGGACCTATATCCGTACACTGTGTCATGATATTGGGCAAAAGCTGGGATGCAAAGGTGCTATGCAGAGCCTTCTTCGAACCAGAGTGAGCAACTTCTGTTTAAAAGATAGTTTGCGTTTATGTGAAATTGAAGCAAGAAAAGAAGATAAAGATTTCATGGATGTGATACAACCGCCGGATAAAGTATTTGAAGAATATTCTGCAATCACGGTACTGGAAAGTGCAGAACGTTTGCTCTATAATGGCAATGGGATTACGAAAAAAATGATTGCAGAAATAACAGAAGGAAAAAAAGAACAGTTTCGTGTATATGATAGTAAACAGCAGTTTGTGGCAGTTTATTATTGGGATGAGGAAAAAAAGATATATAAGCCACGAAAGATGTTTTTGTAAGTGGAGGTTGTTATGGAACATATTTACAATACAGAACAATTCCGATTGGAGAATACAGCGGTTTGTCTAGGTAAGTTTGATGGAATCCATATTGGGCATCGTCTTTTGATTCGTCATGTGATGGAATGCAAGAAGCAAGGCCTGAAGGCGGCAGTATTCACATTTGCATTGCATCCGTCTACTCTTTTTTCGAAAACAGAGGCGAAATTGATCGATACAACCAATGAAAAGGCGGAAAAACTGTCGGAACTGGGGATCGATGTGTTGGTTTCTTACCCTTTTACAAAAGAAACTGCCGGCATGTCTGCTGAGCAGTTTATTGAGACCGTACTTGTGGAAAAAATGGGTGCCAAAGTAATTGTTGTTGGAAAAGATTTTCATTTTGGGCATCAGAGAAAAGGAAATGTAGAAATGCTTCAACAATATGCCTTGAAATATGGGTATCGTGTACTTGCTCTCGATAAAATCCAAGAGGAAGAACAGGTGGTCAGTAGCACAAGGGTCCGCGAAGAAATCATTGCAGGTAATATGGAAAAGGTTACAAAATTATTGGAAAAACCATATGCAATAACAGGGGAAGTGCTCCACGGGAAAAAATTAGGAAGAACCATTGGAATGCCTACCATAAATCAAGAAGTATCCGACAATAAAATTTTGCCGCCTAAGGGAGTTTATGTGTCAAAAGTATATTTAGAAGACGGGGTTCATGGTGGCATTACAAATGTTGGAACAAAGCCTACCGTAAGCGGAGAAAACAAAGTATGGATTGAAACCCATATCTTTGGATTTGACGGAGATCTGTATGGGAAGGTACTGAAAACAGAACTGTTGTATCATGTGCGTGGGGAAAGGAAATTTGAAAGTTTTGATGCGTTAACCGAACAGATGCACAGAGATAAAGAATTTGGGAAAAAATACTTGGAAGAAAGAAAATGCAAGAAAAATTTATTTACATTTTGAAATGTTTGTGCTATAATCCAAGAGTATGTTAACAAACCGCTGCTCGGTGTATGGACAATCCGACCTTATACTGTGTAGACGGCAATTTTTTAGGAGGATATGAATATGATCAGTAAAGAGAAAAAAGCAGAAATCATTGCAACTTACGGAAGAAAAGAAGGAGATACAGGTTCTCCAGAAGTACAGATTGCATTATTAACAGAGAGAATTCGTGAGTTGACTGAGCATTTAAAGGTTAACCAGAAGGATCATCACTCAAGAAGAGGTCTTTTGAAGATGGTAGGTCAGAGAAGAAACTTACTTGCATACTTGAAGAAGTCTGACTTAGAAGGTTATCGTACATTGATCGAAAAATTAGGATTAAGAAAATAATTAATTCAGTTCAAATAGGACCACAGTAATGTGGTCCTATTTGAGTATATAGAGTATATAGACATATAGAATGGAGGAAAACGCATGTCAAAAGGACATAAAATCAAATCTGTAATGCCGGGAAGTATCGCAGAAGAATTGGAAATAGAGGCAGGGGATCTATTACTGGCAGTAAATGATGTTGAGATAAAGGATGTGTTTGATTACCATTATTATTTAAATGAAGAGTATATTGTTGTTTTGATTCAAAAGCCCGATGGAGAACAGTGGGAATTAGAAATTGAAAAAGAATATGAAGAGGATCTTGGAATTGAATTTGAACAGGGATTGATGGATGAGTATCGTTCCTGTAGAAATAAGTGTGTGTTTTGCTTTATTGATCAGATGCCACCGGGAATGAGAGAGACGTTGTATTTTAAAGATGACGATGCCAGACTTTCCTTTTTGCAGGGAAATTATATTACACTGACCAATATGAGTGAGGAAGACCTGGAACGTATTCTGTTATACAAATTATCACCAGTGAATATTTCCATCCATTCTATGAATCCGGAGTTGCGATGCAAATTATTACACAACCGTTTTGCAGGGGACGCATTGAAAAAGTTGAAACGATTGTACGAAGGTCAGATCGAGATGAATAGCCAGATTGTCTTATGCAGGGATTTGAATGATGGGAAGGAATTAGATTTTTCCATAGAAGAGTTGGCAAAATTATACCCATATATGAGAAGCTTGTCTGTTGTGCCGGTCGGTATCACAAAATACCGGGAGGGATTGGAACCTCTGAAAAAATTTGAAAAAGAACATGCCAATCAGGTGATTGATCAGATAGAGGCTTGGCAGGAACAATTTCTTGAGAAGCTTGGAACCAGATTTGTGTTTGCCAGTGATGAGTGGTATATTGTAGCAGGAAGAGAATTGCCGGAAGAAGATTACTATGAAGGCTATGGTCAGATTGAGAATGGGGTCGGAATGGTTCGCTCTTTGATCGAAGAGGTAAAATCCGGATTAGAAGTGTTTGAGGGTAGTGATGAGAAGAAAAAAATATCTACAGCGACCGGAAAGCTTGCAGCTCCAATTATAAAGGAATGTGCCGCCTACATTAATCAAAAGTTTCCAAACATAGAGATTCAGGTGTGTACGATCGAGAACGAATTTTTTGGAAAAGATATAACGGTTGCAGGATTAATTACTGCACAGGATATAATGAAGCAACTAAAAAGTGTGGATTTAGGTGAATATTTGATTTTGCCAAGTACTATGTTACGTAGTGGAGAAGAGGTATTTTTGGATGACTATACGGTGGAAGATTTGAAAAAAACTTTACAAATACCTATCCGTATAGTAGAATCAGATGGAATGTCTTTGATTAAGGCGATTGTAGAATAAGACAAATTATAACGAAAGTTTGGTGAGATGAATGAGTAAACCTATAGTTGCAATTGTAGGAAGACCGAATGTAGGAAAGTCTACATTATTTAATATGTTAGCAGGAGAGCAGATTTCTATCGTAAAGGATACTCCTGGAGTTACCAGAGACCGAATCTATGCAGAGGTTTCCTGGTTGGATAAGAATTTTACCTTGATTGATACTGGTGGTATCGAACCTGAGACCAGTGATTTGATGCTTAAGCATATGAGAGAGCAGGCAGAAATCGCAATTATGACTGCGGATGTAATCATGTTTGTTGTAGATGTGAGACAGGGATTGGTAGATGCGGACTTTAAGGTTGCAGATATGTTGCGTAAGTCACATAAACCTCTTGTATTAGTTGTAAATAAGGTAGATAATTTTGACAAATTTATGCCGGATGTATATGAGTTTTACAATTTGGGCTTAGGAGATCCGATTCCAATTTCCGGACAGTCAAAGCTGGGTATTGGTGAGATGCTGGACGAAGTGATTGCCAATTTCAATAGTGAAGATAACACAGATGAAGAGGATGAAAGACCTCGTATTGCCGTAATTGGGAAACCGAATGTAGGTAAGTCTTCTATCATTAATAAAATTGTAGGAGAAGACCGTGTAATTGTATCGGATATTGCCGGTACTACCCGTGATGCTATTGATACTGCCGTAACATACAATGGAACGGAATATGTATTTATTGATACCGCAGGATTGAGACGTAAGAGCAGAATTAAAGAAGAAATTGAAAGATATAGTATCATCCGTACCGTTACTGCGGTAGAACGTTGTGACGTGGCAGTTTTGATGATCGACGCACAGGAGGGAATTACGGAGCAGGATGCCAAGATCGCAGGTATTGCACATGAACGTGGAAAAGGTGTTATTATCGCCGTAAATAAGTGGGATGCCATTGAGAAAGATGATAAGACCATTTATAAATACACGAACAAGGTTCGTGAGGTATTATCTTATATGTCATATGCAGAGATTTTATTTATATCTGCTAAGACAGGTCAGCGAGTTCCGAAGTTATTTGAAACCATTGATATGGTAATTGAAAACCACACTATGCGTATTGCAACAGGGGTATTAAATGAAATCCTTGCAGAAGCAGTGGCATTGCAACAGCCACCATCAGACAAAGGTAAGAGATTAAAGATTTTCTATATGACACAGGTTTCGGTAAAACCGCCAACCTTTGTTATTTTTGTGAATGACAAAAAGTTGATGCATTTTTCATATACAAGATATATTGAAAACAAGGTTCGTGAGGCATTTGGATTTAGAGGAACACCCCTTAAATTTATTATTAGGGAAAGAAAGGACAAATAAGAGTGAAGACAGTAGTAGATATATTGATTTGTTTAGTGGTTGGATACTGTTTCGGCTGCATTTCTACTGCATATTTTGTAGGAAAACTGCACGGAATCGATATTCGCAAAGAAGGGAGTGGTAACCTGGGTAGTACAAATGCATTGCGCACATTGGGAAAAAAAGGTGGTGCAATGACATTTGCCGGGGATATTGCAAAGACAATTATACCTATTCTGGTGTTACGTTTTGTTATTTTTTCTGATAACTATGAATATGGATTGGTTATGGCATTGTGGTTGGGATTGGGTACCGTATTAGGTCACAATTTCCCATTTTGGCTCCATTTTAAAGGTGGAAAAGGAATTGCCGTTACTGCAGCGGTAGTGTTAGGAGTAGCACATTGGCCAATTATCGTAGGTGGTTTGGCACTTTTTGCCGTAATCGTGGCGATTACAAGATATGTATCATTGGGGTCGTTATTTGTGGCGTTTTATTTGCCATTAAATGTAATGCTTTGGTACAATCAGAGCGAATATTTCATACATATGTTGGCAGTTAGTTTTTTGTATACCATACTTGCATTTGTTCAGCATCGTTCGAATATTGTACGATTAGTGAATGGAACAGAAAATAAAGTTGGTTCGAAAAAATAAAGTGTCAAGTATAGGAGCATTAGGAGGAATGAGATATATGAAGAGAATCAGTTTATTAGGAGCCGGAAGTTGGGGAACCGCTTTGGCAATTTTGTTGGCAAATAATGGACATGAGGTTACATTGTGGTCGGCGTTAGAAACTGAGGTTACATTACTTCGTACAAAGAGAGAACATGTGGATCGATTGCCTGGAGTGAAATTGCCGGATAGCATTATGATTTCTGATAATCTGGAGGAAGCATGTAAGGATAAAGATTTGATTGTTTTCTCCGTTGCATCTCCTTATGTAAGAAGTACTGCAAAGCAATGTGCATCTTATATGAAACCAGGGCAGATTATTGTGAATGTTGGAAAAGGAATTGAAGAATCTACCCTTATGACCTTAACGGAAGTTTTGTCCGAAGAGTTGCCAATGGCTGAAGTGGCCGTTTTGTCCGGACCAAGTCACGCAGAAGAAGTGAGCAAGGGAATTCCTACCACAGTAGTGGTTGGTGCAGAAAAGAAGGCTACGGCAGCTTTTATACAGGATATTTTTATGAATGAGGTATTTCGTGTATACATTAGTTCGGATATCGTAAGTATAGAATTAGGAGGAGCACTTAAGAATGTAATTGCTCTTGCGGCAGGAATGGTAGATGGTCTTGGATTTGGTGACAATACGAAAGCAGCATTGATCACCAGAGGAATTGCTGAGATGACCCGTCTGGGAGTTACCATGGGTGGAAAAAAAGAAACCTTAAGTGGATTGTCAGGATTGGGAGATTTGATTGTGACTTGTACCAGTACACACAGTAGGAATCACAATGCTGGGGAATTGATTGGAAAGGGATATAGCATGGATGAGGCAATGGCAGAAGTGAAGCAGGTAGTGGAAGGCGTGTATTCTGCAAAGGCTGCCCGGAAGCTTGCAAAAAAATACCAGGTATCCATGCCGATTATTGAGGCTGTAAATCAGGTTTTATTTGAAGGAAAATCTGCAAAAGAGGCAACCGTAGAATTGTTGACCAGAGATCGAATCGCAGAATATCCTGATTTGGAGTGGAAAGCATAAGTGAAAATTGGAAGAGCCTGAATAGCTCAGAGAAAGGTCGTGCTTTGATCGATGGAAGAACAGAGAACAAAGATAAATAAAATATTTCAGACATTGGCATTTGTAATGGGAGATATTTTGATAATATCTTTTGTTTCTATATTAGCGTTGTTGATAAGATATGAATTGCATTATGACAAAATTGATGCGGTATTTTTAAATTGGATGTATGAATACTTGCCATTTCATGTGATATGCACTCTTATTATATTTTATTTTTGTAAATTGTATAACAGCTTGTGGAAGTATGCCAGCATTGGAGAGCTAGGGCATATCGTATTAGGATGCTTTTTATCGGTTGCATTACAGTGGATTGTAATGTGGTCCATTCGTTGGCATTCTATGCCGGTAAGCTATCATATTATGTCATTTATGCTGTTAAGTGGATGTATATCGTTGGAACGATTTGCATATAGAATTATAACGGAGATGCGAAACCGATACGTTTCCTTTCCAAACGAAGGCAACTCATCGAATGTTATGATCGTGGGTGCAGGTGATGCAGGCCGGGCGATTCTGACAGAAATGACTGCCAGCCAGTATTTACAGGGAAAGGTAGTTTGTTTTATTGACGACGACCCCAATAAGATTGGCAAAACTTTGAATGGAATTCCAATCGTAGGAGGAAGAACGGATATCGTAGAAAGTGCAACAAACTATTATGTGGATGAGATTATTGTTGCACTGCCGTCGATTTCTGCAAAGGAAAGAAGTGCGATTTTAAATATTTGTCAGGAAACAAATTGTAATGTTCGGATTTTGCCGGGAATCTATCAGTTGATCAATGGCGAGGTTAGCATTAGTAAATTAAGACAGGTTGAGGTAGAAGATTTACTTGGCAGAGATCAGATAGAGGTAGATCTTAATTCTATTATGGGCTATGTGAGTGGAAAGCGGGTGATGGTTACCGGTGGAGGTGGCTCCATTGGTAGCGAATTGTGCCGGCAGATTGCATCGAAGAAGCCTGAGATGCTCATTATTGTTGATATTTATGAAAATAATGCCTATGAAATACAACAGGAATTGTTGTATGATTATCCGGATTTGCAGTTGGTGGTGCTGATCGCGTCTGTTCGCAACACAAACCGAATGAATGGAATATTTGAACAGTATCGTCCGCAGATCGTATATCATGCAGCGGCCCATAAGCATGTTCCACTTATGGAGACAAGCCCCAATGAGGCAATTAAGAATAATGTATTTGGAACTTACAAAACCGCAAGAGCGGCAGGAGAATATGGGGCAGAAAAATTCGTTATGATTTCCACTGATAAGGCGGTGAATCCTACCAATATCATGGGAGCCTCTAAGAGAATCTGTGAAATGATCATACAGACATTGAATAAAGAATATAAGACTGAATTTGTGGCAGTTCGCTTTGGAAATGTACTGGGAAGCAATGGAAGTGTGATCCCGTTGTTTAAGAAACAGATTCAGCACGGGGGGCCAGTAACGGTCACACATCCGGATATTATTCGCTATTTTATGACAATTTCAGAGGCGGTTTCTCTGGTATTGCAAGCAGGTGCTTATGCCAAAGGTGGAGAAATTTTTGTCTTGGATATGGGGGAACCGGTTAAAATCTATGATTTAGCAAAGAATCTGATCCGGTTGTCCGGCTATGTACCCAATGAGGATATCAAAATCTCCTTTACGGGCCTTCGTCCGGGAGAAAAGCTTTTTGAAGAGTTGCTAATGGATGAGGAAGGTTTGACAAAGACTCAGAATGAATTGATTTATATCGGAAAGCCCATTGAATTGGATGAAAGCCTGTTCCGCGATCAGCTACAGGAATTACATGACGCTGCAGTGGATGAAACGAAGAACATACGTGAGATCGTAAAAAAGATTGTTCCGACTTACGTTAGAAAAGATAATGACAATGAGATGTAGACGTTGTTTTGGACAGTGAAATTAGTGTAACAGGACAGCTCTTGGCTGTACTGTTACAAGTTAGCTAAAAATAGAAAGGGAGACGGTAATATGTACCAGTATGTAAAAAGAGGAATCGACTTAATTCTTTCATTAGTGGGGTGCGTAGTGACGGCTCCCCTTTTTGTTGTTTTAATTATATGGATTAAATTAGACAGCAAAGGACCAATCTTGTTTAAGCAGAAGCGTGTTGGAAAAGGAAAAGAACATTTTATGATATGGAAGTTTCGAACCATGCGTACGGATACCCCAAAAGATTGTCCAACCCATTTGCTGGAAGATCCGGACCAGTACATAACAAAGGCGGGAAAATTCCTTAGAAAAACAAGTTTGGACGAATTGCCACAGATTTATAACATCTTATTTGGAAAAATGAGTATAGTTGGACCAAGACCGGCACTTTGGAATCAGTTTGATCTGATTGAGGAAAGAGATAAATATGGTGCCAATGATGTGATGCCCGGGCTTACCGGATGGTCGCAGATCAATGGAAGGGATGAACTTCCAATTGATGTAAAAGCCAGATTGGATGGAGAATATGTAGAGAAAATGGGATTTTTGTTTGATTGTAAATGTTTTTTTAAGACTTTTACCAGTGTACTAAAACATGAAGGTGTGGTAGAAGGTGGTACAGGTGCAATGAAGGAAAATGCAGAGAAAGAAAACTAGGAGTGTGTAAGGTGAAGAAGATTCTGGTAATTGGGAAGAACAGTTATATTGGTCTCGCCTTTAAAAAATGGGTGGAAGAACAAAAGAAAGACTGGTTTGTAACTTGTATATCAAGTAGAAACGAGGAATGGAAGAATGAGAATTTTGGAGCATATGATTCGGTTCTTCATGTAGCAGGAATTGCCCATGTGGATGCTAAGGCAGACATGGAGCAAATGTATTATCAAGTGAATCGGGATCTGACGATCGCATGTTGTGAAAAAGCAAAAAAAGATGGTTGCAGACAGTTTGTATTTCTTTCCAGTATTATTGTGTATGGAGAAAGCAGATCCTTAAGACCAACCAGAATTACAAAGGACACAAAGCCTTGTCCAAACGGATTTTATGGACAAAGCAAACTGGAGGCGGAACAGGGAATATTGCCAATGGCAACAGATACATTCAAAGTTGCAGTGGTACGTCCACCGATGGTGTATGGAAAGGGGTCCAAAGGAAATTATCCAAAGCTGGCGAAATTTGCAGCATGTATGCCTCTTTTTCCTAACATGAAAAATGAAAGAAGCATGATCCATATCGATAACCTGACCGAGTGTATTCGATTGATCATAGAACATCAGGCAGGTGGGATTTTTTATCCACAGAATAAAGAATATGTCTGTACCGCAGAACTTGTAAAAGAAATTGCTCATGTAAAAGGAAAAAACGTACATCTGACTAAGCTTGGTAATCCGTTTTTTAAACTTTTAGGGAATCAAATTACCATCGTCAGCAAATTGTTTGGAAGCTTAACCTATGACAAAGCATTATCCTCTCATTTTGGATGGGAATACTGTGTATGTGACTTCAAAGAAAGTATAAAACGAACAGAACAAAAGTAACAGGAGTTGATAATTATGAAGGCATTGATGCTCGCTTCAGTTGCGTCCATGATCGACCAATTTAATATGGACAACATACGGTTGCTCCAGGAATTAGGGCATGAGGTGCATGTAGTCTGTAATTTTGAATTTGGCAATACCTCCAGTGCAGAACGGGTGGCTTCTTTTCGAAAAGAGCTGGAAGAAATGCAGGTAAAACCAATACATGTTGCAATTCCAAGAAAAATATCGGCCATTGGCGATATTCTGAATTCCTACAAAGAAGTGAAAAAGCTAGTAGAACAGGAAAAATATGAAATCGTGCACTGTCAGTCACCTATTGGGGGCGTGATTGCCAGGTTAGCCTGTAAAAAACAGCGGAAAAATGGAACAAAAGTGGTATATACAGCACATGGATTTCACTTTTTTAAGGGGGCACCGAAAGCCAACTGGATGATATTTTATCCAATCGAAAAGTATCTTTCCCGATATACCGATGCATTAATCACAATCTGTAAAGAAGACTACAATCGTGGAAAAGAAAAAATGAATGCAAAGCAGGTTTGCTATACCCCTGGAATAGGGATTGATGTGGAACGTATTTCCGGTATGAAAGCAGACTGGAAAAAACGGGAGGAAATCGGTATTTCCCAAAGTGATCAGTTAATTTTGTCCATTGGGGAACTGAATAAAAACAAAAACCATAAACTGGTGTTGGAAGCAATGGCAAAAATGAAACGACCCGATGTGCATTTTGTTGTGTGTGGACAAGGGAATCAAATGGAGACATATAAACAATTATCAAAACAACTGGGTATCGAAAAGCAGGTGCATTTGCTGGGATTTCGAACCGACGCCAAGGAATGGCTAAAAGTTGCCGATGTATTTACATTTCCTTCCTTTCGTGAGGGGCTTCCTGTGTCGTTAATGGAAGCTATGGCGGCAGGTTTACCGGTAGTAGCTACCAGAATTCGTGGAAATGTTGATCTGATAGAAGAAAACGAAGGTGGATATCTTTTAGAGCCTACAGATGTAGAATGCATGAAAGAATGTTTGGAACGATTGTTGGATAACGAAGAACTGAGAAAAGAAATGGGAGCCTACAACAGAAACGCAGTGGAGAGGTTTAGCAGTGAGCAGGTGAAAAAGATCATGAGACAGATTTATCAATCTGCGAAGGAATAAGATACACCTGAGCGAAAAATCTCGTCTGTTGAGAGAATTGCTTTGTGAGGAAAAGAAATTTGGAGGAACAAAAATGAGTGATACAGTTCGAGTGCTTCATATTTTACACAGTATGAACCGTGGTGGCGCAGAGACCATGTTGATGAATTAT
>JBGVLO010000261.1:0-1931 GCA_045124315.1 Lachnospiraceae bacterium
CCTGAATCCGTGAAACTGAATATCTTTTTATGCCGATACGATTAATTTCTTCGAATCGGCATATATTTTTTTAATATGTCTATCTTGCTTGTCAAAATGAAAGATTTGTCCTGTAAAAGGGTATACTTCCCCCTATAGGAAAAATTGCACTTTGACTTTTTCTTTTTATAGACTGAAATCCGCAAATGCAGTATAAACTTCAGAAAACGTATGTCGCCATACATTACTTTTCCCAAGTCCGATAATCAGTTGCCTTGCATGTGATGTTACATGACTTGCCATCATGACCAGATTGCTTATGACAGTTCTCAGTCTACGGCGTTTTACTTTATGTCGTGTTTTGCGTATTCCAATGGTTTCCTGTCCGATCATGCGTAGAATGTTGTATGCCAGAATCGTTAACTCCAATACCAGCTCGTTTGTGTCAAACTTTCCAGAAGGAAGACGTTCCACATCCATGTCTGTTTTGATCTCACTATGGAATTGTTCACATTCTCCGTGGGCATGGTAATGTCTGATCACTTCATCATCACTCATTCCTGTATTTTCCCACCATGTTTCCACCTCCACATCTGACGGAAAAAGAAACTGGCCTTTTTTATCTATGGTTCGTTCTGTGATTTCGTATCCGATACGGAGCGTAACTGTCTTTTGGATTCCGTCTTCTGTTGTATAGGAAATATCTTTCCAATCACTTCCCGTGTAGACAGTTTTTCCCTCACGTGGCTGTGTGATATTTTGACAGTGTTTTTGTGCCATGGAAAGCCATTCTTCCTTACTTTCACGACGCAGGTTTCTTTTTATGATAAATTTGCAACCCTCTTCCAAAAGGATCCCAATATTTTCAGCTGCATCATTTCCAGAATCCAAACGTACCAGAAGAGGTTCATTTGTAATCTGTTTACACAGGCGAATTGTTTCTCGCAGGAATTCTGGTGTATTTTTCTGACAGTGCTGTTTTCCTTCCCTCAGTTCTGCATTGATCAAATAGCCTTCTGTTCCTATATATGCCATGATTGGAGCGTATCCGTCGTATCCTTTATAGGTACGTGATACTCCTTCTTTCTTAGTTTTTGAATTATCAAACGGAGTGACATCAATGTCTACTGGAACATATCCGCTTGGAAGTCTGCCGGGAACTATTCCATTAGAACGCAACATTTCCACATTTTCAGACAGGATTTTTTCACGCATAGTATTACCGATGTCATCCATTCTCTGCCGAAGTGTTTCTTCGGAAGGTATTGCCCTTGTGATGCCTAGTGCATACTTGTAAAATTCAATATCATCATCCATCTCGTGAACAGCTCCGTACTGTGGTTTTCCCATGCATAGCATTCCGATATAAGTAAGTAGAATGTCCCCGTTTTTTATCTGATGTTGTGACCTGTTTTTGGTAACATCCATTCTATTACAACGTTTCACAAAATCGCTTTTTCCAAGAATAGCACCGACTACGGCAAGACCACTCGCCGGAATGATACGTTCATTTGTAAATTCAATTTTTATATTACTCATAAAATCCGCTCCCTAAAATAGTTTTCTGACAAGACTATTATAGCAGAATAAACCATCACCGAATGGGTGAATTTTGAATTATACAAAAAACAATGAAAAATGCTTGTATTTTGGTGTTTCGAGAATTATGTTGGTATATGAGTTTCACGGATTAAGGCAAGATTAATTAACATACCGCCTCGTGACAGTGCGGAATGGAAAACGGAATTTAATGCAAGAACTTCTGCGGAACGTTCCAATAAACGGGAGAAATTAGACTTTAAAATAGAAGACGGCAGATAAAATGTGGATCGAGATGACAGAGCAGGATATGCTTTCCAATACAGATGCTGTAATTCAAAAGCTGGAACATCTAAAGCAGGTGGGCCATACATTATTGATTGATGATTTTGGTATGGGTCACACGTCTATTG
>JBGVLO010000262.1:0-9827 GCA_045124315.1 Lachnospiraceae bacterium
AGCAGATTCACCAAATCTTACAGCAGAAATCTTATATCGGATTTTGTTTTCTGAAGATGATGTGGAAGCAGCTATCATAGTAAATCTGACTTTTCTTCCTTTTTTAACGGTATATTTATTGGCAGTAAATTTGGTTACAGATACACAGGAGTTAGCTGTGTCATTTCCACTCTGGGTAAGCTGATCACCTGCATTTTTGGATGGCACCTGTTGCCTTCCACTGGTGTCTACTACTGGTGTAGCTGTAACAGTAGGTGTAGAACTTGTCCCGCTTTCCTTGGACACTATAGTAGTCGGCTTCTGTGTAGGATTTGGTGTAACCGGTTTCGGTACGGTTGTTGCAGGAACTTCCGTTTTTGTTACTGGTTCCTCTGTTTTCTTCACCGGCGCTTCCGTTTCCCTTATCGGTACTTCCGTCTCTTTTACCGGTTCCTCTGTTTTCTTTACCGGTACTTCTGTTTTCATTACCGGTACTTGTGTCTCTTTTACTGGTATTTGCGTCTCTTTTATCGGAACTTCCGTCTCCCTTACTGGTTCCTCTGTTTTCTTCACCGGTGCTTCTGTTTCCCTTATCGGTACTTCCGTCTCTTTTACCGGTTCCTTTGTCTTTACAGGAAGCGTAAAGGTAATAAACTGATTACTTGCTTTATCGTATTCCATACATCCGCTTACTGTCAATCCCGGTTGCAGATCCTCTGTACTTCTCCATGTTCCTGACACGAGAATGGCTGTTGCACTTTCCACGTTATCACTACTATAAACATAATAATCGCCATCTTCTGTCATAGCAGTTCCCGGCCATGCACCATTGTATTCTTTTGCACTTGTTCCTTCGCCGCTATATAAATATAAAGTTGGTGCATTGTTAAAGTCAGATTTCTTTACACGAAGCATCATCTTATATTCTGGGGCCTCTGTCATAGTATACGTAAAGGTTTCAGAAAATGTTTCTCCTTCTCCTTCTGCTGTTACTTTTACTGTAATCTTATCCCCAACACTTGCACCTTCACCGATTTTTACAGTTGCTTTACCGGTAAATTCTACTGCTTCTCCACCATCTATAGAATAGGTAGCTTTTGTAGCATTGGTTGCTGTTAATGATAATGTAAATGCTTCCTGAAATGCACCACTGGCTTTGGACACGGTAACCTTCGGAGTCTTTTTTACTGGTTCTGCATTGTATACAACCGCAATACTTCCGGCAGGCACTTCGTAATTTAATACCCCACCAGATACGTTCACTTCTTTACCGCTGATTTCTTCAGTATAGGTTCCATCTGCAACCTTATTTAGCTTAATATTTGATTTGGAACCTCCTAAGTTGATAACTACAACACCTTTTGTTCCTCTTTCGATCACCAGACAATCATTTCCGCCAAAATTGCTCAAATATTCACTTTCTCCCACCATTGCATTTCGGAAATGATTACAAGCTGCCACTTGTGGATCCTTGAACTGGTCATTACCTTTTGCACCAATCCTATTATTTCCCCAATAGTTTCCCTGTGAACCATTGGAACCATCCGGTCTGCTATAGAATAATGGAGTACCGTTTGCTCTGGCTGCCACAATCGCCCAACACATTCGAATATCCCAGTCCGTTAAAAATCCTGATTCATGATGATTACAATATGTATCGTGTGACTCTACCCAAGTAACAATTTTATCTGGTGTAGCATGATTCCAATCAGATATTTTTCCAGTACTAAAATCCTTATTTTTTATAGCATCTCTTAATGTTCCACCATAAGCACTTCCAGTCAGATGAAAGATTTTTCCATACTCCCCATCTCTTGAACCAGAGGACTGTAATACTTCTCCATATATAAACAAATCCTCTTTATTATGAAGGCTGACACCATCAACCGATTGATTTCCTAATGCCACAGGCCAAAAATTATTTTCCCATCCATATTGTTTTGTCTTTTCATCCTGTGGATCATCTGGCAATCCAATGTGTTTTGCTGTATCATATCGAAAACCATCCACACCACAATCAATAAGATCATTCAGATAATTCAAATAATACTTTTGAAATCCCGGATTCTCTGTATTAACATCCGGTAGTCCAAGTACCGCACCATTGGTACAAAAATATCTTTGTTCCCACTGTGAAATAGAATTAAATCCTTCTCCATGATACAACTTATCTTGTCCGCCTGCCGCATCTTTTAAAGCCTGTGAAACGGAACCCAAATCCGGGGTTGTATGATTCGGCGCTACATCTACTATGATTTTTACTCCATATTTATCTGCCTCTTCACACATTTCTATAAAATCATCACGTGTTCCTAATTGATAATTACCAATTTTCCAATCCGTAGGCTGATAATGATATTCCCATTTTCCCTGACCGTTTTCACTCCATATGCTCATTCCACCATTGTCGCCTCTCAGACACTCATTGGCCGGACAAGTTTGCACAGTTGTATAGCCAGCTTCTGCAATATCTTTTAAATTCTCTTTGATTGTATTAAATGACCAACACCAGGCATGCAATATTGCTCCATCTTTTGCATTGTCACACAATCCATAATCACCAGAATCAACCTGCTCTGCATCAAAAACGACTTCCGTTTCTCCTATCTGGGATTCGGTTTTCACCTCTGCTTTTACGCTATCAAAAAATTCCAAAGAGGGATTCCATAATGTGTTAATTGATAAGAATGCTGCCATTGCAAAGCTAATAAGTTTATTTCTTTCCATTGTTCATCCTCCATTTCTGTTTTACTTATCTATTCAGAATCTTTTCCATATGTCCAGTCCTGAATAATTACCTTGTTGCTTAGGTTTTGTTGTAACTTTATCCCCCTATTTCATTGTACAATGTTCTAACTTATTATCTGATTCCAATCCCTTTATTGGTAAAATGACAACAGATATCTAAAACCCTTTTTCAGTATACTAAACTGTATATTCCACTTCAAAGGTTAAATGCTTAACCCAAAACAAAACATTCTTCACATTTTTTCGCAAATTGCACAAAAAAAGGGTAGACGAAACTATTTCTAAATATTCGTCTACCCTTGCTAAATACAACTTTTTCCAACCATTGATTATTTCTTCTAATTTCAAGAATCTTATCCCAGTTTTTCTCATATGATAATGATTGCATATCTAAATATATCGCCCTGTTTCCTTCTTTTGCGCCACAAGTTGCTCATGATAAAAGAAATTTGTATGCATAATAGAATGTTCCACACAATACGCTTCTATCTCTTCCGCCAATTCATCCCAGTAATCCTTATTTCCTTTCACATATATCTGTTTATACAAGTCAATATATTGAGGATATTTTTCATTTATATATTTAAGTATCCTAGCCTTATATTCCCCTCTAAGATTAAGATTTTCAAACCAATACTCATCAACAAACAGCCTGCTCTTTTCTATAATTTCTTTATAATCTGTTATTACCGGAAATATCGGCGACATAAACAACACCGTATGAATTCCGTCTTCATGTAATACTTTAAGTGTATTCATACGATCATCAATACTGCTTGCATTATCCATATCATCCTTAAATTTTTCATCCAGAGTATTAATGGACATCGCCACCGAAACATCCTTAAATTGTTTCAACAATTCCACATCTCTCAAAATCAGCGATGACTTTGTTGAAATACTAACTGTACACTCTACATCCAAAAGTTGCTTTAATACGCTTTGTGTTATACAATATTTTTCCTCATAAGGATTATAACAATCTGTAACAGATGCCAGAAAAACCGTCTTCCCCTTTAATTTCTTTTTGCTTATGGGTTTCAAACATCTTTTGATGTCTATAAATGTCCCCCATTCTTCCTTGTGTCCTGTAAATCTTTTCATAAAGCTGGCATAGCAGTATTTACATCCATGAGGACAGCCCACATATGGATTAATAACATAATCACTGGCAGGAAGATTGGATTTTGTCAGATAGTCCTTTACCTCAATTTCCTTTTCAATTATATTCATTACCGAATAGCTCCTCCTTTTCTACTTGTCAGAGCGTTTTCAGAAGCTCTGAAATTTTTTCCCTTGTTGCAAGACCATCAGAAAAGGCAGTGGCTCCTCCTGCTGCAGTTCCCAACTTAAGAGCATATTCGTAATCTCCATTTAAAGCACCTGCCACAAATCCTGCCACCATGGAATCACCTGCACCAACAGAATTTTTCACCGTTCCTTTACACACACCACATCGGTGTACTTTTCCAAACTCATCAATAAGCATAGCTCCATCACCCGCCATAGAAACAAGTACATTTACCGCCCCCATTTCCTGCAATCTTCTCGCATATTTTTCAATCTCTTCATCTGTTTTCAGCTCCATTCCAAACATCTCACCAAGTTCGTGATTGTTGGGTTTTATCAGGAAAGGTTTGTATTTGAGTACGTTCAAAAGTAAGTCCTTTGTTGCATCAACCACTACTCTGATCTTCTTCCTCGAAATTCTTTCCAGTATACGCTCGTAAATGTCCGAAGGAAGTGAGGATGGAATGCTTCCAGCTAATATCAGTGTATCCCCGTCTTTCAAACCATCCAGTTTTTGAAAAAGAGCCGCTATCGCTTTATTGTCTATGTCAGGTCCCTGCCCATTAAGTTCGGTCTCTTCCACAGATTTTATCTTTACATTTATACGGGAATTTCCATTTTCAATTCGAACAAAATCAGTATCTATTCCCATATGATCAAGTCCCTTTTCAATCGCTTCACCGGTAAACCCCGCTGTAAATCCCAGTGCTTTTGAAACAATTCCAAGTTCTTCCAATACGATTGACACATTGATACCCTTGCCTCCAAAATATATTTCTTCTCTTTCCGAACGATTCGTTGCCCCAAGTTTCACTTCTTCTATACGAATGACATAATCAATTGCCGGGTTAAATGTTACCGTATAAACCATATCACATAACCTCCTTAATATTTGTCTTTGCCAAATACCTCTTGTCCTCCAGCTTATCGGTAATTATCTTTTACATCTGCAAAAAGTATACTTTCTGTCGCTGTCTCTACGCAAAAGAAATCAGCCTATTTCTTTTCGTTTTCTTTTAATTCCAGCAAATACTTATCAAAATCAGACATGAACAATCTGTGCTGCGCCTAAGAATCTGTAAACTCAAAGATTTCCTCAACAGTAACTCCAAAAACCTTAGCGATATCCATCGCAAGTTTCAGAGATGGATTGTACTTACCATTCTCCAGATGTACGATTGTTTCTCTTCTTGCATTCACCAGTTCCGCTAATTCTGCCTGTTTCATCCCGGCATTTTCGCGATATTCCTTGATTTTCGTCACAAGCGCCACTTATACCCCTCCCTTTGCATCCATATAACAGAACAGGAGCGTCCTGATAATGGACATCAGTACCAGTACGCCCATCAGCATATAACCAATTACTTCCGAGGATACTGCAAATCTTAAAAATGCAGACAAAAATCCGATACAGACAATCGATACCAGGAGAATCTTATAGCAGATTGAATCGCATCTTTTTAGATTCGCAGCCGCCATTTCATCCACGACCTCTTTTTTGTATCTCTTTTCTCTGGAAGCCAAAGAACAGAAAAACAAAAGAGCAAATATTGCAACGCAATTCTGAATGGAAGTAAAATAATTCTCCCAACCATTTCTGGCACAGCACCAATAATATACTGCAACAGAAACTGCCAGCACGATACGTGCGCCCACCAGTTCTCTTAATGTTACTTTCCTTTTCATACAAATACCTCCCAACAAATGTGATATATTTATAACTTCTTGCGTGTTATAAATATATCACACGTCTGGAGGACAGTCAATATAAATGTTATAAATATTTCACTTTTTTTGTGATGAGCGGGTTACAGTTCACATACCTGTGAACTGTAAATGAGCGGGAACTTTCGATTTATTACTTCTTAAATAATAGAAAAGGGATTTCCACCCTCCTACATCTGATTGCTCGAATAGTAGCCCCCCCTTTATTTACATGCTTTTTCAGCCTTTATATACTCATTCTTGACATCAATACCACCGTCTCCACATGCTCCGTCCATGGAAAAAGATCAAATGGCCACGCCTCTTCCACTTTATACCCATGTTTTACCATATACTTCAAATCTCTTGCCTGAGTCTCCGGATTGCAGGACACATATACCACCCGTTTTGGATTTAGTGTAATCACAGATGACATAAATTCCTCTGTACTTCCAGCTCTTGGGGGATCCATAAAGACTACATCTGCTTTTTCACCCGACTGTGCCATTCCAACCATAAACTTTCCCGCATCATTCGCATAAAAACGAATATTCTTCACTTGATTTCGTTTTGCGTTATAGATTGCATCTTTCACCGCATCTTTGTTAAGCTCGACTCCTATTACCTCCCCTGCTTTTTTACTGGCAATTATGCCAATGGTTCCGATACCACAATAGGCATCGATCACCCTCTCTTTTCCAGTTAGTGCTGCCAATTCAATGGCTTTTTCATACAACTTTTCCGTCTGGGTAACATTGATCTGGTAAAAAGATTTTGATGAAATCCGGAAAACAGAGTCACAAAGTGTGTCCTCAATATATCCCTTTCCATAAAGCACCGTTTCCTTTTCTCCAAGAACCATGCTTGTCTTCTTATTATTCACATTTAATACAATCGTCGTAATCTCTGGATGTAGTTTCAACAGAGCCTTTACAAAATTATTTTTAGAAGGCAAGATTGGTGAACCAAGCACCAATACCACCATAATTTGTCCACTATGTTTTCCCACACGGATCAACACATGTCGCAATAAACCATATCCGGTATCTTCATTATATGGCTGGATTTTGAATGATTTCATCAGGTCACGAATAGAAAGAATGATTGCATCCGCTTTTTCATCCTCTATTTTGCAACTATCCACCTTAACCACCCTGTGGCTTCCGGCCTCATACACACCTGAAATGACCGCTCCATTTTTCTCTTTGTGAAAAACAGCATGTACTTTATTTCGATAGTGATAGGGTTCTTCCATTCCTTTGATTGGATGAACCTTGCAAAATGGCTTTAACAGCTTATTTACCAGCTGTTGCTTTTCTTTTAATTGTTCTTCGTATACAATTCCTTGATAGGTACAACCACCACATTTTTTTGCATATGGACAAGTCTCCTGTCCTTTTCTCTGTTGGATTTTATTTTTCTTCTTGTCTTTTCCAGCAGCTAAATTCTTCTTATCCAAATTTCCTGTTCTATTTGTTCCATTTTGCAATACTTTTCTACTTCTACCTTCCATCCGCTCATTCTTATCTTTTGTTCCCAAGGTTGTCTTTTTCTTTTTTCCTGAATTTTGCATACAAAACTCCTCACTTATTCCTGCCGTTTTTCCCACTTTCCATCACTTAGAAAGGGCTGGATCCTCTACTCCATTCTGTTTAAATGCAGCCGCTCTGTCTCTACAGGTTCCACATATGCCACATGGCTTTTCTCCCCCTTCATAACAACTCCAGGTCAATTCATATGGCACTCCTAATTCCAATCCTTTCTTTACAATCTCGGCCTTTGTATATCCAATAAATGGGGCAATCAACCGCAACTGTTTTCCACTTCCTTGGTAAATGGCCTCGTTCATTGCTTCCTCAAATTCTTTACTACAATCTGGATAGGCATTTCCCGCTGCATCATCCCGATGGGCTCCGTAATAGATCACGCTACATTCTTTGGAAAGAGCGATGCTAGCTGCTGTAGATAAAAACAATCCATTTCGAAATGGTACATAAGTTTCCACCGGTTTTCCATCTGTATGCTTTAATTGTTCATCATAACTTTCTTTAATAATCTCCTTAGAAGATTGCTTTAACAGAGAACAATCACTGTATGCAAATATCTTTGCAAGATCCAGATATAGGTGCTCAACCCCGTAATAGTTTGCCACCTGATCTGCTGCCAAAATCTCCTTATCATGCTTCTGACCATATGCAATGGATAAGGAAATTACATTCTTAGCACCATATTCCTTAACTGCCACTCCTAAACATGTTGTACTGTCTACACCACCACTTGATAATACCAATGCTTTCATCTATTTGTCGCTCCTTTTTCACTGTCATTTATCACTTAACGATTGTTCACCTCTTCTGGAAACATATCGTGCTTGGTCAGACGATCCCAAGCCACCTGTTCCCACTTAGTCCCTGGTTTTCCATAATTACAATAAGGGTCAATGGAAATTCCTCCCCTTGGTAAAAATTTTCCCCATACTTCAATATATTTCGGATCCATCAGTTTGATCAAATCCTTCATAATAATGTTTACACAATCCTCATGAAAATCTCCATGATTTCGAAAACTAAACAAATACAATTTCAGAGACTTACTTTCAACCATCTTGATGTTTGGTACATAAGAAATATAGATGGTAGCAAAATCCGGCTGTCCAGTAATTGGACACAAGCTGGTAAACTCAGGACAATTAAATTTCACAAAATAATCGTTATCCGGATGTTTATTGTCAAATGTCTCCAACACCTCTGGAGCATAATCACTTGCATATGTTACATTCTGATTTCCTAATAATGTTAAATTCTTTGTTTGTTCGTTCATAATACATCCTCACTTTCTATGGAAACATTCTGTATTTTCACATACACGATTTTTCTCAAACAGGTATATTGAAACCATACAATAATCCTATCAAATATTCCATTTCTTCTATTATTATAAGTACATTCTGACGCGAACGCAATCAAATTTCTCATATTACTATAGAAAAAGCAGGCACCTCGCTCCATGCCTGCTTACTGTATTTGCGTTGTCTAAACATGTAAACCATGAGAGTTGAGCAATTTCTTCACCAATTCAATCGCTTCCATATATCCCATATCGCTTACATACTTCTTCAAGTCTTTCATCTGATTTCCAAACAATTCATCTGCCCCATTTTTTTCCAACTTCTGCATCATTTCTTCCACTTTTGTAATGTCAAATTCATCCAACGCGTTAATTAACTCTTTTATATCCTTTTTTATTTTGTCTTGTAAAGATACATCCTCCTTATTGATTTTTGAAACAGCTTTGATTTTTTCCTGTGGAAGCCAGCGAAGCAATACTGCCCGCATTTCCTTCATGTCGATCGGTTTACTCAAATAATCCTGAAAACCACATTCAAAAAATATTTCATGTACCCCACTGATTGCATTTGCAGTCAATGCTATCACAGGAACATTCTGATAATAGTCCCCTTCCAGTTTTCGAATTTCTTCCAACGTCTCTATTCCATCCATCACCGGCATCATTTGATCCATGAAAATAAGATCAAATTCTTGGTCTTTCTCCAGTATCTCTATACACTTCCTTCCGTTAAGTACTGTTACCAATTTCATTTTAAACGGTTCCAACAAACCTTCAATCACCTTCAGGTTCACAATATTATCATCTACTACCATTATTCTTGCACATTCTGCCATAAACTCTTCTGCAGAATTCTTCTCAATGGCACCCGCTTTTGTATCACTAATCTTCGAAATTTTCTGCTCGATCTGGAAGAAAAAGTCACTTCCCTTTCCATATTCACTTCGAACGCCTATTTCCCCATTCATCAGTTCAACAAATGCCTTACTGATTGACAATCCCAGTCCTGTTCCTTCAATACGACGATTTCTCTTTCCATCTACCTGTTGAAAGGCTCCAAACAACTTCTCTAGGTCCTCGTCTTTTATGCCAATTCCGGTATCTTTGATGGATACATAAAGAAGAATCTTATCTTCACTTTTCTTTTCGTAATCCATCTCAATGGTAACCGCCCCCTGTTCCGTAAATTTAATGGCATTATTCCCTAAATTAATAATAATCTGGCGTAACCTGAGGTCATCTCCATATAGATAATTCGG
>JBGVLO010000263.1:0-16509 GCA_045124315.1 Lachnospiraceae bacterium
CACTTTCTGTTTTGTTACTATATCAATCACTTCTTTCTGATACCTCCCCATAGTTTTCTATGAAGAGTATCGTAATTTTAGGTTAAGTGACTGAATTTTCAATGAGCCATCTGACTTAATTTTAGATTACCATAAACAACAATTAAATAAATTCTCTTTTTTTATGTTTAGTGATTAAATGTATGAATATTTATGCAGTTTATTCATTATTGTGTTCTATTCATAAAAGAGTTAGAGATGAACTAAGAGGAAAACAATCTTGTAGTTATTGTAAATTTAAAAAAAGAGTTAAGCATTGGAACTGAATAAATATTTATAATATGTTATATTTATTCAGAAAAATAAACTCCCTTTTTAAGTTTGGGAGTTTATTTTTCAAAAATTTTTTTTGGTTATTGTTCTACTTTTAAACTATATCTATTCGTAAAACTGATATTTCACGAATAGATTATCTTTTGGCTCCACACGCCCTATTTTGGATTTTAAGACATTTTGACGCACTTCCCCAACTAATTTATCGCTCTAGAATTCTTGTGCCCTTATTTTACGACGTCGTAAATTAGAAGTCTGAAATCAAAAAAGAAAGCCTTGAAAAATAAGGCTTTCAGTAACATATATTATGTAAGTTTTGGTTAAATTGACATCATTTTTTTAGCTTTTTAACTGATCGCTTCTGCAGTGTAGGTCATATCGTTGTCTTTTCTGAATGTATTCCTCAATTTCCTCTTTTCGCCCCCCAAAACTGCAACCATACAGATATCTACCATTTTCTATTTGGGCTACCCTTACAATATTGGCTTTGATGCTAAAATGAGATTCTATCTCCTTATCCTGAAATACAATATGTATCTCTTTTTCTTCCCTTTTCTCATTTGAAATAATGGAAATACCTGATGCACTGATATCATTTACAATGACAGGAATGGAAACCGTATGTAATCCGATCTGTGCTTCTCCACTTTTACCTAACAATAATCGAAAACAACCTCTGCGATTCATCTCTGTACCATAATAATCACCTTCAAATCGATATAAAGTAGTATCACTATTCAAATGAACGATTTCCAATTCTACCTCATGCCAAACAATCGGTTTTTGTTTGTTCACGGCACATAAAACATCTACAGATACATCTTTTAATTGTTTAAAATCCAACACTTTGTCCTTTAATATCACAGGCGAAAAAAATATCCTATTACTGTAAGGCAAATGGATCATTTTCGTGTCAAAACTATATTCTTTTCCATGAAAAGAAAAATTTAGATAAAATTTACAGTCTTTTTTATCTGGGTTTATCTCCAAAATACTAATGTCTCTTTCTTCATATATTGCATTTCTATTCTGCTTATCTGTCATAAATATACCTCCTCTGAGATTCCCCTAAATAAAGTTTCAATGCCTTCTCTGCATCTTCACTGCCCTTTATAAATTTGATCTCATCTATATTAAATAATATGCATCCACAATGCCCCTTAAAGGTTGGGAAACATATTACCTTAAGATAGATGTCGATCTCCGGGCTGTAGTCAATAATCTCTAACTTCTCACCATAAAGGGCTGCCTGCTCATAGCTTCTGAGCCACTTAGAATCCATGTTGGAAAAAAGATTGCCAAAAGAACTGCCAATCAGGACATTTAATGGTAATTTCTCAAGCTCTGCAAGTGCCGGGTTACCATACCTGAAAATCCAGTCCACTGCGTGGTACTCCTCATCAAACACCATCTCAATGTCTGCAAAGGCAAAAGGAAGATATTCAAATCCGTTGTAATGCTTTCGGTATTCTTCGTATGTTTTTGGAACATCCTCCCCTGCAAAGCTGTCAACGATTCTCTTTTGTATCTCCCCAAGCTGTTTTTTCATTGCCTTTTTCTTACGCACCACATAGTGGAGTGCCTCGCCATTACTTAAGTAAATCTTATCACTAATCTCATGGATTGCCTTAGCAGCCACTAGGGTGCCTTTGTGTACCAGCAAAAAACCATCACCTAACTGCTCCTCCATCTTCTTCAGACTTATTCTTGTATAATATATGTTATCTCCCTGCGTGTGTATCTGGGCAATATTTTTTTTAACGATAATATAAAGAATAGTATTTATGGAAATTACATATTCTTTTTTTTCAGATATAATATTTAAGTATCTTTCCTGATTTTCATCGGAAGCGGATTGTTCCGTTATCAAATCTTCTACTATACTGTTACTATCGTCTTCATCGTCCTCATCCATACCGATTGTATTTTCCCTGTTCAACCTCTTAAAAACACCCGGATTCATAATCTGATAAACGCCCCTGAATGGTTTGTTGATCTGTAGTTTTTTGTTTAATCTAAGCTTTTCCACAATCTCTTTTTTATTTCTTACCGTATATTTTAATTCTTCGCCATTGACTAAGTAAATCTTGTCTGCAACACGGTCTATGGCCCTTTCGGCCACTATGCAGCCACGCTGCACCTTTACAAAACCCTTTCCAAGTTCCGTTTCCATTTCCTCAAGTGTCATTAAAGTTTTGTATATTTTATATTCCGATTCACATACATGAGCTTCCAGATATTTTCTCCTTGAACAGACATAAAGAATCCTACTTTTCTTGATTGTAACCTTCCGCCTGTTGGATATGATGGTTATATATTTGTTTTTTTGCATATGGCACCCCTCTTTCACACCAGGACTCTGTATTCCGATTGCAACTGTTTTTGCCATAATGATTACTCCTCCATTTTCTAAAAAAGAATCCGCTATACTTCTAGTATAGCGGATTCTTAGTCAAATTACAAAATTTAATTCTAGTATCTTAATAGCCTTTTACCTTCAACTTGGAAGAAAGTCCTTTTTGCTTAAACAACTTCTTATAAGCAGTAAGTTTCTTCTTTGGCACTTTGATGGTAGTTGCCTTTGTCAGTCCCTTATACGCATTCTTGGAAACGGTCTTCGCTGTCAGCTTGGTGGACTTGATCGTAATAGTCTTAAGCTTCTTGCATCCGTTAAAGACATTTTGGCCTATGGACGCAACATTGCTTCCTACCGTAATCTTAGTCACTGTGTTGTTTCCCTTAAAGGCACCATCGGCAATACCGGTTACTTTGTATGTCACGCCACCTATCTTTACAGTAGCTGGAATGGTAACGGTCTTTACTTTCTTATTAACAGGTTCCTTGTAAGCAACCTCTTTTTTGGCTGTATCCAGTATTTCATACTTTGCTGTACCATTATCATCCTGGACCAAATCGCCATTTTTCAGCTGTTCCGTCGTGCCAGTTTCCGCCTTTGGTGGTTGTATTGTAGCTGTTACACTCTCTGTCGGTTGTGGGGTTGCTGTTGCCAAACTACTTGGAAGTGCAAAAATTCCTGTTCCGGTGGAAGCTTCTGCCACCGTACTTGTGTTTCTTTCTGCATTCTTTATATCTTGCAATGCACCATAATACAGAATCTGTGCATTCTCAATTCATGGGTAGCCACGTTACTTTCGGCAATGACATTCTTTTCAGCAGTGGTAAACACTCCCTCTTTATTTAAAAAACCATCTCCATTCAAACTGCTTTTTACGTCACTGATTGACCAGTCGTTCGGTTCTTTACCATCTGCATCGGCAGTATTATCTACATCAAATGGCGTACGGGAATGCTGTCACAATCAAGGAGCATGGTTTCTACTTTGTTCCCCTCTGTATCTTCTGCACTGTAATCCGTGGTACTTGCATCCAGCACACGATACTTGACAGGACTGCTATCATAATTTCCATAGTAAACATAGCTTCCTGCCCATGCTTTTGTTGTATCATCGCCGGGGTCTGTCGGGTCAGCTATCACGCCTGTACCAAGTCCTACGATGGTTTTCGTGGTACTTGTGGTGTCTGCCACTTGTGATTCCTGTGCCTGTGCCTGCAGGGTACCTGTCCCCGGCATCATAGCCACCACCATGGCGATGGCTATGAGTATGGCTAGTCCTTTCTTTAGTTTTCTTAATTTCTTCATAAGTATTCCCACATTCTTAGACCTTATGCTATGGTGCATGGCCCCATAAATTTGTTCGAATAAACTTTCTCTCTCTGAACAAGGTGGACAAGTCCACTTCAATCCCCTAGTCCCCTCACTCATGAGGGCCTTGCTCTATAGGACGAACTTTTCTATAGAGAAAAAAGTCTTTCATACCGATTCTACTATTATCTTCTATTCCTGTCAATCGTTTTTCTTACTATTGGCACAAAACGACATCCCCAAGTGACATAACACCAAAAATTGTACAAACGACATGATTGGTACAAAACGACATTTTCCCTATATATTAGAAATGGCGGGAAATTCTTCCCGCCTACGATGGTCCAAAGAGCTTTCGCCCAGATCAAAACTGTAACGCATTACAGTCTTATTCCATCCATTCCTCAATGACACAGGTATGGTGTTTCTTATCTTCCCCCTCTGCGTCGTAGTTCACTCCAACCAAAAGTATCTTATCACCATAACCGGACAAGGCTCCCTGGTATCTCTTTTCCTTAATCTGCTTAATGGCGGTATCAGCTGACTGATTATACTTAAGTTCCACCACCATGGCCGGTCTCCATCCTGCATTGGCTCTTGGTTTGAAGATAAAGTCTGCATAACCTTTGCCTGCAGGGTGCTCGCGGATTATGTCATAATAGGCAGGTGCAGTAAAGTACGCCATAGTAAGCACACAGCTTAGGGAATTCTCATCATTGTAGGTTAAAACGGATGTGTAAGTCTCATGTGCCAGTTCGATAAGTTCCGCCACTCTGTCTG
The DNA here is from genome assembly GCA_045124315.1 of Lachnospiraceae bacterium. Lineage (GTDB taxonomy): Bacteria > Bacillota > Clostridia > Lachnospirales > Lachnospiraceae > CAG-411. Next base: position 4,756 of record JBGVLO010000263.1, read on the forward strand.
CATTGCCATCAATGGTTTCCAAAAGCAATTCGTCACATTTGGAAATTGATTTTGCGATCTCGCTCCACGATCCAATTTGCAGTGCCGCATCAAAAGCCGTTGCAACTTCATAGTTGGGAATGTATGCACTTTTCCTGTCTGCATCATATCCAAGATAACCCAAATGGATCAACGCGGTTAATGCATCATCCTTCGATGCCACTGTGGAAAAATCATTTTGAAAGGTATTTGTATTCACTCGCACTCTTCCACCGGCAAGCATTTTCAAAATGTCGTCCTTCAATCCTTCGTAATTCAGCGTGATAAATGTGTTAATGGATGCAAAGGAGGAAGTATTCTTCCAGTATGAATCAAACCTATTTCTATCCATAGCCATAGATACCGAATTCGGATTATACATATGTTTCCCATCGATCAGATATCCATTGTACCAAGCCTTGGTGGTATCAAAATCCATATCATGCTCTTTGCATAGGTCTCTTACTTCCTCTTCTGTAAATCCATAGTACTCTGTAATTGGATACGAATCCAGCATGGTATATTCCCTGAAATTATTCAATGCCGATTCTTCCTTAATCTTCTTAATGGGTAAAATACCTGTAATATATGCCAATGCTAAAAATGATTTCGATTCTTCTGACTTAAACAGGGAATGAAGGAACTGCAGATATTTGTGTACCAATTCTTTATCATTGCTGTTTCTGATGACACAATCCCATTCATCAATGATGATGACGAAGGGAATATTGGTATTTTGATAAATTGACATGAACACATAACCGATATTCTCCTGATAATCCAGTTCATCGCCAAATTCTTTTTTAAAATCTTTATATATATATTCCACAATCTTCTCTACAATATTATCTTTATAATAATCCCAAAATGAGGATACATCGATATGAATCACGTTATACTTGTTCATATACTTCTTAAAATCACTACATTTGGCAATCTCGGTATCCTCAAAAAGGTTGGCAGAATCGCAGCCCAGACTGTAATAGGCATCAATCATTCCCGCCGCATGAGATTTTCCAAAACGTCTGGCATGGCTTAATGCGACACAGTTTTCTTCTGTAGATAATCTTTTATTTAAATATTCAATTAAACCTGTTTTATCAATAAAAATCTGACTGTTTCTTGCCCGTGTAAAACTTCCATTACTTGGATTAAAATATACGCCCATACTTTGTATCACCTCATCATTTATTATACTTTTCCCGTCGCCTCTCTTTTATATAAAAGAATCCGCTATACTTCTAGTATAGCGGATTCTTAGTCAAATTACAAAATTTAATTTTTTAAACTGTATAAACATTCACACATTTCGCCCTAAAACATAAAGAGCTTGATTGCAGTATCGGCGGACTGGTTGTTTACAATAAATGTGCTCTTAATTCTTCTCCACTTAATGGTGATAAGTATGCAGGTGCAATGTCAAATACCGTCTTGCAACCATTCTGACCTTCCTGATTCATACGGTATACCGCTCTTGCGTATGCAACAATAACTGAACCAGTAAACTCTGGATTCGAATCTAATTTCAAACTGTATTCAATTACATGTGTATTTTCATTATTAAATCCAGTCACACCTGTACGGATTACGTTTCCACCATGTGGAAGACCACTGTGATCACGCTTCATTTCTTCTTCTGTAATAAAGTGTACGGTTGTATCATAATCTGCAAAGTAATTTGGCATATTTTTAATTTCGGATTCGATCTTTGCCTGATCTGCACCTTCCTTTGCTACTACATAACACACTCTCATATGTTTTTCTCTTGTAGTCAATTCCGGTTGTTTTCCTTCTCTTACCGCAGTCATAGCACTTTCTACAGGAATCGTATACTGTCTGCAATCCTTTACTCCTTCAATTCGACGAACGGCGTCTGAATGTCCCTGACTAACACCTTTTCCCCAGAATGTATAGTCTTTTCCATCTGGTAAAATACAATTTGCATATAAACGATTCAATGAGAACATTCCAGGATCCCATCCACATGAAATTACACAAGTCTTTCCCGCCTTCTTGGCAGCAGAATCCACATTTTCAAAATGTTCCGGAATACGCGCATGTGTATCAAAGCTATCCACTACATTGTAAAGTGCAGCATACTTTGGTGTCTGTTCTGGAAGATCCGTTGCACTACCACCACATAAGATCAGTACATCAATCTTTTCTGTCATGTCTTTTAATGCTTCCTCTGCATAAACCTTTACCCCCTGTGTGCGCACCTGTACGCTAGATGGATCTCTTCTTGTAAATACTCCCACAAGCTCCATATCTGAGTTCTGGGCAATTGCACTTTCTACTCCTCTTCCAAGATTTCCATATCCGAAAATACCAACACGAATCATAAATCGTTTCTCCTTTCTTGTACATAAAATTTTCTCTTATTCGGTCCAACTAATCTGTTCTCTCGGAACACATAGCGTCGAAATTAGTTTACTGTATTATTTTTGATTTTTCAACTGTATTTAAAAGCAAATCTTTTCAACTCAACTCCATTTTGGCATCTATATTTCCTTTTAATAACTTGCTTCTAACTCAATCTTTGCAAAAATTCCCTTGTCCTTTCATTCCTTGGATTATCGATCACTTCTTCCGGTTTTCCTTCTTCAATTATAACCCCACCATCCATAAAAATCACACGATCTGCAACATTTCTGGCAAAATCAATTTCATGGGTTACAATAACCATGGTCATTTTTTCTTCGGATAATTCCTTTAACACTTTCAGAATATCAGCAGTAATCTCCGGATCGAGAGCCGATGTAGGTTCATCAAAGAATAAAATCTTCGGATTCATTGCCAATGCTCTGGCAATGGCAACTCTTTGCTGTTGTCCTCCAGATAACTGGCATGGATAATACTCTTCTCTATCTGCCAATCCCACTTTCTGTAGCAACATTCTTGCTTCTTCATACACCTCGGCCTTTTCCCTCTTCTGTACATGAATTGGTGCATCTACAATATTTTTTAAGACACTGTAATGGGGAAACAAGTTGAAATTTTGAAATACCAGTCCAAATAGATTTTTTATATGATGCAACTCTTTGGCAGAAACATAGCTTGTTTTTCCTGCTTCCTGTTTTGTTGCACGCTCTCCACAAAACCCCAAAGTCCCCTCATCCATTTTTTCTAACAAAGTAGCACAACGCAATAATGTGGATTTTCCTGAACCTGAGGGTCCAATGATGGCAACTACTTCCCCTTCTTCTACAGAAATGGAAATATCTTTTAGTACTGACAGTTCTCCATAATTCTTTTTCACATTTTTCATTTCCAGATACTTCACCGCAATCCCTCCTATTTATAATACTGCATTTTCTTTTCAAACTGCTCCATAACCCAGGCAACTACAAAGTTAAAGATATAGTAAAATACCCCCGCAGCCAGCAATGGCATAATATTTGCCTCTGCAGCTGCAACTTGTTTTGCCAAAGTAAACATTTCTGTATAAGCAAGGGCAAAGGCCAAGGAAGTATCTTTTACCAATGTAATAATTTCATTGGTTACTGGAGGCATTACTCGCTTCACCATCTGCGGGAAGATAATCTTCCAAAAAATCTGATTCTTACTATATCCCAACACATCTGCTGCTTCATATTGACCAACAGGAATACTCTCAATACCAGAACGGTAAATCTCTGCATAATATGCTGCATAATTCAACGAAAAACCAATAATTACCGCGTAAAAACGATAGGTATGGGACAAAGAAATATGAAACAAATAATAAGGTCCAAAAAACACTACCAATAGCTGTAACATCAATGGTGTTCCACGCATAATTGATATGTATATTTTTGCGATCCATTGTACTACAGGATATTTGGAACGACGAATAAAGCAAATCAACAATCCTAATGGCATAGAAAACACCAGAGTTAACACAAATATCAACAAAGTAGCTTCCATTCCCTTTGCTAACTGTTTTGTGATATCTATAAGCTTTGAAACAGAAAAACCATTACCGGAATGCTCTGCTTCCATTTTCATAACAGAATCTGCTCCCTCTTGACCCAAACAGATACAGGTTGTTAAATCCCAATCCTCAGCAATCTGCAAAAAAGTTCCATCTTCCAACATTTCCTGTAAAGTCTGTTCCACAATATCACGCAATTCTGTATTTCCCAACTTAAAACCAATACCATATTGCTCACTGGATACATGTTCTTCCAGCATTGCATACTGATTTTCTCTTGCCGCTATTTCATAATTCGCCACACCAATATCCATACAGATTGCATCTGCCACACCCGAATCCAAGTTCATAAATGCACTGTTGTAATCGGAAACCTGTTGAAGATCTGCAAAAGATGCTGCAAGCTCTTTGTTTTTTTTCTCTGCATCTTCTCCTTCAAAAGCTGCAAGGGCGGAAGAATCTGCCTGAACGATCACCATCTTCCCTGCCAGTTCCTCTAATGATTGAATCCCTGAATCGGCTTTTACAATCACTACCTGAGAATTGTCCACATATGCAGAAGACCAGGTATAATCCTTCTCCCGTCCATTCATGGTAAATCCATTCCAGATGCAATCAATGGTTCCTGTCTTCAATTCCATATCTTTTGAATTCCAATCGATTGGCTGTTTGACGCATTTCCAGCCATTTCTTTTACATACTTCTTCCGCAAGGGATAAGTCAAAGCCCACATACTCCCCATCTGCATCCTTATACCCATAAGGAGGAAATTCTGCATCAAATCCAACTGTAAATGTATTTTTATCATTCTTTTCTACCTGTCCACACCCAGCAATCATCCCAATCATTCCAATGCAAAAACACATTAAAACGAAATATTTTGTTTTACAAACTATCAATTTCACTTTTTTACCTCGTTTCCTTCCTATATGATCGACCCCACACATAACAATATTCCGATTTCCTTGTTAAAAATACTGTTATTTCAATTTTTGTTTTATGTTTTCTTCGGAAAGTCGCTCTCCAATCACAATTAAAACATCTTGTCCATTTTCTATTGGTTCCAACTCCGTTTTAGATTTTGTGGCATTTAATTCGTACCACTGACCATTCTCTTGGATAAATCCTTTGACACGAAAGACATTTCCACAAGAAACATCCGAAAATACGCATTCTACAAATGTCTCCAGGTCTGTTTTTTCCATTTTTTTCTCCATAAAATAAACAGACTGAAAGATTTCATCCTGATTGAACCAAATTTTTTTATGACTGTCCGAAATATATCCGGCCTTTTGTATTTTATATAAATCCTCTTTTTTCATTTCTTTTAAATCTAGGAACAGCGCATCCTCTGCTATTCTTTTCAGACAATCAAACTCCTCCAGATATGCATTTACCTGTTGTATTTTATGTTCTTTCTCCTGTTTGGAAAGTTCAGAACCTCTGCTAAATAACACACAACCGGACTGGGCAATCTGAGATGCCAGCAAATATCTGGACTGTTTTGACAAGTCCGTCTCCAGATTTGCATGAATGATCGTAATTACATTTTCAAGCTGATACCATTGATCCAACGGTTCTTCCCGAAGCAGGTCAAAAAATTCTTCCACTTCAAAAATCCCAGAAGGCTCAACAATAACTCTGTCGTACCCTGTCATTGCCATAGAGATAAGCTTTGTCTTAAATCTCCGTTTATGACAATCTGCATCGCATCCCCCGGCAATCATCTCCAGCTCACACTGTTGTCCTCTAAGTTCCTGTAACAGCATCATATCTACATTCACTGCACCAAAATCATTTTCCAAGATTCCAATGTTCTCACCTTGTTCGATTAAGTGCTTTGCATATTCTTTAATAAATGTAGTCTTTCCTGAACCAAGAAAACCTGTGACCAAATCTATTTTTACCATTATTTCATCCTTTCTTTTACTTATTTTTCACGCAAAGTCACATAAGAAGCTGCTCTTCTTCTTCTCTCATCATCCTGGGCTGCATAATGTTTTCTGGTAGTGTTAACATCTTTATGTCCAAGCACATCCGCTACCAAATAAATATCTCCGGTTTCTTTATACAAAGTAGTGCCATATGTACTACGAAACTTATGAGGTGTAATATGCTTAGCCGTAATATGAGATGTATATTTGTTTACCAAATTCTGAATAGCACGGGCAGTCAGGCGTTTCCTTTGAGTAGAAAAGAACAGTGCATTTTCATGTCCCGGCTGTGGAATTACATGAGAACGTTCCCGAACAATATAATCCTCCAGAGCCTCATGAACTTCATCTCCGAAGTAAACAAACATTTCGTTTCCACCTTTTCTTACAACCTTGATACAATTATTTTTAAAATCAATATCACCAATGTCCAATCCTACCAACTCTGAGATTCGTATTCCCGTTCCCAAAAACAAAGTAAAGATAGCCAAATCCCGTATCTTTGTTTTTTCGTGATAACAACGTTGTTGATCTGTCATAGAAGGATCCCCTTCTTCCACATAGTCCAATAACATGGCAACTTCATCCGGATCCATTCGAATAATTTCTTTCTCATGAAGTTTTGGCATATCTACATACAAGCAAGGGTTAGATGTGATATATTCTCTTCTTTGCAAAAAACCATATAAGCTTCTCAATGCGGACATCTTCCTGGCAATTCCACGTTCGGAATTGGTACGCTCTACTCCATCTTGTTCATACACTTTTAAATACCGCTTATATTCTTCAATATCGGCTGGTGATACCTTCTCCATATCCGAATATTTAAAATCCTTTAATTCATAGGTTGCATACTGAGGATTGGAGGCCTGCATAAACGAAAAAAACAATTGTATATTTCTTGCATAAGCAACCTGTGTATTTATGGATGTGCGTTGATCCATGTAATGAAAATAATCGGTCACAAACAAAGGCAAGATTTTCAATAAAGCATTTAGTATTTTCGTCTGTTCCTTTTTCTGTTGTTCATGATAGGAATCCCTCTTTACCATATTATCCCCTCTTTCCCGTTCAAACACGATACATAAAAGAATACTGCAAGTACTCCCATTTCAACACTCACAGTATTCTTACAGTCTTTTCTCATTCAATTGCCACATCATTTCACTTATGGCAATCAAGTATCTATTTTCGTATATTGTTCTTCCCGGTTCCAACACAATGCATTCGCTTCGTCTTGAAACACCTCTCTTCAAACTTTCTGCTCGCGAACAACCTTTTCTAACAATTCGATTTCTGTTGCTGACAAATCCTGAAGTCGAACATATTCGGATATAAACGTCTCCATAGAACCACCATAAAATTTATTCAGAAAACTCATCGTTTCTGACTGCTGTACCATACGTTTCGAAACCAATGCACGGCACACAAATCCTGGTTCTTCACGCGCAACCAATCCTTTATCAATCAAACGTTTAATAACAGTATATGTAGTATTTTTCTCCCACCCTACATATTCTTTGATAATCTTTGCCATGTCTTTTGCGGCCAATTCCTTATTGGACCACAACAATTCCATAATGTTCATTTCCCCTTCATGTAATTTTATCTCTTTCACAACTACTCCTCCATTTTATCTTTCTCTTTCGTTTAGCAGAGCCTTGCTTTCTGTTGTAAGATTGATGTATATGCGCTAAGCTTGCCATTTGCACTTAACAATGATAAAAAAATGATAAGAAACACATTCCACCACTTTCTCTCTTACTAAATATCATATCATTTTTCATTCTAAATGTATAGAATCTTTTTGAAAAACCGTACTGTTTTTACTTATTTTATCACATTCTACTTATGTAGTAAAACATTCAAAACATGTCATTTACACCCTTTTACTCTACTCCAGAAATCTTTAGTTGATTTCGACACCAGTAAGCTCATTTCAGTATTTCACAAAGAACGCGCAGACATCCTTAGAAATCACAAAAGGCAAGACCGCGCAATCACAATCTTGCCTTTATTCCATATATAATTTTACATTTCATCTAAATACGTACTATTAAGTCCCTTTAGAAGTTTTTGAAAATACTCCGGCAAAGGTGCCTCGAATTCCATATACTCTTTTGTGGTTGGATGCACAAACCCCAACACTCGGGCATGCAAAACCTGCCCCTGCAAATGATATGGACTCTTCTGCGGACCATATACATCGTCACCCAAAAGAGGATGCTGTATACTTGCCATATGCACTCGAATCTGATGGGTTCTTCCCGTTTCCAGTTGACATTCCACCAACGCATATTTCCCCTGTAAATTTTCCAAAACTCGATAATGGGTAACTGCATCCTTACCATTTCTGTAGTTAATTGCCATTTTTTTTCGATCCACAGGATGTCTTCCTATGGGCCCTTCTATAGTACCTTCCTCTTGCTGAAAACAATTATACACAATTGCATTATACTTTCTTGTAATACTATGTTGCTTTAGCTGTTCTGCTAAATCCCTGTGAGCCTTGTCATTTTTACAAGCAACAATGACTCCCGTAGTATTCATATCAATTCTGTGTACAATTCCAGGACGCATCACCCCGTTTATTCCAGACAATTGTCCTTGGCAATGGTATAACAATCCATTTACAATGGTACCAGAATAATGTCCTGCAGCAGGATGTACGACCATTCCTTTTCCTTTATTGATCAATATCACATCATCATCTTCATACAAAATATCCAACTCCATCTTTTCCGGCAGAATATCCATCTCTACCAGTTCTGGCACTTCAAAAACGATTTGGTCACCAGCAGCAACTTTATAGTTTGCTTTTACTATCTTCTGGTTTACTTTGACATTTCCTTCTTTAATTATCTTTTGAATATAGGATCTGCTCAATTCTGACTCTAACTCTGACAATACTTTATCAATTCTCAATCCAACTAAGTCTGTCACTACATATTCTCTCATCTCAGGCATTTTGTCTAACCTCATCATCCTCCGAATCTGTTTTTTCTTTCATAAATAGAATCATCAAAAACATTACAATAGCAGATACTGTCACATAAATATCTGCTACATTAAAAATCGGAAAGTCTATCCACTTAAAATATATAAAATCAATGACATATTGATTGAGTAAACGGTCAATACAATTCCCAACTGCACCGGCTATCATAAAAATCAAACACCAGGATACTTTACTGTATTCTTTCTTGTTTGTCATCCAAAAATATACTCCAAGCATTACAATAGACACCAGAAGAGAAAATATACCTAATAATACAGTTTTCCCTTCCAAAATACCGAAAGCAGCTCCTGTGTTTCCACCTTCTAGATAATGCAGTTCCAACACATTTTTTATGATCGGTATTCCTTCTTTTCCCTGTAAGTTTGCCTGCGCCAGATACTTAGTAAATTGATCAAATATAACTAGCACACCCAGCACAACCATCGAAATCCATTTTTTCATAACTTCTCCATTTTCTATTAATATATCTTTTAGGGTTACTGTTCACAGGTATTTTCGGTACCGAAAATGCCGCATGATAGTCTACCGGGTGCAGGTTTGGACAATTTTTCATGCGCAGCATTGCCCAAATCTGCTACAGTTCACATACCTGTGAACTATAACACTGTAACCTTTTAGGATTCTGCTACATATCGAAAACCATCTAACATTTCTTCGTTGGTTACTGTAGAATCAATAATAGCATGTCCTACTCCATCCAGCAAAATAAACTTGATCTTTCCAGCATCCATCTTTTTGTCATTTTTTGTGATGTCAATCAAATCCTCTTCATTTAGACTGGACACAGTGATTGGTAATTCAAACGCAACTAATGTTTTCTTTATCTGCTCTAAATCTTCCTTAGCAATCATACCTCTCTTATATGACATATAGGCAGCTGCAACCATACCGATAGAAACACATTCTCCATGTAACAATTGAAAATCCATCATCTTTTCAATGGCATGGCCTAATGTATGACCAAAATTCAAAGTTGCGCGAATTCCCTTCTCTGTCGGATCTTCCTCCACAACCACTCGTTTGTTATCACAGCTACGATAAATCATATACTCAAGAGCTTCACTATCCATATTTCTAAGTGCGTCCACATTCTTCTGTAGCCATAAATCAAACTCTTTATCTTGTATGTATCCATACTTCGTAACTTCACCAAAACCACTAAAAAACTGACGAGGCGTCAGGGTCTTTAATGTAGATGTATTGATATAGACCGCTTTTGGTTGCTTAAATGCTCCTACCATATTCTTGTATGCAGAAAAATCCACACCTGTCTTTCCACCTATACTACTATCAACCATAGATAACAATGTAGTTGGCATCTGAATAAAAGAGATTCCTCTCAAATAGGTAGCAGCAACATATCCAGTAAGATCGCCCACTACTCCGCCACCTAACGCGATCAAAAAGTCATTTCTATCAAATTTTGACTGAATTAAGTACTCATATAACTGATTCACAGAATCTAGATTCTTGTACTGCTCTCCTGGATGAAGAGTAAAGGTCTCAACCATAGATGAATAGTCTTTTACAATTTCTACTACATCCTCCATATAATGTTTGCTAATCTCTGTATCTGAAACGATACACACACGGTGTCCCGCTGTTTTTAATTGTCTCAATACCTGTTCAAATGCAGTATAGCTGTTTTCAATCCATATATCATAAATTGGGTTTCCATTTTCCTTAACTACTATTTTTTTGCTCATACGCAACCTCTTTTCTGCTATAATTCTGATTCAAAATCGCGAAAACTCTTAAATCCACCTCGTTCTATTTTTTCACCCGATTGAAAACATGTATGTTCTAGTTCGAAATCGATAGAATTTTCAGCCGCTTTATCATCCGTACGTCCCTTTGTCAACCAATCCGATGAGAAGGAAGCAAAATTATCTGCAGATTCCTTTTCCTCTTTTTGTTCTTCCGAAAATGAGTTGACGGAGACAGGAGGAATTTCACTTTCTTCCTTTTTCTCTTTTTCTCCTCCTTGAGAAAAAGAATTCGAGAAATACGCACTGTCATTTGAAGGTTTCGGCAATGAAACGTAACCATTGTCCTCTTCTTGTTGCATTCTTAATTCATGCAAAGAAATAGGTGCCTCCTCTGCTGGAGCGGACAATCCCGAAAAGAAGTCTGTAGCCGGTTCTTCTTTAGACAATCGAACTTCTTCTATTTTTTGTTCCTCAACCTTTTTTCCTTCTTGTTGTTCAAAACTTTGTGTTCCAAATCCTGCTCCCATCTTTATACGATTTGCCTGTATTTCTTCTTCTCGACGAAGTCTTTCCAACTGCTCGCGCTCAATTCTCCTCATAACTTCCATCTCCGGATCATTGAGTTTCTCTTCTCTTCCCGGTTCTTCTTCAGTCATTGCTTGCTCATTCAAAAAATTTTGAACCGGTTCTGGTTCTTTCATAAATGAATCGGAAAACTTTTCTTCTGTGTCTGATAAAAATGGATCAACCTTTTCCGCTTTTGCTGTTTCAAACGGTCTGAAAAAATCAGCGGGATTTTTCTCTTCCATTTCAAAATTATCTTCCGCTTCAAATTTGTCTTCCATTCCAAACTTGTCTTCCATTCCAAACTTGTCTTCCGTTTCAAACTTGTCTTCCGTTTCAAATGATTGTTTTTCCATAGAAGGAGCTTCGCCCCAGTCATCTTTCTCTTCCGGAAGATCTTCATCAAAATATGGATCTGGTTCTCCTGCACCCGGAATTGTCACTTCTCTAAATTCATGAACCTCAAAAAGCTGTCCTCTCCCATCCACATAAACTTCAGATTCTTTTTTCTCTTCTGTTGTATTCTCTGAACGAACAGGTTCCATAATATCGGAAATAAAAAATTTTTTTTTTTCTCCATTATCATTATAATAAAAA
>JBGVLO010000264.1:0-46418 GCA_045124315.1 Lachnospiraceae bacterium
ACTTATCCCTGGAGCATCCTCCTAAGATGAAACTGGAACAGCTTACCCGGTTTACCCATGCACAAAAAATGGAATTTCTGGCGCAATTTGAAGAACAGAATCAAAAGTTAGCAAAAGAATATTTACAACACGCAGATGGTATACTTTTCTACAACGAGATTTCCAAGGCTTCGGATGAAGAGCTTTCTTATGCAACGGACGACCTAGTTTTAGCCTGCGGTACAATCATCCAAAAACTTCACACAGAACTGGAAAACACACCAAAATATCGTTTGAAAAAATTTGCCAAAAAGATTTTAAAACGATAGTCATCCTGTATATAAAAAAGAGTTTTGCTTGCAAAACTCTAGCGCGTTCGCGGTATTGCATAGCAATTAACTTCTACTCCGCGAACTGCGCATCCTCGCGGAGCGTTTTTGCTTTATAGGAGACGAAGTTTCCTATAAAGTAAAAACGCCTTCCAACAGCTACACTCTAAAGTGCTAGCTATTGAAAGGCTTTTTTCTATCTTACTTTCCAACAGAAATTCCTGTGGAATGCTGGTTTTGATACAAGCTGCCACTATTCTTTAATTTATTTCCGGAAATCTTTACCCCTTTATAACGGTACAGACAAATGGCATATTTTGTAGCTCCCACAAACGTATTATTTAAGAACTTCATATTTGTGAATGTATCCTTGCTGCTCAGATGATTGCTGCCACATCCATATCGAAATCCCTGGAAATAACAGCCCTGGATCGTAACATTCTTGGTGGTGGTTCCATCTCTATCCGTAAATATCTTTGCATGGACCAGCATACTCTTCTCATTTTGATTGGATTCCATCTGTATGGCTTCATTATTGAATTTACAATTGGTATTATTGTAAAATTTACAATTTTGAATGGTCAATTTATTCACGGCAGAAGTCTCAATCATATGGGCATTTCCGCCGCTTGCACCCAGTTTCTTTTTTGGAAGGAATTTAAAAACACTTCCCTTTATCTTTATATTCTCTGCATGAGAGATCACGCATAAATCTGCAGAATAACTGCCAGTTCCATTATCAAAGGTTCCACCCTTTATGGTAATATTTTTCGCTCCATTATACTTCTTTCCTGTCTGTCCGATGGATAAAAAATGTCCTGCATAGCTCTCTCGCTTGTAAGTTACCCCCGTAAAATCTACTGTCAGATTTTTTCCTGTAATAGAAAAACATCTGTCATATTTGTAAGTGCCCTTTGGAACTTTTATGACATATGCATGTTTTTTATCTGCCTGTGCATAGTAAATCGCATTTTGCACCGTATAACCATCTCCGGTTTTCAGCTTCCACAGAATCTTCTTTCCTTTTTTTATTTTCTTACCGTAGCTTTCCGAAACATCTTCGGAAGCGGTTTCTGAAGTCGCTTCGGACTGTTTTGCAGAAGCAGAAATTTCAAATTCTTTTTCAATTTTTCCTGTGTAGTTTCCAATTCCTGTAATAACCGCTTTTGCCGTCCCCGGATTGATATTGTTCTCATAGGAAAGTGTATACTCTACATTTTCTTCTAAGACTTTTTTCCCAACTTTTACTGTCACATCCGGCACAAATTCTGTCTTTCCGTCTGAAATACAGGTTCCGGCTTTCATGGTTACTTTTGCCGATGTTTCTATATTCAGAGGTTGAATCTGGAAAGTAACTGTCTTTGTACCTGTATAATTTCCCTTTCCTCTAAGGGTCGCGGTAGCCTCCCCTGCATTTGTATTATTGGTATACTCCACCGTGTAATCTTCCTCACGGTCCAAAGTCTTCCCTTCCACCTTCATGATAAATCCCGGTTGTACGGCTTTTCCAGAATAACAATAGACATAATCCGGTTCCGCCAGGGAAACTTCTGCAGCTCCAATGTCGATGACCCTTTTTTTCACTTGAAAGTTTTTGGTCTGGACACCAGAAAAGAAACCGATTCCATAAACCTTTACGATTCCTTTTCCCGTTTTTGAGTAGGTATCGTCATCCGTATACCAATTGATCCATTGCTGCACCTGCACAATATAATCTTTGTTCTCCTCTAATTTACAGCCTTCATATTCTACTTCGATTTCCACATTATACTGTCCATCCGTAGTTTCTGTAAATTCATCCTGTTTTAGTTTTATCTCTACCTTACTGAAATCCAAATCTGCACATTGGTATTCCGCTAATTTATTGGTGTCCACTTCATATAACAATACTTCTTTACATTCGTATGTCTTGTATGCCAAATCCTCTTCATCCACTAAATAGCTTGGCCTGCTATTATCTGCAGTATACCAGCAAAGCTTCCCTTCCGCTGTGTAGACCGGTTTACAATCCGATAACTTTCCATAAAATGTAGCAGTAGACCCAATCTGATTTCCATTTGCATCTATTGTTGCGATTTTGATGCAGTTGGTCTTGTTGCCGTTTTGCTGTTTTTGTTCTTCCCATATGAGATAGAGTCGATTTTCATCGGCTTTCACTAAATGTGGTGTGGTGATGGTCACCCCATCACTGGCGCTATAGTTGGTAACCCATGTTACAGTGGTACTCTGAAGATCACTGGAAGTGGTAGTCAAAAATACATTTCGATAAGCATCCTGCTGCCATAATCCATAAGAAGTCAAAGGAGCTGCATTTCCTGCGATCAGCAGTTGCTCTCCTGCCTTTTCAAAACCGCCTACAGATACCCCTGTATGATTATCCCCAACTGTTCCCGGAATCTGTAGTACATTTGTAGAAGTGCATTGGTCAATGGCATTTTGATTGCATTTTGTAATGGTCAATGCTCTTGGATGTGCATCTCCATGATCCACCCGATACAGATCCTCGCCCTGTGCAACCACAAACTGATTAAAGGAATGACTGACATACCCTGTGGAAATATTAGACACACAATAATTCTGGTCAATGATCTCCATTCCGCTTTCCTCTATTACATAGGTCATATTGGCCTGATGATTTTTCCCATCGGAAGATTTGTACATGGTGTGGCAGGTATGGACGAACAATTTTCCATTGGCTTCTGCTACCCGGAGACTACCTGCATCAAAGGGCTCCAATGTATTGGCACCAAAAACAGATACGGCTGCCAGCCGGTTCCAGTTTTTATCATATTTTACAATTCGAAGCACCTCACAATTATCGTCTTCCTGGGTATTTTCCTGGCCATAAATGAAAAACTGATTCTCTTCTCCATAAAAATACCCGCCAAACAATGGCAATTCATAAGAAATACTCTGCTCTTTCTTTTTTGTAAGGTTCTTGTCATACTCTTCAATCACAACTTTCTTCTCTTCGTTCCAGCCTTCCACTCTTTGAAAAGCCCCATCTTCCAAAGGCTGAAGGTAAGACTGTATCGGAGCACTCCAAGTCTTGTAGTTATTCTTCCCCACATTGCTCTGTTGGTGAAATCCGTCTTTCAACTCTTTTATATATGGCATATACTTCTCTCTTATCGTAGGCTTTTCCCCTTCTGTTCCCACGGTCTCCTGAGTCTCTGCCTTTATCTTATCATAACAATTCCCTCCAGACACGCCTGCCAAACACATAGAAATGCATAACACCATAGCGGTCCATCGTTTTCCCTTTCTCTGCTTTCTTCTCATAGAAATCCCCCCTAATATGTTGAGAAATAATCTGTCCATTGCAAATCATTTTATTACCATCTCATTTTATCATGAAATCTCGCCCCCTTCTTTTCCATTCTTTTACAAGACTTTTATATATCTATTACAATTAGAACACTATACGAAATATCTTCACTCCACTTGATAGAAGCCTTGCATTATAGGAGACGAAGTTTACTATATAGATTAAGGCGTCAAAAGCCTATACTGTAACGGTTAACTTTCATACGGTATCTTCGGTATCGAAAATACCTACCTCTGTACAATAACTTTTATGCTACAAACCACAATCTTTGATTGACAAATTGTCCCAAACAAAGTATATTATAAGTAATCGTTCCCACCAAGCCTAGGTAGCTTTGCTACATGCGTAACATGGTGGGCCTTTTGTTTTTATGGATGACATGTAACACAAAAAGCCGAACCCCTTTGGATTCGGCTTTTTCTTATCTTATATTTAATTCAACGGAATCACACAACCATTTCGAATAGCTACTTTCTGTCCACTGACGTAATAGTTGCTTCCGCCCTTGCTGTCCCAATCGCTTCCACCGTTATTAAAGCAAACCATAGCTCCACTGGCTGTTCCAAGGTCTATTACATACATATAAGTATATGCACTGTTGTCACTAACTGACATCTTCAATCCAGGAAGGGTTGTCCATATACCATTGTCCACCTTGTAGTGAATATATGCCTGTGACCATCCTGTGCTGTAATATACGGTCAATTTATTGTCTTCCACATCACCAAGTTTTTTCTCAGTTCCGTTTTTGATTCCGTATTCACCGGCATACAAAGTATAATTCTGTGAATTCTTGCTATCCCATACTCCGCTTCCATTATTGAAGCATACCTGCACACTGTTTGCCTCTCCAAGATCAATCACATATTTGCAATTGTATCCGGCACGCTCTGTAGTTGCGGTCATTGCAACACCAGGAATTGCAGTCCATGACTTTCCTTCCACTGCATAATGAATATAAGTGTTGCTCCAGCTACTACTATAATATACTGTCACTGAATTACTTGGGCTTGGAGTAGCAGTTACTACCGGTGAGGTTGTCACCGCCGGTGTTGCTGTTACTACTGGTGTTGCTGTCACCTCTGGTGTTGACGTTACTACTGGTGTTTCTGTTACCTCTGGTGTTGCTGTCACTATCGGTGCTGTTGTTACTATTGGTGTTGACGTTACTATTGGTGTTGCTGTTACTATTGGTGTTGGCTCCACATAAGTGTACCAGCTTCCGGAAGGTTTATTTCCTCCATGATTTGGCTTATAACAATTATTTCCTGTAGCCCCAGGCATCAACAAATTCACAGTTTGCAAATTCCAATTGTTTTTTCCATCTGTATTCTTAAAAATCAAGTTCTTATAAGTTCCCTCTACGGTTACCTTATAAAGATTTGTGTTTGCAATCTTTTCTGTTGGAAATACAGTGGCATCCGAAGAAGTATTCCATACATAAGCATACACAGAACCCCAATTTGCATTTGTATTATCAAAATATGCCACATTTCCAGAAATGTCTGGTCCAGCGGTAGCCGGAGCTGTGGTTTCAACTGCTTGTCC
Organism: Lachnospiraceae bacterium; assembly: GCA_045124315.1. GTDB lineage: Bacteria > Bacillota > Clostridia > Lachnospirales > Lachnospiraceae > CAG-411. Next base: position 5,185 of record JBGVLO010000264.1, read on the forward strand.
GTACTGATACCATTCTCCATAATACTTCTGTCTGTTGTTAACATACTTTGATCCGGTTGCTTTAAAACAATTTTTCCCACTTACAATTGAAAGATCTTCTGTCTGTTTTTCCCAAGTGCTTTTCGTATTTTTAAAGATTACATTGGCATAGGATCCACGAATATTGAACTCATAAACATTGGTTCCATCCAATTTGGTTCCTTCAAATACTTTTCCGTCTGATGTATTGTTCCATACATATGCGTATGCATCTGACCAATTTACAACACTGTTATCAAAATATAAGGTACTCTTTGTTGCCCATTGTTTATTTAGATAGGCCACACGTTTCTTTACAAAGTTATCTAAATAGTTTACTGCTTCTGTGAAATTCTTTCCAGTTTTCTTGCTACTCCAATAATTGGTGTTTACTGTCTTAGGGAACTGGTCAAAATTCATTTCCGCAGAACCTTTAATGGTACCTGCATAGTCCTGAATACTTCTTACTTTATCTGTATATGGCTCTACCTGCCCAACAGAAACCTGCAACAATGGAGCAAATTTTGTCTCCCATACTTTGTAAACAGTCTCCATAAAATCACTATGCTTTGTCAAGGCGCCAAGCAAAGTAAGATTTTTGTTCCAGCTTCCCTGACTGTAGATTGTCTTTGTATTTAAGATCAACTTATTTGGGTCTAAAAGATTCTGACGATTTGGATGGTCATACCCACCTAATGACCAGTCAAAATCCCATGCCGGTCCAAAGTAAAATTTATCGTCTGTGTTCTTGTATACATAGAAGCTGGTAGCTACCGCATCCACTTCCATAGAAAGTTCTTCCAAAATATACATTTCAGCCGCAGATTCCAAATCTACATAATCGGTATAGTATTTATCTTTACTGTTATATCCGTCCGATGCGTACACAGCATCTTCCATTTCCTGATAATAGTTTCTAATGTATTTTACCTGATTTTTTGAGGCAAATTCCGGGGATTTACATACTACCTGCTGACTTCTGCCTGTTACAAATCCACTGGCCTCTGAACCATATCTCTCATATAATTCAAACTCTAATAAGTATCCTGCAGTAATATCCTCCGGGTCATTTGGAATATTTACATATTTCCATGTATTTGCACCATAGTCTGCTGCATTTCCATTTGCACTGCTTCCACGCATATAGGTTCTGGATAATGTTTCAAGATCCACTCCCTTATTTGCGTCTTCTGTAGCTCCTTCCAGATCAAAAATATCAATACGATTCTTTGCAATTTCAATTTTGGAAGTAACCAAATAGTTTCCGATGTATCTTCCATTTTCGTAAACATCTGCAAATTCATGGTCTGGCGTAAATGCCATTCCCGCTTCTTCTGCAATATCAAAAATAAATTTGTTTCGAAGCAATGCCTGGTCAAAGTCATTGGCCAACAGACACCATTTTTTTGATTCCTTCATGCCATACAACGCTTTTTTCTTAGCAAGCTTAATGTTATAAGGATATTTCCCAAAATAGCTTGCTGCTTCCCAGGATGAATTTCCACGACCTTTAATCTCATCCAATCCAACAGTAGCCGCATTTCCTTCTGCATCAACGTAAACCACATCTCCGCTATCTTTGTTTCCTTTTTTTGCATTGACTTTGTCTAAGTTTCCTGCTGTTGTGGTCATAAACAATGTATTAATATTTGTAGAATGCATCACTTTGAGATAGTAAGTATTACTTCCTGAACGAAGCTCAAAATTTCCTGCATTTTTAAATACATCGGTTACTTCCCCGTTTTGTACTTCTGTTCCGTCCACATACAAGGTATCGGAAAAAGTATGCCATACCGTCAATTTACTCAAATCAACAGAAGATGGCAGATACAGGATGTAATTGCTTGTTCCTGTCTTTTCCCATTTGATCAGATCCAGATTGTTCGAGTCTGCATCCTTCTTATTTACGTAAGCACTTCCATCTACCCAAATGTTATTTTTGCTTCCATTTGTAACAGCACTAGGTGCGGTTACGATTGTTGTGGAAGCCTCTGCTACCAATGTTCCCTGTGGCAAAAGAGTAATGACACATGCCAGCATAAGCATAAATGCCATAAATCGCTTTGCCAAACAATTTGTTTTCTTCATGAAAATGTTCCTCCTATTGTTACCCATTACCCGAATTCACCTTATGTGTTCCTTTTATTCCATAGCTGTATGGGCAAAGTGTAACTCTGTGATGTGAAATGATATATTTAATACAAACCAATTTTTAACATTTTTTTAATAATTTGTCAACATAAAAATTCAAGAAAATAAAAAAATTTTCCAAAAAACTACACATTTTGGAAAGTTTTTTTCTATTCTTATTAACTCAGAGAAACCCTTGTAGAATGCTGGTTTTGCTATACACTACCACAATCTTTCCGTTTATTTCCGGAAATCTTTGATTTTCATTTTCTCACAATATAACTGCACTTTCTGCTTTTATTAAGATCATACTCTTAGTTGCATTTACCGGAAACGTTGTATATGTATTTCCTTTGCCATCTTCCCATATACCTTCTGGTAAAGCCGGAACTACTGTTGCAGTTTTTTTCGGTGTCCTGATTGTAGTTAGATTAGGACAGTCATCAAACATCCCATCCATATTCTCAACTTCTGAGGTATCGAAGTATCTGACATCCAAACTGGTTACATTGGTACAATCGCCAAACATCCTGTCCATCTTTTTCACTTTTGAAGTATTAAAATTTGTGATTTCCAGACTACTTACGTTCCAGCAACCGGCAAACATATACCCCATATCCGTGACTTTTGAAGTATCAAAGCTGCTGACATCTATACTTCTTAGGGCATTACATCCCCAAAACATACCACGCATATTTTCAACTTTGGAAGTATGGAAATTACTAAAATTCAACTCTCTTATACCATCGCACCTTCTAAACATATAACTCATATCGGTTACGTTTGAAGTGTCAAAATTACTGAAATCTAAATTACTCAGACTTTCACATCTATAAAACATAGCACTCATATCCATTACTTTTGTGGTATCTAAATTGTCTAACTCCACACTTTCTAATTCCGTACATCCGAAAAAAAGCCCCTCCAAATGTGTTGCACCGGTCACTTCTATTCTGGCACTTGTAATTTCATCCCTATATTGCGACCATGCCGGTAGAGTTGCCAATTGGCTAAACCAATCATTGTCCCTTTTATCTACTGCATCATACATATCTCCAGTTCCTTTTACTTCCAGGAAACCATCTTGATCGATAGTCCATGTGGTATTTCCATACGCACCGGAATACACGATGGCTCCCCCTGTAGGTGGAACAGTGGCGGTTGGAACTACTATTGGAGTTATGGTTGGTAATGGTTCTTCACTTGGTACTTCCGTTGGCATTATGGTTGATAACGGTTCTTCACTTGATACTTCTGCGGGAGTTCCTGTTGTTTCAGGTGCTGTACTTACTTCTTCTGTTGGTGTTATGCTCGCTTCTGGGGCTTCACTTGCTTCTTCCGTTGGCATTACGCTTACTTCTAGCTCAGCACTTGCTTCTTCCGTTGGCATTACGCTTACTTCTGGCCCGGCACTTGCTTCTTCCGTCGGTGTTATGCTTGCTTCCGGCCCGACACTTGCTTCTTCCATTGGCATTCCTGTAGATCCTGGGGCTGTGCTTGCTTCTTCTGTTAGGATCCCTGCTGGATCTGCTGTACTTGGGGCATTTGTTACCGTTTCCGCTGGTATCTGTGTACTTGGAGTATTTGTTACTGTTTCTGCTGGATCTGCTGTTCCTAGCACATTCATTTTTGTTCCCGCTGGATCTGCTGTACTTGGGGCATTTGTTACCTTTCCCACTGGTACCTGTGTACTTGGGGCACTCGTTGCTGTTACTGGCGCATTTGTTACGTCTCCTGTTGTGTTTTCCTTCTCTATTACAATAATCTTACAAACAGCCTTTGCTTTCTTGTTGTTCCTGCTGATTGCTGTAATTTTTGCCGTTCCTTCCTTCTTTGCAGTTACCTTTCCCTTTGCACCGACCGTTGCAATCTTTTTGCTGGATGTAGTCCAGGTTACTGCCTTGGATGCTTTAGAAGGAGTTACCTTCTTTACCTTTAGAGTAGTGCTCTGTCCTACATATAAGGTTTTCTTTGTTGCATTTAACTTAAATGAAGAAGCTTTCATCTTAGCTGCCTCCACATCAACTGACTGTACTGCCATATTGCTGACTGCTACTGTAAGTGCCAGCAGGATAGCTGTAAGTTTTTTTCGATCTTTTCTCATAAAACGCCTCCATGTAATTACATTTTTACATTGATTTTCTTACTTTAATTGCACGATGCCGGGGTCAAAAGGACATTCCCCCCCACACACCCACAAGCCCATATGGGTTCAGACTTTTTTACCCTGGTATCATTGCCTTACCATTCAAATCATAATAACAGATTATCATGGCATTTTCAAACGAAAACTCTTTGTAGATTGCAAATACAGTAACGAAAAAATTACCTCATATGTTATATTTTTCCTGTTGTGTTTACAAATAATGTGGTATAGAATCAAAATAGGAATTAATGGGGTTTATGAAAAGGAGTTTTTATTATGCGAAAGAAATCACACATTGCACTTGCAAACCAGTTATTACAGAGCAACACGAACAGTCTTCTTTTTCAACACAAATTTTCTTTTTATTGGGGCAGCATTCTTCCAGACTGTATGCCTTCCTTCCTAACCCGTAGACATTGTATACAAGAAACTTTTCCTCTTCTCCAACATGAGCTGTCTCTTTTAATGGAAAAGTACGATTATAAAAAAGGAATTACCAGTTACTTTTGCAGACACTTAGGAATTATTTTACACCATGTAGCCGATTATTTTACCTATCCTCATAATGTATTTTTCCGTGGAAATCTACCGGCACATTGTAAATATGAGAAGGAATTAAAGTTTGCGTTACGTTCTTATTTTAAAGAAGCAAAAAGCACGCTTTCCCATAACATTTCTTCTACCTCCTGCACAGTAAATAGCATCTGTCAGAAGATAAAGGAAACCCATCGCACTTACGCCGAGACTTCCCACACACATTTTACGGATTGCTACTATATTACGGAAATCTGCTGTTATATCGTAGATACCATCCTTTCTTATGCACGGGAACGAATCAAAGAATTTTTTCCGAATTCTTATCCTCAAAGCCATAAGGTGGCTATATAGGACAAGCCTTTCTATAAAACGCGAAAAGGGAAAGGTTGCTTTTTCGAAGCAACCTTTCCCTTTTCTTTATTCTTATGAAACTATTTTCCATATTTCTCGCCCAACTGCAAACGAAGAAGCGCTCTTCGAAGTGCAAGTTCTGCTCTTTTTTCGTTAATCTCACCTTCTGAGCCTTTCAAACGGCGTTCTGCACGAACCTTCGCTTCTCGCGCACGATGAATATCAATTTCATCCGGCCATTCACAGGATTCTGCCAGAATCACTACTTTCTCAGGAAGAATTTCCAAAAATCCATCATGAAGTGCAGCCTCCTTCGTCTCTCCATTCACCATAAAACGAACCACACCAGGTGCAATGATGGAGGTCAAAGGGATATGTCCGGCATACACACCGATTTCTCCCTCTGTTGTCCTCACTTCTAACATCTCAATGTCATCTTCATAGAAGATACGATCTGGAGAAACGACCTGCACATGAAATAACTTATTCTCTGCCATTCGTCTTCCTCCTCTTTCTATTGCTTTGCAATGTTCCTATTTCACTCTCTCTAAAACATCTTCAATGCTTCCTGCATTTAAGAAATAACTTTCTGGAATATCGTCATGTTTTCCATCCAAAATTTCTTTGAAACTACGAATTGTCTCTGAAAGTGGAACATATTTTCCTTCATATCCGGTAAACTGCTCTGCAACAAAGAATGGCTGAGACAGGAATTTCTGAATCTTTCTTGCACGGTTAACCAATACCTTCTCGTCTTCGGATAATTCATCCATACCAAGCATGGCAATGATATCCTGCAATTCCTTATATCTCTGCAAAATTTCCTGCACACCACGGGCTACCTTATAATGCTCCTCTCCTACGATTCTAGGATCCAAAATACGGGAAGTAGATTCCAATGGATCTACCGCAGGATAAATACCCAGTTCCACAATATTACGGGAAAGTACCGTTGTGGCATCCAAGTGAGCAAATGTAGTAGCCGGAGCAGGGTCAGTCAAGTCATCGGCCGGCACATATACAGCCTGAACCGATGTGATGGATCCGTTCTTTGTAGAAGTGATACGCTCCTGCAAAGCTCCCATCTCTGTCTGTAATGTAGGCTGGTAACCTACGGCGGAAGGCATACGACCTAACAACGCAGACACCTCGGAACCTGCCTGTGTAAAACGGAAGATGTTATCGATAAACAACAACACATCCTTTCCGGCCTCATCACGGAAGTTCTCAGCAATGGTAAGTCCGGTAAGTCCTACACGCATACGAGCTCCAGGCGGCTCATTCATCTGACCAAATACCATGGCAGTCTTCTCGATAACACCAGATTCTGTCATTTCATAATAAAGGTCATTTCCCTCACGGGTACGCTCTCCAACTCCGGTAAATACCGAATATCCACCGTGCTCAGTAGCGATATTTGTAATCAATTCCTGAATCAATACGGTCTTACCAACTCCGGCACCACCGAACAATCCGATCTTACCACCCTTCTGATATGGACAAAGAAGGTCAACGACCTTAATTCCAGTCTCAAGAATTTCTGTAGATGTAGACTGCTCTTCAAAAGCAGGTGCCTTTCTATGAATCGGTTTATATTGCACACCCTCCGGTGCTGGTTTTTCATCAATTGGTTCTCCCAAAACATTGAACATACGACCCAATGTCTTCTCCCCAACCGGAACAGAAATCGGTGCTCCTGTAGCTTTCGCATCCATTCCACGAACCAATCCATCTGTAGGGCCCATGGCAATACATCTTACAATGTCATCTCCTAAATGCTGTGCTACTTCAACGACAAGTCTCTTATCGTCTTTTGTCATAATTTCAATTGCATCGTTAATCTCCGGAAGATTTCCCTCCGCAAACTTAATATCCAATACCGCACCGATAATCTGAGTGATCTTTCCAATATTGTTTTCCATCTCTATACCTCACTCTCTTACTCAATTGCAGATGCTCCTGCAACGATTTCGGTCAATTCCTGTGTAATACTTGCCTGTCTTGCACGGTTATACTTAAGCGAAAGATCTGCAATCATCTCTTGTGCATTGTTGGATGCAGAATCCATTGCCTGCATTCTTGCACCATTCTCACTGGCAATCGCCTCGCATAACGCCCCATAGATCAAACTGTTTACATACTTCGGAATAATCTCATTCAAAGCTTCTTCTGCCTCTGGTTCATAATTCATCAATACAAGATCCTCTGCAGAAGGCTTCTCTTTCTCTTCCTTCTCCTTGATCGCAACCGGAAGCAGCTTCATCAAGGTAGGAATCTGTGTAATCGTATTCTTAAAAATGGTATAGGCAATATAAATCTCGCCTACCTCCTTTTTGGAAAATGCATCCAATACTGCTCTTCCAATCTCTGCCGCATCGGAGAACAAAGGCTCATTCATAACTTCTGAATAATCCTCCTTAATCTCATATCCGTAGCGGCGAAGAAAATCTCTTCCCTTTCGACCCACTGCGTATACAACAATGTCTTCCTTCTTGAAATCACCTTTGGTAATGAGCTTCACAACATTATTGTTGTAGCCGCCTGCAAGACCACGGTTAGAAGTTATGACAATAACTGCCTTCTTCTTACTATCGTTCTGCTCCAGATATGGGTGATTCACATTGTCTGATTTTGCAAGAATCGAGGTCACTGCATCATGCATGTGTTGGAAATAGGGCTTGGACGCCTCTACCTTTCCCTTTGCCTTCTGCAGCTTCGCTGTGGAAACCACCTTCATGGCTGCCGTAATCTGGCTGGTATTTTCAATGGTCGCCCTGCGTCGCTTAATCTCTCTCATAGAGGCCATATATCACACCTCCTCTACTCGTTTGCAAACTCTCTTTTATATTCTTCAATGGCTTTCACAAGAAGCTTCTCCGCATCCTCTGTGATCACTTTTTCTTCTTTGATACTCTTTGGAAGCTCTGGATATTTGGTGTCTACATACTCAAATAATCCTGTCTCAAAAGCTAACACATCTTCCACTGCAATATCCAACAGATACTTTTTGGTTGCAGCGTAAATAATGATAACCTGATATTCTACTGGCATTGGCTTATACTGTGGCTGTTTCAACATCTGCTGAATACGTTCACCCTGTTCCAGTTTTTCTTTTGTATCTGCATCCAGATCGGAACCAAACTGTGCAAAAGATGCAAGCTCACGGAACTGTGCAAGCTCTGTACGAATTGGTCCTGCAATCTTTTTCATGGCTTTGATCTGGGCAGAACCACCTACACGGGATACCGACAAACCTGCATTGATCGCAGGACGGAAGCCTGCGTTAAACATCTCTGTCTCCAAGTAAATCTGTCCATCTGTAATAGAAATTACGTTAGTAGGAATATAAGCCGATACATCGCCTGCCTGTGTCTCAATAATAGGAAGGGCAGTCAAAGAACCTCCTCCTAACTTGTCTGACAAACGGGCTGCACGCTCTAATAATCTGGAATGTAAATAGAATACATCTCCAGGATAAGCCTCTCGTCCAGGTGGTCTCTTAAGCAGTAAGGACAGGGTACGATAAGCAGTGGCATGTTTACTTAAATCATCATAGATGATCAACACGTCTTCCCCATTCTCCATCCACTCTTCCCCAATGGCACAACCGGAATATGGAGCAATGTACTGAAGCGGTGCCAACTCACTGGCAGTAGCTGCAACTACTGTGGTATAATCCATTGCACCGTATTCTTCCAATGTCTTTACAATATTGGCAACCGTAGACGCTTTCTGTCCGATTGCAACATAAATACATTTTACATTCTGTCCCTTCTGATTGATGATCGTATCAATGGCAATGGCAGTCTTTCCAGTCTGTCTGTCACCGATGATCAACTCACGCTGTCCACGACCAATTGGCACCATGGAATCGATGGCCTTGATACCTGTCTGCAGCGGTGTATCCACCGACTTTCTGGAAATAACACCAGATGCCACACGTTCAATGGGACGATATTTTGTACTCTCAATCGGTCCCTTGCCATCGATTGGCTGTCCCAACGCATTTACCACACGTCCAAGCATAACATCTCCAACTGGAACCTCAACTACTCTACCGGTAGTCTTTACCGTATCTCCTTCGTTAATATTTTTACTATCACCAAGTAAAACGGCACCTACATTATCTTCTTCCAGATTAAGAGCCATACCATAAATCTCATTTGGGAATTCCAATAGTTCACCGGACATGGCGTTCTCCAAGCCATGAACACGGGCAATACCATCGGCAACCTGAATAACGGTTCCCACATCTGAGACTTCTAATTTGGTACTGTAATTCTTAATCTGTTCTTTAATCACGGAACTGATTTCTTCTGGTCTCAAATTCATGATATGTGTGCACCTTCTTTCCTCTCATTTTAATTTAGCTGTATGTTCGTTAGTTCCTTCGCTAAGGTTTCAATTCTGGAACGAACACTACTATCTACGACGCGATCTCCCACGCGGATCACCATTCCTCCAATCAGTTCCGGCTCCACCTGGTAATGCATCTCAAAATTCACATATTCTGTTGTTTGCAACAGTTTTTGTTTTATCTGCTCCTGCTGTGCTTCTGACAACGGTATCGCAGAAGTGACATATGCCACACCAATTTTCTTAAATTCTTTTACTTCATCCAGGAAATACTGTAGGATTCCCGTGATTTCATTGTGTCTGTCCTTCTGAACAACCAGGATCAAAAACCCGATCATAGGATCCGATACCTTTTCCTTAAAGACACTCTCCATAAATGAAATCTTCTCTTCCTTCTCAATCTTCGGATGATTTAAAAGCTTTAAAAGCTCTGGGTTCTGTGATATTGCACTGATGATAACAGCCGCTTCGTCTGCAAGCTGTTCCATACAATGTTCTTCCATAGCAAGCTCAAACAGGGCTTCCCCATAAGTTTTTGTAACTAACTTTGCCATGTACTATCACCCATCTCTTTTAAAGTTTCCTCGATCAATGCATTCTGCTGCTGCTCGCTGATCGAAGTCTGCACGATCTTACCTGCCATAGCAGATGCAATGGCGATCATTTCCTGTTTCACTTCGTCTTTTACTTTGTTCTTCTCTAACTGAATATCCTTATCCGCACGAACCCGAATACGATGCGCTTCCTCTTTCGCTTCTTCGATGATCTCTTTTTCCTGAAGAAGTGCTTTTTTTCGAGTATCGCTCAAGATGCCTTCCGCCTCTTTTTGTACGTATTTTAGCTTACTCTCATATTCTTCTTTGATTTCAATGCTCTTTGCTTTTGCCTTTTCTGCTTCCTCTAAATCCTGTGCGACCTTGTCCTGTCTTTTTTCTAACAATTCTCTCACCGGATTAAATAAAAGCTTTGACAAGAAAAGGAACAAAACAAACACGGACAGTGCAGTAATGGCTGCATCTGCCAAAAGTTGCATATCTAAGCCGAAAATACGACTATAACCTTCATCAGGCACATCTGATGCCGCAAGAACAATTGACATGAAATTAAATCCACTCACTGTACGGCCTCCTTTCCCTTTTTATAGTATGCCGGCCACTTTTTAAAGCTTTCCAATAAGTGGGTTTGCAAATAATAAGATCAAAGCAATTACCAAACCGTAAAGACCTGTTGTCTCTGCTACGGCCTGTCCTAAAAGCATTGTTGACATAATGTTTCCTCTTGCACCCGGATTACGGCCTACTGCTGCTGCACCCTGTCCAGCCGCATTACCCTGTCCAATACCAGAACCAATACCTGCGATCATTGCTAAACCTGCTCCAATTGCTGAACCACCTAATACTAAACCTCTTGCTAACATTTCTGTATCCATAATCATATCCTCCTAATCTCTCATAACAAATTGTTGTTATTCTTTGTTATTCTTTGTTTTTATTGTTTTTGTTATCCTATTACTCTTCTTCTCCAATGGCATCTGTTACAAATACCATAGTCAGCATACAGAACACGAATGTCTGGATCGCTCCCGAGAACAAATCCAAATACGCATGTAATGCTGCAGGCCACACAAGGGTTGCAACCCATGGAACCAGTCCATAGAGCAGACCTAACATGATGGTGCCCGACAAGATATTACCAAACAAACGTAGTGACATGGAAATCGGCGTTGCCAGATCACCAATAATGTTGATTGGGAAGAAGAAGAAGATCGGCTCAAACCAACCTTTCACCTTGCCAAGCTTCTGGTACTTAAATCCATTGTACTGGATCATGATAAAGGTGATCAACGCCAGTGGCAATGTCACACCATAATCTGCTGTTGGTGAACGAAGTCCCAACAAACCGGAAACGTTTGACAACAAAATAAAACAGGCTAATGTTCCAATATAATTGGCAAACCTTGGTCCATGCTTCTTACCCATATTGGATATGACCAGGTCGTCAAGCGACTGCACCAACATCTCCAGAACATTCACAAACATCCCCGGTTTCTCATAAGGATCTGCTTTCTTTACTGCCCTGTTTGCTACTACAGCAAAAATTATCAGTGTCAAACACACGATGAATAGGGATATATGGGTGGTTGTAATATACAAATCCTGCCCGAACAATTGATACTTTAAGTATCCTTGTGCTCCCAGATCATCTCCGATGTCCGCTCGAATAACTCTCGACGCAGGCAGTCCCTTTACCAGCAACCAATTGGTCGCCATACTTGAGATTTCCCCATTCAAATGCTCTCCCTCCTTTACTGTTTAGTATGCCCGTCCTCCTCCTGGAAGGACCTGTGGCGTATGAAAAATGGCTGTATATAAGCAGATACTTTCAAGGCAAACATGCCAAGGATCACTCCATATGGGCTAAGCCACTGTCGAAGCATCAATCCGATTACTACAACCATAATCATAATCATCATTCGTATGACAGCCTGGCCACTTTCGCGCTTAGAAGCATCGCTGCTTCCCATATCCAGACTTTTTTGTAAACTGCAATACATATGAATCGCAACAAAACTGGCACCGATTGCACTCCAGAAAACGCCAAGAATAAACTGCACAGGATTGTGCACAAAGAATACGCCGGCAACACTCACTACTGCCGCATAGATTAAATTTCCAATTATAAGCCTGATCAATGTCTGCATACCCTTGTCCATTCTCTCTCTCACTCCTGTTTTTTATTCCGGCTCTCCTCCGTCTTACGTTCCCGTTCCCTTTTCATACGATCAAAGTATTCCTGCTGTGCATTCTCCTGCTTCAGATCATCCTCAAAAAAAACTCTGACTAGATGATAGAAGTTTCGAAATGCTGCTAACACCCCTAATAACATCATAATCAAAAAGCACAAAGTTGTATGCAACCGAGCATTCAGCCATAACCCGATCCACCCACAGATTAAAATAGGTGATAACATGGTAATGGTAATCTGAAAAAACATGGTCAACACTTTCCCCAAACCATTCTTTCTCTTCATAAAGTATCTCCCTCTTTGCTGCTTTTATGCCCTCAGGGACAAGCAAAAAGCCTTGTCCTTTCATATGTTACTCCATTTGTACATATTAGCGAATGCACACAATACAATTATACTACATTTCAGAAAATTGTCCATAAAAACCGATTTTGTTATCTTTTTTTTAATACTTTCTTAATAATTATCACAATGAAGAAAATGCTTTTTGACTATCTATACAAATCGATTCTATTTTTTCTTTTTCACTTTTCTTATTCTTTCTTTTTGTGTTATACTATTTCAAAAATGTAACTACTCAGAGGGTGCAATTCGTAAAATGCCAGATATACATACTCAAGCCATACTTTTGCATATGATACTATATGGATTGCCCATTGACGCCAAGGAGGATTCCTATATGACCAGCCCAAAAGTAAATTTATATAGAAAAAGAATAATACCAGATGAAATGATTCTGTTAAAAGATGACGTCATTTTATACCATGACTCTTCTGTGATTATTACCAAATGGAATTCCCTGAAACCAAGAAAAGATTTTTCTAATGGAATTTCCGCATATTTTATCAACGACAACTATAAGATCAGTAAAATTTTTGACAAACATCAAAAACTGGTTTACTGGTACTGTGACATTATTGAGACGGAACATACACCTACAGAAAACACTTACATTTTTACAGATTTACTTGCGGATGTGGTGATTTATCCAGATGGGGAACTGCGTGTCTTAGACTTAGACGAGATTGGCGATGCCATGGAGGAAGGCATGATTTCAAAAGCAACAGCTGCGAAATCCCTCCGTTTGTGCAACAAATTACTAGAAACGGTATATAATGGCAATTTTAAAAAATATCAGAATATTATAAACAAATATGAGGGACAGTAACCACTGTCCCTCGTCTGTTTCTTACTCTTCAATCTGTGCAATTCTACGAATATGTCTCTCATCATTAGAAAACGGAGTATTTAGGAAAATATCCACGATCTTCACTGCAAGTCCCGGTCCGATCACTCTTGCGCCCATTGCCACAATATTTGCATCGTTGTGCTCTCTTGTAGCCTGCGCACTAAAACAATCATGACAGAGTGCAGCACGTACACCTTTTACCTTATTTGCTGCGATGGAAATACCAATTCCTGTTCCACAGATTAGAATTCCTTTCTCTGCTTCCCCATCTGCTACTGCATGTGCAACCTTTTTTGCATATTCCGGATAGTCCACAGAGTTTGTGTCATAACATCCAAAATCTTTATATTCCAGCTTCTGTTCCTCTAAGTAAGCGATAATCTCCTGTTTTAATTCAAATCCACCATGATCACAACCAATTGCTATCATTTGTATTCTCCTTTCAAAATAAAACTTTACAAACCATCCGGACGCCTTGCAACAGGTCCGACATTGTTTTCTTTCCTACCTATTCTACCACAGTTTCTGTATCCTGCAACCCATAGGTTCGTTTTAGTTTGATCACAATTTTCTTTACTACCATGGACATAGTGGTAAAACACTCATCGTAGTCCAGCAAAGATCCCCCATAAGGATCCATCATATCCAACTCTTCATCAATAAATCCGTACATAGTATCCACACTTACATTGTTATCAAACATCCTCAAAATCTTGTCTTTTTGCTCTCTATTCATAGTAAGGATCAAAGTTTCTTCATCTATGTCTTCCACTTCCAACATTCTGGCAGTTCTCTCCTCCAGAGTCAGTCCATGATTGATCAATACTACTTCTACCTTTGGATTCACAGGTTCTGGAAACAATACCACCATTCCCCTGGATTCGATCTTTACATTCTCATCCGTCACCATACTTTTACAAATCGTCTCTGCCATAATACTGGTAGCTGTATTATCCTCACAAACAAATATAATTTTACGATATCTTCTCATACTCTCCTTATCCCTCCACATTTACAATGGAATATCCGGCCGCCTTTTTCATTCGATTCATTATGGCCTCTCCCAATGGGTCCTCGTCAAAACTCTCTGCAAAAATCACATCCACCCGCATATGATCAAACTCCCGCAGAACTTTATATAATCCCCTTGCCACACTTCCCTCTTCCTGTCTGGAACCAATGGAACGAAGCTGTCCAGCCGTATACTCATTTATGGTTTCATCTGTAGCTAGTATTCCCACTTTCCATCCTTTTTCTACGGCCTTTTGCGTTTCTTCTTTAATTCGTTTCACAACACTTGTCCGATTTCCTGTAAATATGGTCATATCTGCCATAGGTGCGTAATGTTTGTATTTCATTCCCGGCGCCTTCGGCTTGCCACAAGGAGCCCCTTTGTCGCTTACAATAGCAGGATCAATTTCTACTGTTCCTACGGCCTGTTCTAACATTTCCTTCGTAATACATCCTGGTCTTAATATAGTAGGCACATCCCCGGTAAGATCTATAATCGTAGATTCGATTCCTACTGATACCTGACCACCATCTAATATATAATCAATCTTTCCGTTCAAATCTTCCCATACATGCTCCGCCAAAGTAGGACTTGGTCTTCCCGATGTATTGGCACTTGGAGCTGCAATATAACAACCAGATTCCGCAATAAGCCTTAATGCCACAGGATGATTTGGCATACGAATAGCAACCGTATCTAACCCTCCTGTGGTTCCAAATGGAACTTTTTCACTTTTGTTTAGTACCATAGTCAACGGGCCGGGCCAAAATTGTTTTGCCAACTTCCAGGCAATCTCCGGAGTATCCACGGACAGATCACGGATTGCCTCTACATTTGCAATATGAATGATCAGTGGGTTGTCAGAAGGTCTTCCTTTCGCCGCATAAATCTTTTTGGCTGCATCTTCCCTCAGTGCATCACCGCCCAGTCCGTACACTGTTTCCGTTGGGAAAGCTACCAGTCCACCCTGTTGTATTACTTTTGCAGCCTCCTGAAAACTCTCTTCTTCCTCACATTTTTTCATCTGTGTTTCCATGCTTTACGCTTCCTTTCCCAGGTACCACACCTGCTCAATATCGTTGCTATCCACAGCTTTCCAGTGTCTAGTACATCATTGGCGCATATCCTAAAGGCAATTTTCCAACATACCTGTAAACAATTCTCAAATATATTCCCCTACTGCGCGTTCTCAATCCATTCTATCATCTTACATTTTTTCGCTAGCATCATTATAACGAACTATTTCCACTAAGTAAAGGAAGTGTTACTGTTCAAGCAAAATGTGGTCGTCTAAATACCTACAAATTCCCAGTCCAATCCCTTGGGCAATTTTTTCCTGATAATCTTCTTCCAATAGTAGCAATTCCTCCTGTGCATTGGACAAAAATCCACATTCTACAATAACGATGGGACAATTGGTCTTTCGCAACACATAATAATCACTGTTACTTTTTGCCTGTCTTGTATTTTCATCCTTCAGCACTTCTTTTATACTGGACTGGATTTGCTCCGCAAGCCCTTTCCCCGCCTGGGATTCTCCATAATAAAAAACCTGTGCCCCTCTCACATTTCCTGATGTGAAACTGTTCTGATGAATGCTCACTGCAAGACAAGCCTCACTTCCATTCATAAGTTCCACCCTTTTCCGCATATCTGCACTTTTTTTCTTTTCCTCTCCTGTGTCTCCCAAAGCAACATCTTCCTCCCTGGTCATTACTACTTCAATCCCCTGACTTTCCAAGTAGGCTCTAAGCTTAAGTCCTATAGCCAGATTAATGTTTTTTTCCAGACTACCGGATAATCCTACTTTTCCGGGATCAAATCCACCATGTCCCACATCTATGGCAATTACCGGCGGTTCTCCAACCGTCTTCTGTACATGCACTGTCTTCATACAACAAATCGCCACGAGACAAATACTCATGGCGATTATAGCAAAAATTCTAGTAAATCTTCGACTTTTTAGTCTCTGTTTTACATACGAAATACGATATTTTTTATTTTCTGTCCGTTTCGTCATAGAGCCTCTCGGTCGTTACTGTTCACACAACTGTAGGTCAGATGCAGGACAGCAACTCTCTTTTTTTCTATCTTATGCAGAAGCACAACTATTCAGAACCCTCCCCATATATTCGCACTCGTTGTCCTTGCGGACGCCAGTCCCGTGCTACGCACTAAGACTGCTCATATATTGGGAGGCGACTCTATTCGAATACCTCTATAATGGAACAATCCGCTACTTATATGCTAGCATAACGTATCAAATTATTCCATTATAAAGGGTTCTGAATAGTTACCTTAATTTGTATATTTTATAATAGTATCCCAAACACTGCTCTTCTCCAGTGTCAGCTTCCAGGAAGAAACTCCGGCAATCTTTCCATTCTCCTGTTCCGCAAAAACCACCTTCAGTTTTTCCTCTAAAGACTTCTCATCTTCCAGCCAAATCTTATATACAATCCCCTGTGATTCATACTGAGCATAATTTTGTGCAGTTTCTTTGTCCCAACTCACTTTCGCTCCATTGGCAGCTACTATACTTTCTGCCTGACTCATTCCATATGCCGAAGAGGAAACTTCAATTCCACTCTCTGTGCTTTGTTCTTTCCACAGTCTTGTATAAAATGGCAATGCCATAATGACCTGACTCGGTGGCACCATCTGTGTAATCTGGGTGACGGCATCCTTTACAAAGCCAATGGAAGATACAGAACCACTCTCCTCACTTCCTGCATAATGCTCATCGTATGTCATTACCACTACATAATCTACTACTTTTCCCTGCTCCTCCCTATCATAAAATTCGGTATACTCCGAAGGCACATAGGAATCTACGGAAAGTACAATACCATTCACCCGGCATTTGATGGATAACTCTCGCAAAAATTCCAGGTAAGCTGGTGCGGTTTCTTTCTTAATATTCTCGAAATCAATATTAATTCCGTCTAAATTATACTCAATGGCATTTGCCAGCAATCGATTGATCAGCTTATCACGCTTGGATGTTTTTCCAAGAACTTCCGCCAAAGAAATCTCATTCTTGCTAGCCTTAAAATCATCACACAGTGCCCATACTTCCAACCCGCTGTTGTGAGCCCTCTGAACATAAGTCTCGCTGGCCAGGGAAGTCACATTTCCATTGTTATCCGCCAAAGAAAACCAAGTTGGAGAAATTACATTCAAGCCTTTGGTTGATGCAATGGCATTTAGCAAACCGTCATTTGCCGCTGTGGTGGTCACCTGATGCCAGGTCATGTTAATGGTCTTGTCCTTGGTAATGTGTGGGAACACGTCTCCTGTATAGTCATTAACCATCTCTTCCTCATATGGCTCAGATAAATACTTCTTTAATACATATCCGGTAACCCCATCCTTGGTCATAACCTTATCATAGCTTTCCATCTCTTCTGTTCCATCATTCACCACACGAAGAATATCTGCCTCTTCTAATTTTACTAATACATCACTCTTACTGCCCGGCTTGTACCTAAGCTGTGTGGCTTTGTTTACAGAATAATACTGATAAGTATTTCCCCAGCCTGCCTCGATCATAAGACGGTTCGGGTTTTCATAAAAATTAAATTCTACATTGGAATATTCTTTTACAAAATCCATTGCAAGGTAAACCTGTTCTCCCTGGACCTTTATTACCGGATAATCCAAATTCACTTTGCTCTTATTTATGGTATATGTGGTGCTTCCTACCTCACTTCGAATCAATTCAGTGGCAGTTGCAAGAGATAAAATATTCTCACTGCTATCAAAATAAAATCGCTGATTTATATTATCTACAACTACCTCATATGGCAAATACAGTTCTTTTCCTTCAATATATCCTGTTTCCTCCAACACCGTATCATGAAGCATTAACAACACCTCATCTTCTGATGACTGAAAAAATGTAGTAAGGGGCATCATCTTTTTGCTTGGCGCATATTTTTTATATAGCAATCCACCAACAATGGTGGCTCCTACCAACACCATCAACAAAACAATAATCAATCCTGTAGAACCTTTATCTTTCCTCTTTTCCCTTTTTGAACGCTCATTCAGACTCTCTGGGTTTGAGCCACTCTGTTGTCCACTGTCATTGTTCATTTTATTTTCTCCCTCCTAGGTTACTCGTTCTGTACTTCTACTGTCATTAGGAAGAGTTTTGCTTGCAAAACAATACCTTTTTTCCTTTTATCTGTGAAGACCACTCCTGTAAACAAGGAAAAACCGCCCTTGAATCCTCTATTTTTCAGCCTCTCACATTTCTAATCCATTATATCTGTTTCCATAGAAAAAGTCAAAAAACAGTTACATCGGAAACTACTTTCCAAAATGCAACTGTTTTCTGCGACATTTTCTGTATCTACAGTACGAGGGTGCCATTCATGCTCAGCCGCACCCTTTGTACAGTAATGAACAAACTATATATGAGGACACTTTCCTTTCTTTTTATTTTTATTTCGATTCTTTCTAAGGGGCCGCCAATACAAATACCACCAAGGATAGGTATCGGGCGACCATTGTCCTGTTTTTATTTTGTAGTATGAAACTATTTGTTACTATTTGTTACTATTCACGGCCGATTTGTACCAAACAACCAGACACATCGTGCTCGTACGTAAGGGGCTGATTGTTTGATACAAATCAGCTGTGTAGGCTGTTCTTCTCTACATGAAGAAAATGAAAGCTGCCGGTTTTGCAGCGACCTGCGCTAGTTTTGCGCAGGATTTTCTGAATGCAGAGAAAAACGGCTGTGAATAGTACCTACTGTTTCTTCTTCCCTCTTTCCCCTTTCTCTTACGAAACAGGTGCATTTTCATTTTGGGTTTTCGGATTATTTTGTACTGATTCCATCTCCATCCAATTTTCCTAAGAGAACGAGAAATCTATCTCCTCCATTCTTCCATGGCTTTCCAAAACCCCTCCAACATGATTTCTTCCAATTGCCATTTTATCTTGTGCACCTTGTCTGTTTTCTAAAAATGCAATCCTAACACATATGCGAAAACTGCTCTTTTCTTACCTATTGGAGTAAATGCACAAGTACACGAACTGACACACAACATAACAGTTTAGCCAAAAGACCTCCCTGTTACGGCACAACTACTTATCTTTGCTTTGAATTATGCACCGAACCGGTGCGGATATCTGTCCTTCGAACGAACAGACGTTGAATATATTTAGAAGCATAGAAACGCTATGTTCACACATAATACGTGTCAAAATATTCTGCTCTCTCATTCCCTTCAGAATCTGACCAACGGCTTATTCGTTATGTGTCAACCGCAACGCCATTCTATCCGTTTTCCCTTCTTTTCGCAATACACAATATTGCACAAAATTCAACAAAAAATTTCTATTACTAATTTTAAAAATGATGTCACACACTATACAAATCACCAGTATTAGCAAGTTTTTTCAAGCCTAACGCTGCTACGGTTGAAACCAAGCGAGAGCGTGTTTTGGAAGGGAGATGCCCATTCGGCTACGTTATCAAAAAATAAAAAGGGAGGCGGACGTTAGAAAGAAAAATGAAAAAGTGCCAATGATTACTTGACACAAACCAATGTATGCATAGAATTGCATATAGTAGAATGCTATAATTCGAGCAAATGGGAATACTTAAACCTGCTGATTTTTTGTGGAATATACTTTGGGTAGAGTCTAAAAAAGCACATTCTGTGCAACTCTACCGTTGGTAGGTGTTCATTGTATGTGGATTTTATATAATATATCGCAGGAAGGAGAGGTTATAAATGAATCAAGTGAAAATAGGGACATTTATTTCTGAATGTCGTAAAGCAAAAGGATGGACACAAAATCAGTTAGCAGCAAAATTGGGGATTACAGACAAGGCTGTTTCAAAATGGGAAACAGGCAGATCTATGCCAGATTTGTCTTTGTTCACTCCGTTATGCAATTTATTGGAAATTACATTAAATGAATTATTGGCAGGTGAACATATTCCAGAGGAAGAATTAAGAGAAAAAACAGATAAGGTATTGATGGAGGTAATTGCAAACTGGCTAGGACATGATAAATGGGAATTAAAAGAAAAAGATGTAACAACCAAAAATGTGTTGAATGTACAAAATATTTCAAAAAGATATGAAACAGATGATAATGTAACATTAGCTGTAAATAATGTTAGTTTTCAAGTTCCGCATGGTAGTTTTATAGGCATTATGGGTGCATCTGGATCTGGAAAAACAACCTTACTTAATTTGATAGCAACGATTGATAAGCCAACTAGCGGAAACATCGAAATAAATGGACAAAGTATTATGGATATAGCTGAAAACGATACGGCGAAGTTTCGCCGAGAACATTTGGGATTTGTTTTTCAAGACTACAATTTACTTGAAACATTGACAATTTATGAAAATATAGCGTTAGCTTTGACAATAAAGGAAATACCAAAAGAAAAGATTAGACAAATCATTCTTAATTTGTCGGAGAAGCTTGACATATTATCAATACTGAATAAATTTCCTTATGAGGTATCAGGTGGTCAACGGCAGCGTTGCGCTTGCGCACGAGCAGTCGCAGTAAATCCTGACATTATTCTTGCTGATGAGCCAACAGGTGCTTTGGACTCTCATTCTGCCAAACAGTTATTAGATACTTTTACTATGCTTCGAAATGAATATGGGGCAACGATTTTAATGGTTACACATGATGTGTTATCAGCAAGCTATTGTGACAGAATACTATTTATGCAAGACGGTAAGATAAGAGCAGTCCTTAATCGGGAGCAGGAAAGTAAACAATCTTTTTTCACAAGCATTTTAGAAAAAATGGCATGGATTGCGGGGGATAACAACTATGTATCTTAAATTGTCACTTCGTAACGCAAAGCGTTCTATCGTTGACTATCTTTTATATATTGTAACAATGGTAATACTATTATCAATTATGGAAGTATCTAATTGTATTGCTATTACAGGAAAAATGAAAGTAGGTTTCCAAACAGCATCATTGCCGATTTTGATAACAATAATATTGGTAATATTGGTTGGATATATTGATGCTTTTATGTTGAAACAACGTGCAAAAGAATTTGCGAATTACTTATTACTAGGAATGGAAAAAAGAAAATTGTCATATATGTTTTTATGCGAATTTTTTTTAATAGGATTTATTTGTTTTTTGGCAGGAGTAATAATTGGTTTTGGTATCTATTCAGTTATTTGTGAAATCGTATTACACAAAGAAAATGATATAAGCATATCACCTTTCGGAATAAGCTTTATACAAACATTCCTTTATTTTAGTTTAGTAGAGGGTGTGTGCGCATTTAGGATAAAATGTAAAATGGACAAATTGCAAATACGGGAACTGATGTATGAAAAAGAGCGCAATCAAAAAATTAAAAATAGTGGTTCTTATAAAACATGGGGAGTTATGCTCATTGTTAGTTTAATTTGCTTGATGGGGTTTTTATGCGGAATAGTGTTTCTTCCTAAATATATTGCTGTTCGAATCATATCTGTTATCTCAATACCGCTACTCTGTTTCATTTTCGTATTTTATAAATGGCTTTTCAAGTATTTATACGCAATAAGGCAGGAACAATCAGATTTCTTATACCGTAAAAATAGGCTATATATGTTGACGCAGATAACATCAAGAACAAAGACAAGTGCAATCATGAATAGTGTATTTTGTGTGTGCCTAATGTTTTCGGCAATGACTTTCTTTACTGGAATCATTATGCTTCAATCGGGCATTGAGATTTTTGATATTGATACTAGGAAATGGATGGGGTTTTTACAAATCTGTATTTGTATTATATTTATCGTTATATATTTTTCAATTTTATCATTACAGCAAATTGTAGCGCTAAAACAGGAATCAAAAAATATTAGGATATTAAATTATATTGGAAAAAGTGGTAAACAAGTGAAGGATTTAGTAAAGAGGCAAATTGCATTCAGATTGTTTATGCCGATGGGTGTGACCTTTTTTATCTTGTTATTTAGTATACCACTTTTGAATCTGAAAATGAATTTGCTATTACCTGTTGCAATGCATAATATTCTTTTGAAATCTGCAGGTTGGCTTACATTGTGTTTTCTACTTTTTTATTTTTGCTATTTTTGTATAACATATATTATAAGCAGACAATACATAGAGACCTCTATATGCAAATGACCGTTCGTATGTTTGCAATTCCTTTACTCTCTGACCTATCAGATTTTTGGAATTGCTTTCTTTATTCCAGTAGATTTTCATATCATCACCAACTTTCTAAAGCTGAAAAAGGGTATTGCTTGACATGCTTTTATAAGTAAATTATACTTAAATTAGGAGGAAGGAGTTGATTTTTATGAAACTAGAACGCATTAGTGATAATCAAATCCGCTGTACCTTAAACAAACAAGATTTACAAGAAAGAGAACTTCGCGTTAGCGAGCTTGCATACGGAACAGAGAAGGCAAAGGAATTGTTTCGAGATATGATGCAGCAAGCATCTTATGAGTTAGGATTCGAGGCAGAAGATATTCCTTTGATGATAGAGGCCATTCCTGTTTCTCAGGAAAGTTTAGTATTGATCATTACCAAAGTAGACGATCCAGATGAATTAGATACCCGTTTTTCTAAATTCTCTACCGAAGAAGAGGATTTCTATGAGGAAGAAGACGAGGAGGACTTATTTGGACCGGATTTACTTTCTATGACACCAGACAACTTACCGATTGAAAATGACGATACCTTTGTTCCATTACAGGATGCGATCGCTCCTGAGAATGTCATTCAAAAGAAGACGACGACACAGACCACTTCCATAGTTCAGGCTATTCGCATTTTTTCTTTTTCCAAGTTAGATGATGTGATTGATATGGCAAAAGAGCTTCATACCCAATATCAAGGTTCTAACTCATTGTACAAGGATACAGACAACGGAGTTTATTATTTACTTATGAGCAAGGATAATCATTCCCTTGAGGAATTTAATCGTATTTGTAACTTTGCCAGTGATTTTGGAAAAGCAGAACGCAGCAATTATGCTACTTTATCTTACTATGAAGAACACTACGAGTGTATTGCAAAAACGCAAGCAATTGCAGTACTTTCTAAATTATAATTTCCAAGGTCAACAGGAAAGAAAATCAATCAAAATGGGCTGTCGCACTGATTTTTAGTGCGACAGCCCATTTTCAATTATGATGTCCAAACACCAATCTATGAATCTTGATGAAACAAATTATTCCCTACATCTGTGCATTAAACAGATTCTTTAACTGGTATACCACATCATCGGAATCCGCATCGATTACTGCAGCTTCATTGATGCCTGATACTTCTTTCAACTCATCCATATCTGCTTCCGAACCATAAGCAATGGAATATACCGGTATCTGATATGCCTGTAATACTTTTCGAATGTCCCCAATATCACATCCCTGGTTTTTCTGTCCATCACTTAACAGGAACAATACGAGCTTTGTGTCCGGATCTGCCGCTTTGGCATCCAACAACATCTTGGTAGCTACTGCAATACCATCATAAGTAGCAGTTCCTCCAAGAGCAACCATATTTTCAACGGCTCCGTTAAAATAGGTTCTCTGGTCAAGATCAAACTTAGCAATTGGAAGGTCAATGCTTACATCTGTACTATAGCTTACCAAACCAATACTATTCTCTGAGTTAATATATTGTGCAGCATTGATCAGAGATTCACGGAGTTCGTTAATCGGTGCACCTGACATACTTCCTGAAACATCTGCTACAAACACTGCAGTAATGGAATTTCCACTGTCTTTGTTTTCTTTCCATAAATTCTGTGCTTCTAATACTTCTGCTCCATCAAATTCCGGAAGATCACTACTATAATCCTCTAAACGGTTAAAGCCATACTCTGTAGCTTTCTTCTGTGCGCTGTCTGTTGCACAGAAATCCGCAAACATCTGTAACGCTTCTCTTCTCTCGCTGCTGATATTTCCTACTGCATACAACGGATTATCATGGCGCAAACCAAATGGAATAAACTGATAACTCTTTAATTCTCTGTCATTTTCATAAGTCTGATATTCCATTATCATTCCATCCAAAGATCCGGAAGCAGCCGCCTCACGCATCTGCATGGTAACATAGGATACAAAAGGCACATTTTTCTGGAATGCAGAAAATCCTTGGATTGCTGTATCACTCAAAATGTTTTCACTATCATATGTATATAAGGTTTCTAACAAGAAATTCAAACCGGTAGCACTGGAGAATGGATTGGTATATCCCATAGCCATCTTTCCATCTGCGGTAGCCTGTACTACGGTCTTTAAGCTTGCTTCCCCATATTCTTTTTCCAATTCTTTTTTTATCTTATTGGAGATTAAAACCCCCGATACATTTCCTACTAAACGGTCAGAAACAATGGAAATATCCTGTCCCTGTGCCTGGACGATTGCTCCCCACAAAGTGTTAGAAGGTGTATATCCATCCGGCAAATATTTTCCGGAAGAGATATAATCCGCGCCTGTACCGGAAGAAATCTGACGAATAGAAACGGTCACGCTGTTTCCATTGATCTGGGCGCCGGACTGGTTGAACTTCTTTGCCATGTCGTTGAGCCATCCATCATTTCCTTCCCCTGCTTTCTCACCTGAAGAAAAAATCTCTACATTGATCACTCCATTGCCCTCTACAGACAATGGATACTTAGAAATATCCGGCAACTCTTCTGCTAAACTGCTTGTTCCAAGCTGTACGGTTCCTTTTACCAGTTCTTTTTCCTCAGGGTTGATTTTGTTTACCCTCTTCTCTAACTTCTTTGCTTCCTGTTCTGCAACCTTGTCTGGATCCTTGGTGGTATTAGAAAGTTTTACCACACCAAACACCCCTAAAAATACCAGGATTGCCAAAACAATAAAAATAATTGCTCCATTTTTCTTCATGCTTCTTTCCTCCCATTTTCTTTTGTTTTTTATTGATACTTCTTTTCAAGCTGACTTAATTCGTTATCCGTGTTGCTATTAAGTGCCTTCATGCCAGCTACAACATCCTTCATATTTTCTAACACCTGATCGTCCTGTGCATCGCTTAGCTTGGATATTTCCGTCAGCAAACGATCAAATTCCAACAAAATGCCGTCATTTTTCTCTACTTGTTGGTCCACATAACGAATATGCTCCTCAAATAACTTCTTTTGTTCTATGTACGAAGCACCTCTGGTTCCTCCTTGACTACCTCGTTGTAGTAACTGCTGATAGCCCTGCTCATCAAAGATGGAAATACGACTGAGCATGTGACGAATATTTCCATACAACAGCTGCTCTGCCTCCTGAATTACATCCTCATAACCAGACTCTTCATTCTCTCTGACATTGCATTGCTGAAATAACACTTCAGACATTGCCTTTTTCTTTCTCTGCAAAGTCTTAACCTGATCTATGGCAGTTCGTGTGGCATTAGAAAATACAGACTTCTTATTCATGGATAATGCATCAATACATTCTTCTGCAGTGTCAATTTCTCCCAGAACATATCCATACTGTTGCTCCGGCTGATTTTGCATATTACTGATAATCTTATAATTTCCCATACAAAATCCCAAAACACTAACTGCGATAATCCCCCATCCTACAGCCATACTTTCATTATCGTCTGCGATGAGGTTAGTGTAACAAAATGCATCTACAAGCACAATGCCCAAGTTCAGCCCTATGAGCTTGCATATATCCTGTATCTTCATCTTCCCTCTCCCTTCTTATGTGCTCGTTTCCTCTTGTACATTCTATGATGCTGGGTTCAAAAGATATTTTGACTCCAATGATACCTGCAAATTGCGGGTTCCAAGGACATTCACCCACATCTGAGCAAGCTCATATGGTTTCAGGCCTTTTGACCCTGGTATCATTCTATCATACATAATAGAATATGCGCTACTCTTTTATTTCCAGATTTGAATACGGTCTGCCTTATTTACATACATGGCATCTCCTTTTTTTATTCCAAATGCCATGTAAAATGCATCCTGCATAGGAAGCACCGCATTCACACGGATTTTTCCACTGGAATGGACATCATAAACTGCATAATATTTCTGGGCATCTTCTGTCATTTTCTCTGCCCAAAGCTGTGCATAACTTCTGAAAAATTCCTGATATGCCTCCACACTGTCCTCCACAAGCCCAAGGGCACAGTGGATACCTGCCAAATCTGCTATATTTTCTGACAAAGTCTGCTTTCCATTGGAAAACACACCCTTTCCTTCTATTACTTCGTAACTATTATAGTACTCTTCCACCTGGTTTTGAATTTCTAAAAATTTCTTCTTATCCTCCGTGGTCCACCAGTCCAGTTTGTCTCCTTTGTAATCAAAGGCACTTCCCGTCTGGTCAAAAGCATGGGTTATTTCATGGCCAATAATGGTTCCCAATGAACCAAGATTTGCAATACAGCTGCGCTCCCCGCTGTAGATCTGATCATTTAGCAAAGCGGCAGATATGGTAATGGAATTATTGTAAGAATAATACCAGGCATTGACAGTCAAAGGCGCAGCAATCCAATCGCTCCCCGACAAAACTGTTCCCACAATTCTTCTTCTGGCTTCCTCCTTCTCTGCATATAGGAGTTTCAAATTGCCCACCAAGGTTCCTCCCTGTTCCGGAGTGGTAAAGTTACTATGTACCAGATAAGGTGTGTAATCCTCCGGAAAGGCTATATTTTTTGTAAGTGTGGTAATCTTTTGCAGTGCCCCCTGTTTCGTGGCATCTGTCATCCAACCGCACTGTGCCATCTGCTCATAGTATTTTCCTACGATCTGTTCCACCATATTTGCCACTGCCTGCTTTTGCTCCAAAGACACATAACGATCCGTATAAAGTTTACTGATATCCCATTGCATTTCCCTGGCTACATAGTCATCACTGTAATCGGTCATAGTGGCAAACATGGCCTCGCCCTGACTGTAACAAAGATTTTTATAGGCATCATATGTCTCCTGATCTAAGCTGGTGGCAAATTGATAAATAATGGCACATTTTGCCCACGCCTTCCATGTATCTAACTGTTCCTCCACTAATTGCCCTGCAATCTGTGTAATATTCTCCGGCAGCACCACTACAAAGTCATCCAGCTGCCCATATCCTGCTGCATCCAGGTAATTGTTCAGATCACAGGTGGCGAACGCCTGATTTAACTCTCCTTTTGTATAATGCAGATACATTCGCTCTCTCAAATATGCCTCCTGCTCCTGTTCCGACATAGAATTCTTCAATCCCTTTAATGCCTTGGCTGTATTCGGCGCCATACTTTTCTGCAAAGCATACACCTGCTCCGCTTTCTGTGCAGCCACTCCATCCTCTTCTCCTGCAAGAAGCAGGGACTGCTTCAAAAAAGCTTTATAGCTATTTTGTACCCCGGCACACTTTGGATTCTCATATGTACTATAATCTAACACTACATTTTGCGTATTCACATACAGACAATACGTCTTATAATCGTCCAAGCTTACATTTACTGCAAGGGGAATAACCCCCTCTATTCCTTCCCTTCGAAGTTGTCCCTCCACCTGCAGAAATTCTGCAATATTTCCAGCCCCATCTATCCTGGAAAAATAATCCTGAAGCTCGGATGCTTTTCTGGCATTTCTCCCAGCCTCATCCTTTCCCGTCAGGGACAATGCTGCAATATTGTCCGCAGGACTTCCATCCTCATTTATCGCCGCATTTTGTTCTGCCTCTTTTACAATCTCTTCGCTCCGCTGATCCACTTTTGTCTGAATATCCTGAAACACGCTCCAATTGGGATTATTTTCATCTAACTGTACTTCACAAAAAGTTTCCCCATTTACATTTTGAAAAAAATCATCTGCCAGTCTTACTGCTTTTTTACTCTTTAAAATTTTAACAGTAATCCTCTCTGTTTTTCTGCTTTCATCTGTGGTTCTTATGGTCACTGTAGTAGTGCCGGTCTTTTTCCCCTTCAAGACACCTTTTTTACTAATAGAAGCTATTTTTTTATTTTTTACCTCGTAGGACAATTGTCTCCAACTAGCCGTCTTTGGCTGTATGGATGGCTTCAGTGTAAGATTTCTTCCTACATAGGTTACATAGGTTTTTCGGTAGGAATGTAACCGTTTCACCGGTTCTCCTACTTTTATTTTCCACTTAACATTTCTGCAGCCTGGAGCAGAAACCGTCAGCACGGCGGTTCCTGTCTTTTTTGCCTTAAGTTTTCCATTTGCAGATACACTTACAATCTTTTTATTGCTAGTTTTCCAAGTAATATTTTTCTTTTTGTTTGTCTTAACCTGATAACTTTTCCCCTTTTTTAAAACCAGCACCTTACCGGTTTTATTTGTAATCTTAACTTGTTCCTGTGCATGTATTTTTATCTGGTCCCGGGCTTCCGTCCGGAACATAGGAACTGCCAGCACCCACATTCCCATGCACACAACAAAAATTGATTTTTGAATGCGAAAATTCATACGCAAACTTCCTTTCCCCTGTTCTCTCATTTCCAAACAATTTCTCCCATTTCACACTCCTTCATTCTATCATATCTTTTCCTGTCTTGCGAGAAGTTATCTTTTTTTCGTATGTAATTTCAACCAAGATTATCCGGCAGCATCTCAAAAAACCTTGCAATACAGTACATTGCAAACCAGAGTAATCCTATTGGTGTGTAAAAAAATTTTAAAATATGTTTTCATTCTTCGCCCTTTTTCTTTTATTCTGTAATAACTGATAAAATTTTCTTTATTTTCTCTGACTGTATCAACATCCACATTTTCTCACTTCCATCTTCTGTCTCTGGTTTACCACACCTAAGACTATGCGGATGTTCAGATACACAACAATCCTTATACCAGCATTCACCCATAAGCTGCCCCCTAACAGACCATTTCTCGTTTTGTGTAAATTCACCTACCAATGATTTCATCACTCGCTCTGTAGAGTATCTTTTAAAACCAGCCAAGTACTGTAATGTCTTCTCATCTTCAACCTTTGCCAAATTGATTCTATGATTCTCAACCGCAGATAAAACATCTTCACGAATCTTGATTTTATCTGTCTTTCCAGTACCCGTCCATGCCACCAGTTTATCAAAGGCAAGAATCAAATATTCAAAACAAATCATATCGAGAATTATAATCTTCCCTTCTGACTTTTCTGCTATTGATCTCAGCATACGATACTTATTGCGAATATCCTGATTATCAACAACATAATCAAATGCAATATAATACTTGTCATCCGCTTTAATTTCTATATCTGACAACGCATCTAAGATGCCCTGATTGCTTTCTTTACTTTCTACTACAAATGTATTATCAAAGAAAAGTTGGTTTACCACTTCCCAAAAGTGAAGTCCTGCACCGGTATCTTCTGTCCATAAATATTTCATATCACAACTCCTCTTCCAGTGTTATCCTGTTATTATCAAGTTGCAATACTTTGAAGCTCATATCCGATACATTGAGACCATCACAGTTTCTTAAGAACAGCATGTATTGATTGGAAAACTCAAAATTAATGAATCTCCTGATATCATCATTAATCAAAATATCCGCATTATCAATCACAATAAAATTATCCCTACACTGTTTTACTGCCTCTAAAAGATTATCTGATTTGTAATTAAACAATTTAATGGCTTTATATTCATCGGTAAGTCGTAAGTCTTCTAACATCTCATAAAGAACAGTTTTACCTGTACCGCTATCTCCACCAACAAGAGTTATTCTGTCATGAAACACTAAATCGTATGAAAACGGATCTGCTTTAAATGTAATATTCTTATAAATCATCTGCTTCTCTCCTTTCATACTCTTTACTCCACCACGCATTGTACCCTGAACTTCCAGTTACCACATCTGCATCATTGAATCTGATTTCTGTATCATCCGGAATATCTACAAGCGTTGGTCTTGACATATAAATCTTTATATTATCCATTGTAAAGATAATTTTAAGCACATTTGGACCACATTCCTCTACGCACACCACCCTATCAGGATGCTTTACAATATTGAGTAATGTCTTACATCCAGATGATAAATTACGTATTGTGCCCAATCCATATTTTGTTTCAATGTGCTTATCTGGTGTCAGTTTTGCCTCATCCACTTGCCGAATGAGTTTTATTTCATTTTCGGACATTTCTTCATTACCTGTATTCAAGTTGAAATACAAGTCATTTTGAAGGATCCAATCTTTTGACTCGTTTTTCTCTGTATATATGTCAATCATTCGGTGTCACTCCTTTAAACAGATTTTATTCTTGATACTTTACACTGCCTCACCTATGAGGACAATTTATTCTTCAGTTTCAATCCAGCATGTCCTGCAAATAATTGTGCCTGCTGTAAACCCACATTACTTTTTACAAACTTCTCTGCAGGTTTATTCTGAGTTTCTTTGCTCATGTATATTTTAACCTTTTGGGAATCTTGCAATACTTTATAATCATCAATTATTCCACAGATTTTTGAATCAATATTATATATACTCTTTTCAATGATTTCTATGTAATCCACTTTAATTCCTCCTAGAAGCAATACACTATTTAATCTTTTCCGTAATTCGCCGAATCCTCTGCCACCATCATCATAGGTCGTGGCTCACTTTCATAATATGAAATAACTTTATGTTCTGAATACTCCTCAAAATTCTCCACCTGCTCCATAACCTTATTGAATACTTCAGGACTATACTGAGGTGGATATCCATTCTTAACCAAACATATTTTTATATCTAGCTTTAATTGATTTCTTACATTCTGGTTATTAAGCCAATCAGCAAATGATGATTTTATATCAATAATATCTTTTATCTTTTTTGCTAAATCTTTACATTTATCATTAACCACAACACCGTCAACTTCTTTATCTGTTCCATACTCAAAGTTATATTGGTCACGCAGTGAAATCAAAATATCATAGAATGCTTTTTCTTCAAAGGTTAAACCGATTTTACGAAAACTTTCTCTGTTCTCGTTCATTTGACGAAGAATAGCTAAAGCCTGTTCCGTGGCTATTTTAATAATATCCTCCGATGCCTTTTCCTGGGCTTCTCCAGCCTCTTCTGCTGTAAGATGTTTTCGTCTTTCATGATACTCCGCAATAGTCTTTTCCAGCATTTCTTGGAATGATTTTGCAGCTAACTGATTCACTTTTCCGTATTCCTTAATCTGCTTACGAAGCATTTTCACAAGAAGTTCTAACTTGGTTGCTGGCATTTTGACATCAGATAATTTTTCAAAATATTCTGGCGAAAAGATATCTTCTTCCTCACCACTTTCAAGAACGCTTTCCACCTGATTGTATTTCAATGCTTCTTCAACCATCTTGGAAACTGCACGATTCATGGTATCTGTATCCACTTCACTTGTTCCACTCATTTTACGAACAAAACCAGCTATAGCCATAAAGCATTGTGCAAGTGCAGATTCTTCTTCGCCAAGGTTACCGGAAGGCTGACAGATATCAAAAGCAGTTCTCATTCGTTTTACTGTTTTTAAGAAGTAGGTTTTAAAAGAAACCTTCTGAGGACCCTTATTTCCTTCTGTTTGTAATTCCTGCGTTGATGCAAACACATACTCGGCAGCTTTAGCAAGAAGTCTGTAACGCTCAATAGGGTCACAATCTGGATTTAAGAAAGGTAATAAATCATAATCATTAAACAGTGTTTTTAAGATTTCTAACTCTTCTCTGAACACAGATGTAGCCTGCTCAACATCATCAGATGTAGGGGCAACAGAAATATCTCCACCATAAATCTTCATCGCTTCACGCATATTGTCGCGAATACCGATATAGTCAATTACCATACCAAATTGTTTTCCAGGATATTTTCTGTTTACACGACTAATTGTTTGTATCAACAAATGCTTCTTAAGAGGCTTGTCGTTATATAAGTATGTAAGGCAAGGAACGTCAAAGCCTGTAATCCACATGTCTACAACAATAACAATATGAAAGTTTGATTTTTCCTGTTTAAAAGCAGCGTCAAGCTCTTCAGAACGCTTATTATTCTTAACACCGCCCAAATAATTATACATATCTTTTTCATCGTTACTACCGACACTAGACACCATTGCAATAAATGGCATCGGCTTCAATTCTTTCAATTCTTCTTCTGTTACAGAAACTCCGTCAGGTGATTTCTTTTCTTCAAACCATTCAGGATATTTACCCTTGAATTTCTGAAGCAACGCATATGCAATCTTTCTGTTTGAACAAACAACCATTGCTTTCTGTATTCTGTCCGGATCACCTGCACAGGAAGAAATATAATGATCATGGATATCTGTAGCAAGACGTTCTAATCGTGAAGGTTCCCCAAGAATTACTTCCATAGAACTCATTGCTTTTTTACTTGCTTCAATATCCTCATATGTTGCACCATCATCCGCACATTTTTTATAATAATCTTCAATTTCTTTTACTTTTACCTTATCAAGTAAAACCTTTGCAATACGAGGATGATATTTGATAGAAACAGTAAGACCATCTGCAACTGCCTGATCCATTGTATATCGGTCAATTTCATCACCAAAAGTCTGATAGGTCTCTGCAATAGGAGTACCGGTAAATCCAACAAAAGTAGCCTGTGGAAATGCTTCTTTCAAAACCTTTGCGTATGGCTT
Source organism: Lachnospiraceae bacterium (assembly GCA_045124315.1). Lineage (GTDB taxonomy): Bacteria > Bacillota > Clostridia > Lachnospirales > Lachnospiraceae > CAG-411. The sequence continues at coordinate 38,257 of JBGVLO010000264.1, forward strand.
TGAAACCATAGCTTTCATATTTTCATCAGCATCCTTGCTGAATTGAATCTTCTTAGAATGTTCAAGCTGAGTTCTGTGTGCTTCATCAGAGAAACATATAATATTCTGTCGGTCATTAATAAGACCGATTTTGTCATCTTCCCTGTCACAGAACTTCTGAATGGTACAAATGTAAAAACCACCACTTTGCCTTGCGCCAAGTTCCTGCCTTAACTGTGCTCTGTTTTTTACAACAGATACTTCACCAAGGTTCAAAAATTCCTTACTCTTTGCAAAAAGCTTTGCCCCCTGCTTTTGAAGTTCATCCCGGTCAACAATCAGGATAATTGTCGGTGATCCGATTTCCGGTATATCTGTACAACGAAGCGCAAGCTGACGGGCAAGAAAAGCCATTGTATAAGTTTTTCCGCATCCTGTCGCACCGAAGTATGTTCCACCTTTGCCGCTTTTTTGAACAACAGAATTAATAATACTTTGCTTGAGTAATCTTGCAGCAAAGAACTGTGGATAACGACATACAATTTCAACTTCGTCACTATCGTAAATGCTATCTTGAAAATAAATATAATCTCTGAAAATCTCTAAGAATCTCTCAGGTGCATAAACACCCTTTATCATTGTTTCGGTTTCTTCAAAAGGCAGAGTAGATACTGCATCTTGGTCATTCACACGTCTCCATGCATAAAAATGCTCATAAGGAGTACGAACTGTTCCAAGTCTTGTTTTAACACCGTCAGAGATACAAGCCAGAGGACAGTAATGTAAAAGATGTGGAATATCTCTCCAATAGCGGATATTAATTTGCTCCCAAGCATCATAAATCGTAGCATTTGCATCAGCAGGATTTTTCAATTCCATTACGCACAATGGCATACCATTTACAAATAAGAGTACATCCGGTCTACGATTTTCTTTCTGACCGTTGTTTGTATATTCTACTGTGAACTGGTTTACCACACGGAATATGTTCTTGTCTGGGTTTTCAAAATCAATGAGCTGTATCATTCTCGCCAGTCCGTCCTGCGGTGTAAACTGAACCCCATCGACCATCCAGCCATATACCTTGTGTAAAGTAGCAAAGTCACTTTCGCTGCCGACAAGGTGAACATTATCAAAAATCTGAGTCACCTCATCTTCGGTTAAATCTGGATTTGTATCGACTATGAACTTCTTGAAATCATCAGCAATCAGCACATCTCTTTTGGTTACGCGAGAGATATTGTTACCAGAAGAATAAATCCAACCCTCAGCCTCCAAAAATCCAATGAAGGCATATTCATATTCTGATTCACAATAGTGACCATTGTATTCTTTTAATCTAGCCATAGATTACGCCTCCTTTGTTTTTCTCGCCTCTTCGATAGAACCCTTAATAAGTATCGGGCAGATATCTTTTATTTGTGCTTTGAGTTTCTCATTGATTTCTTTTCTATAAATAAGTACACTATTAATTTCCGCAATAGAGTTTTGCACCTCGATATTCGGTAATGGTACAATAATATCGCACAAGCTTTCCCACGATAATAATTCCTGAGAAGAACCCCAAGAATCAAAACGAACCCGTCTATCAAACTCACTTCTTTTGAAATAAGCATATAAATATTCAACATTAACAAGGTCTTTTGCAGAAGCTTTTATTCTAAAAGCATTATAATTAAATGTAACAATTATGTTCTCATTGTCTCTATTAAGAGCTAACACTAACATATCTCGTCCATCAGTTCGGCTATTGTACGCAAATTCATCTTTACCCACAATTTTAAATTTTGACAAATCAGTTCCTGTGAGGTTAGCCTTAGTATCTTCAAATTGTTTTTTATTTGTTATCCCTCGAACAGCACTTTCATCATAAATTCCATTGCTATTTCTGTTATCTACCTTTTCGATTAATTCGCCAAGCGAAATACATCTTCCCTTTTTTTCCTCATCAAAATGTCCATCACAAATTATTTTCAAATCTTCCAATCCACGCTCATAGCTTTGCTGATTTGCAAGCATAGCGTTGTAAACGTTCACATACTTGCGTTGAATTTTGATATCTGGCAAAGGAACAATAATATCACTCATATCATTAAAATTAAATTCTGGTCTCTGACTTCCAAAATTCCTGAATGTAACTTCTCTACAAAACTCTGCACGTCTAAAGTAAATATATAACCACATAGGGTCTATAATTTTCTTTCCTTCTTCAGAAAGATAGAAAACCATATAAAGATGAGAAACAATGCATAAACCTTCTGTACGATATGCAATAGACCCTAATTCAAGTCGAGTAGGATTATAAACAAAAGCACCATTATTAACTATCTTATACGGCTTTAAGTCCACACCATCCGTATTTCCTTTGGGTACAGCAAAAATCCCTTGGCTATTTACACCAACTATCAAATCAGTGCCATATTCTAAATCCTTATTATTTTGAGTAGAACGTTCAATATAATCTCCTAACCGAATATTAATCAATCCCATAGCCAATCCCCCTAAATGCCTCTTCCAGCATCTGCTGGGATTTCTTTTCCTGCTCCAAAACTTCTTTCATTTCCGCCTGAATGCGAGCCATTTCCTTTTCATAATCAATATCCAAATCATGGTCAATAAATTCTATATATTTGCTCGGAGTAAGTGTCCAACCTTTACTTTCAATCTCAGCAATACCCACACTACGATAAAGTTCAGGCACTTCATAATTCGTACCGTCAGTACCTTCGCTCTGCCATGTATGGTATATGTCAGCTGCTCTTTCAATCTGTTCTGTTACGAAACGTACCTTCTTTTTGTTTTCACCCTTAACTGGGTTTCCCGTCCACTGACGTAAATCCATAAAAAGAATTTCATGTTCACGATTACGAAGATTTCTCCCGTGATATTTACCGCCTTTTTTATTCTGATTCAGTATCCAAAGGGTAACACTGATATCAGTAGTAATGAACAATTCTCTTGGAAGAACAACAATGGCTTCCACCTTATCATTCTGAATTAGTTTTTTACGAATTTCTAAAGTGTCACTATCATTCAACGCACCATTAGCAAGAAGAAATCCGGCAACCCCGTCAGCCTGTTTTAAATGCGAAAGCATATGCAGAATCCAAGCATAGTTTGCATTACTTGCCGGTGGTGTTTGATAGTCATTCCAACGAGCATCATTTTTTAAATTATCGTTATACCAGCCTTTAAGGTTAAATGGGGGATTTGCCATTATATAATTAAAATACAGCCCCTTATGCAAGTCATAAGTGAATGAAGAATCACTTTCTTCGCCAAGATTGTGGCTAATTCCTCGGAGTGCAAGATTCATTTTTGCAAGACGATATGTAGCCGGTTCTTTTTCCTGACCATAAATATTGATTCCGTTTAGGTTTCCCTGCTTTGATTTTACAAGCTCAGCACTCTGAATAAACATACCTCCTGAACCACAGCAAGGGTCATATAAAGTGCCATCATAAGGCTCGATCATAGTTGCAATCAATTGAACCACGTCATGCGGTGTATAGAATTCTCCTTCTTCTTTTGTAGCATTTACTGCAAATTCTTTAAGAAAGTATTCGTATACACGACCGATAAGATCCTTCTCTTCACCAAATGCCTTATGGCTGATTTTGTTTACTTCATCAACAATTTTCTTTATATCATTGGCAGCAAGATTTCGCGCCGTGAATGTTCCTTTCACAAAACAACCTTTTAATTGCGGATCTTCTTCCTCGAGTCTCTGCAAAGCAGTATCAAGTGCAACATTTAATCCCGGTGCCGGTGTATTAATGATTGTCGACCATCTTGCTTCTGGTGGTAAATTATACGTTCCATCTGCGAAAGTAGCATCATCAAAAAAGGCTGCTCTAATATTTTCATCTTCCGGATCTAATCCCTGTTCTATCAGTGTTTGCTTTAACTTTTCAATTCCATCTTCATACTTTTCTCCAATAAATCGCAAGAACACGAGTGTAAGCATCATATCTCTTTTTTCAAAGAATGAGCCGGAGTTACGTGCCGCACGCAAGTAATCTCTACAATTAAATAAAATGTTATCTATATTTAATGCTTTCTCAGTAGTTTTCTTCTTAGCCATGTTATTCATTCCTTTTTTTAGTTATCGATTTTATTAGATATTATCCATCTAAACAAGCTCTCTCAATCAATGGTTTTGTTTTTTCAAATATATCTTGAGTTTTTCAAGTATACATTTTTAAGTTTATTATTATACTAAACTTTCTATCTATTTTGTTGACAGAATTAATTTCTTCATCCGAATCCCCACTAAAAGATTTGATATCATAATTTTTTTACTAAAGAATAATCCATTTTCCCCTCTTAATAGAAAATCAGTATTCTATTACATTTCCTATTATAATAAATAAGCATCAGATATTCTACTTGAATTTTGTACGATTGCATACATTTGCAGGCCAACCCCTTTCAAAAAAATCAATGCCTAAGTTAATCACAGGATACCAGCGTAACAATTCGTTGGTATCTTTCAGGTTCAAAAGGCCAAAACACCTTTTGGCCCCAAAAAACGCCATCTGAAATAATTTCTATTGGAAAAAAATTCCTTATGACTTATAATAGAACCAGGGACAAAAGGTGTTTATACACCATATCAAATTAAGTTACTGTTCAGAGGACGGGGGCGAGAAAATGCAAAATACCAAAAACGACAAACAACAAAAATTACTGGATATTATGGCTGCGGTAGAAAATAGTGCAGATACCATTTTATCCATCCACAATAAAACAAATTCTTATGAGTTTTTAAAAAGTTGTCCTTATTGGGAAAACCAATTATCTGGAGCAAATACATTAGAAGAACTATATCGAGACTTATTTGCCACAAATATAGGCAAAGAGAATGCTACTACTTCTGAATACGATTGTTTCTTCCCACCAGATTTTTTTCAGAAAGAACGTTATTACGGAGACATACAAAAAAAGATTAGGGAACAGTTGCAATCTTTTAGTGTGTTCTTGCTGCGTACCAGCGAGGATGAGGCTGCATTGATCATAATTGAAAGCAACGATCGGGAAAAAAGCAACCAAATGGAAATAGAGAAGATCAATACCATTCAGGAAAACTATTTATTCTCCATGCTCATTGATCTTTCCACCGATGCCTGTTTCAATCCGAACACAACAGAAATCAGTGCCAATCGTCAGGATTATATGGATATTACCTATTCCCAGTGGCGTATGGCTATTGCCAATATGTTTATGGAAAGTGACCGTCCTTATTTTTTAAGGATCAGTTCTCCGGAATATGTGATCAACATGTTAGAAGAACAACCGTCTTTTCATGCAGAATTACAAATGCTAAATATAGAGGGACAGTTCATCTGGGTGAGACTTAATTTTACCCGTACCAAATCTTTCAGCAGGGAAAATCCATGTTTTGTATACACGGTACGGGATATTCATGAAGACATGCTCCGCCTGCTGAAACAGGAAAGCATCGCCACTGCAGTAAAAGAACAAAACGAGACTTTGGAATCCGCAAATCAGGCTCTGACGAAATTCTTTTCCAACCTCTCTCACGAAATTCGGACTCCGATCAATGGTATTTTAGGTATAAACGAAATTATATTGCGTGAGAGCGGGGACGAAAATATTCTGTCTTACGCAAAAGACATTAAGGGTGCCGGAAAGTTTCTATTGAACCTTGTGAATGATATTTTAGATTATTCCAAGATCGAGGCGGGAAAAATGGAGATCATCCCTGTGGAATACAGTCCGATTGATATGATTCATAACATTTCCAACCTATTATCAACCAAATTACGAAATAAAGAGTTAGAATACAATCTGGAATTAAGTCCAACCCTTCCAGATACCTTATTTGGTGATGAACTGCGTATTTCCCAGGTGATTCTAAATCTTCTTACCAATGCTGTGAAATACACAGAAAAAGGTTCTATAACCCTGACTGTTTCCGATACAAATTTGGAGGATGGACAGTTTGCCCTGTCTGTGGCTGTAAAGGATACCGGAATTGGAATCAAGCCGGAAGATATGAAACATCTTTTTGGGGATTTCAAACGATTGGATGTGGAGCGGAATCGAAAAATTGAGGGAACCGGATTAGGTCTTGGCATTGTTCTTGGTCTGCTTTCTCAAATGCAAAGTGAACTTAAGGTGGAAAGCGAGTACGAAAAAGGCTCTACTTTTTCTTTTGTGTTACCACAAAAAGTCGTAACCGCCACTTCTACCAAAGAGCAGAATAAAACGGAGCTTCCCGTTCATCCATCCACTCCGATCACTGCCCCAGAAAAATCTATTCTGGTGGTGGACGACAATCTGGTGAATCTAAAAGTAATCTGTGCCTTACTAAAACCTTATCAATTTCATGTTGATACCGCAAACAGCGGAGCAGGTTGTTTGGAAAAACTGCAGTCCAACTCCTATGATTTACTGTTATTGGATCACCATATGCCACAGATGGATGGAATCGAGACTTTGAAACAGATTAAAAAAGTAGATTCCCTGAAACAGCTTCCTGTTGTGGCACTTACGGCAAATGTCCTTCCCGGCGCAAGGGATGAATACTTAAGTATGGGCTTTACCGATTATCTGGAAAAACCAATTAACACAGATTCACTGGATCAACTGGTACATAGGTATATTTTCAAATAATGTAACTATTGACAGAATGGATGAACCATTGTATGCTATTACTATAAATAAAACATTGACGTTTCTCTTATTCAGAGAGGTGGAGAGTGAAGGCTCTGTGAAACCCGGCAACCCCAATGTATGTTTGGAAGGTGCCAATCTTAGCGAGTAATCGAACAATAAGAGGATTTGAACCACTTGCTTTCAAGTCCATCTTATGATGGACTTTTTTTTATGAAAGTGTTGTGACCATTACAAAAGGAGGATATTATGGAAAAATTACTATTTACTTCAGAATCAGTAACCGAGGGGCATCCTGATAAAATCTGTGATCAGATTTCCGATGCAGTATTAGATGCATTGTTAGAACAGGATCCTATGAGCCGTGTGGCTTGTGAAACAGCCATCACTACCGGTCTTGTGTTAGTTATGGGGGAAGTTACCACGACCGGATATGTAGACATCCAAAAAATCGTGCGCGATACCATTCGTGAAATTGGTTATGACCAATCTGTAAAAGGCTTTGACGCCAATACCTGTGGTGTGATTGTAGCATTAGATGAACAGTCATCCGATATTGCCATGGGTGTAGATAAAGCATTGGAGGCAAGAGAACTGACTATGTCTGATGCAGAGATTGAAGCGATCGGTGCCGGAGATCAGGGTATGATGTTTGGTTTTGCTTCCAACGAAACAGAAGAATATATGCCATATCCTATCAGTTTGGCTCATAAACTGACAAAAAGACTGACAGAAGTTCGTAAAAATGGCACCCTTTCTTATCTTCGTCCAGACGGTAAGGCTCAGGTAACCGTAGAGTACGATGAAGCAGGAAAACCATTGCATCTAAACGCAGTCGTTCTTTCTACACAGCACTCTGAAGATGTCACTCAGGAACAGATTCATGCAGATATCAAGAAGCATGTGTTTGATGCAGTACTTCCAGCAGAATTAATTGACGAAAACACAAAATTCTTCATCAACCCAACCGGTCGTTTTGTAATCGGTGGACCAAATGGAGACAGTGGATTAACCGGTCGTAAGATCATCGTTGATACTTACGGTGGATATGCCCGTCACGGCGGCGGTGCTTTCTCCGGTAAGGACTGCACAAAAGTTGACCGTTCTGCTGCCTATGCTGCACGTTATGTAGCAAAGAACTTAGTTGCTGCTGGAATTGCTTCAAAGGTTGAAATCCAGTTGTCTTATGCCATCGGAGTGGCACAACCAACCTCTATCATGGTAGACACTTTTGGAACTGGAAAATTAGATGACGACACCATCATCGGTATTATTCGTGAGAATTTTGATCTTCGTCCGGCAGGTATCATCAAAATGCTAGACCTTCGTCGTCCTATCTATAAGCAGACAGCCGCTTATGGTCACTTCGGCCGCAACGATTTGGATCTTCCATGGGAAAGATTAGACAAGGTAGATACATTAAAGAAATACTTATAATACTAGGGTCAAAAGGTCTGAGCCCATTTGAGCTTGCGCGAATGTGGGTGAATGTCCTTGGGACCTGCTAAAATATAAGCATAAAAGTGGGGCGTATCCGGTTTTAA
>JBGVLO010000265.1:0-56200 GCA_045124315.1 Lachnospiraceae bacterium
CATCTTTTTTGCGATTCTATCACGTTCTCTACTCATACGAACTCCTTTGCGACAAAGTTTTTCTTTTATTTTACTCTATCTGCTTCAAGTTCGCAGTAAATAAGTGAATTTTGTGCGAAAAAATTTTACCTTTCAATGCTGTAAAAACTCTGCTTATTTTCTTTTGTGAAAGAAATATTTGTCGTAAATGTTCATTTGTGGTTTATTTTTAACGTTTAGAGAAATTATTCAACTTTTTATTACATTTCCCTTCAAAACAAGAGATAGAGAATAAAATAAAATATATCAAACATAATATTTACGAAGGGGAAGATTATGGCAAAAAGTAATAATTTAAAACAACATTTAAGGGAAGTATGCATTAGTAACGGAAAAAGACAGATAAATAATTTGTCACATTTTTTCTTTCATGAAGTTCCAATCCCAAAGGAATTGAAAAAGTACTTATCCGAAAATAGAACAGAACAATAACAAAAAGCAGTTACCACAGTTCGTAATACAACGATTGTGATAACTGTTTTCTATTTTTATTCTGAATCAGAAAAGGCAAAAAACTTTAACGTATCTGCCTTTTCTCAACGGTAGCAAATGATGTGATCAATCCAATCAGCAACATTGCATTTACATACTTTTCACCACCCATAAAATATGCCAAAAATAAACCGCATACATAGATGAATAGTGTTTGTATTTTTCGTAGTTTTCTATTTTTTTCTGAAATGGATTCTCTTACATTAGACGGTGCATAGACGAAAAATAATGTGGATTCCAGTAAAACAATTCCCAGTTGAACTACAAACGGAAGCTGCATATGAAAGCCTGCCATTGGAACTGGAACTAACATAAACACACTAAACACAAAACAAGCTCCATTGCTACCAAAATGTTTTCCGCCTGCGTAATATCTTAGTAAAATCAAATATCCTGTCCCAAACATAATCAGAGGCAATACATCAAGTATCCCTCCAAGAATCCATGCAAATATAACTTTTAAAAACTCATTTAGGAACACCTCAATTCCATATATTAAAAGAAGTTTTTCATCTGTATCCTGTTCTTTGTTTTCATCTAATAGATTGGCAATCCCCACTGCCATATAATGTTGTAATTCCACCCTGTTCACCAAACCTTTCATATAATTGTTTCATTTGACAGAACATCCCAAATTCGCTAGAATATTGTCGTATCTATACATATATCTGCAAGCATTAGGAGGTTTTATGCTGAATATATTTCTTTGTGAAGATAACGACAAACAGAGAGCGGCTCTTGCCGAAATCATAGAAAAGATTGTTTTGATGGAGGATTTTGATTTGATTTTCCGATGTTCTTCGGCAAATCCCCATGAGATTTTAAAAGAAGCACAAAATATATCCGGTACCGGACTGTATTTCATTGATATTGACCTTAAGACAGATATGAATGGACTGGCACTTGCCCAGCAAATCCGAAAATCGGATCCAAGGGGCTTCATTGTTTTTATAACGACACATTCTGAAATGTGTTATATGACGTTTACCTATAAAGTAGAAGCCATGGACTTCATTATAAAAGATAACTGGAACGATATGATGAATCGAATCCATCAATGTGTCGTTGATTCCTATCATCGGTATCAGTCGCCAAATAATCGAGAACAAAAAACATTTACCATTACTACTCGCGATAAAGAATATTGTATTCCGTTGGAAAACATTTTGTTTTTTGAAACCTCGGACAATATCCATAAACTGCTTCTTCATGCGACCGATCGTAACATAGAATTTACCGGAAAGATAAAAGACTTAAAAGTCAAATTAGACGATAGATTTTACCGCTGTCACCGTTCCTACTACATTAATCGGGATTACATAAAGGAAATTGACAAAAAAAATCATACCATTATTATGAAAAATCAAGAAATATGTCTGGCAACGGATAAAGCACTAAAAGAGTTGCTAAAATAGCCGATACACGGCTATTTTAGTAGTTTTCTTCCTAATCTTACGGACATAGGACAGATTTCACCCCCTGCCATGACAATTACTCTCTCCGCTTCTTTTATCTCTGCAATATTATCTTTATTTACGATATATGACCGGTGACATTGATAAAAACGATCATCCAGTTCTTCTTTCACTTCTTTTAACTTTCCCGAAAATTCCATCAATTGATTTTTCCCATGAAGCACCAATTTATGAGAGTTGGAGGATACTTCAAAAAACAAAATATCGTCATACGAAATTTCCTGGACTCTTCCTACTGTCTTTACCTTAAAAAACTTAAAATTTTCCCTAGAGGATTCATGGTAGAGTTGTTTGGCGTGTAGCAAACATTGATGGATTCGGTTTTCCATGTCATCAAAATTATCCTTAATGATAAAATCCATTGCCTCTACTTTATAAGAGAATGTCATATAGGACATTTCCGAATGGGTGGTCACAAAAACAATAAAACATCTGGGCTGATATTCCCGGATTTTTCTTGCCAAATCCATTCCATTCATCTGATTCTGTAAATCAATATCCAAAAAGAATATCCCTGTTACAGTTTCATGTTTAGTAGCTACAAGCACCTCCTCTGGATGTTCTGCTACTATACCTAATTCCATATCCAATTCTTCCATATCAATAAATTGTTCAATTACATTTTTTATTCGTTCTCTTTGATCTTCGTTATCTTCGCATACATGTATTCTTAACATATTATTTTTAATCTTCCCTTTCCTAAAATACGATGTTTCTTAGTGAAAACACAATTTTATAATTGCTTTGATATCATCTTCGTTCTTCTTTATAAAGGAACAGGTATCCTCATACCCTTTTTCCATACTTTCTAAATATTCATTGGCAATACTTTTATGTGTATGTTGTCTTTTTTCGGTCTCATCTAGCCAATTTTGATTATAGACTGGTTTCTTTTTTAATAAGGTGCGGATATCTGGTATAATTGGCTGATCCTCTATCATTTTTACATCGAAAATGGTTAATTTCTCACTCTGTAATAAAAGAAGTAGGGCATCTAAACTTCCAAGCCGGTAATAATACTCTTTTTTCTTGTTTTCATTTTGGCATACACTAGTACTGATATACTCCACAAAACCACAATCAGGATAGGATAAAATACGTTTACAATACATTTTTCTGTCTTTTAGAATGTTTTGATTAAACCATGTGATAAACTTTACAAATCCAAGTTCTAACTCCAAAGAGCCAGTATCGTAGATGACTTTGTTCTGTTGTCCAAAGCTGACTACAATTCTTGTTCTGTCCTCCTTTTGCATTTCTGGCTCCAAATTGGTAATTGTTAAATCTTGTAATGTATGAAAAAAGCTATACAAAACGGCTTTTTTATGCTGTTTTATCTGCTGCATAATTTTTTTGCGTTCTTGCACTTGATTCATATTTCACCCCGAATATCTATATTTTACAACTATCAGATAGTCAATCGCTAATTTATTACATCAGTTCATAGATAGCATACCAGAAAAATGAAAATTATTTTATTTTTGTCTTAAAAACCCTATTTTTTGTCTTAAACGTTTAAGTCTGGAAGGGGAATAAATTGTATCGTTATACAAACAATGTATGAAGGTAGTGCTAGCATTCAATATGATTACTATTGTGGATTAAGTCAGTTAATGTCGTGTGCATCCGCACCATCAATCTTAGGACTGAACCACCTGCTAGAGGGAAAGAAAGCAAGTTGTTATCCTGGATTTGAGGAAGATCTTCTGGAAGCAAAGGTGTCTTATGATACGGTAAGTAAGGACGGAAATATCATTACCAGTCGTGGAATGGGTACCGCCATTGAATTTGCCTGTGAATTAATTGCGGTTTTATTGGATGAGGAGACTGCTAAGAAGATGAAAGAGACGATTATTTATCAGGCATAGAAAAATTGGGTTAATATTGGAAAAACAACAAAAAAGTTCTTTTTAGAATAAGAAGTACATACATTGTTACTGTTTACAGGAAAAATGTATGTACTTTTTTTCTATAGAAAGGGGTATAAGGGAAATGAATTTGTTTGAACAGGGATTCGGTTATATTATAGGGGTCACAATCATAATAGGTATTATTTTGGCGGGTAAAAAGCTGGAAGTATTTGGCGGCCTACTAATGAGGGCAAGTGTAGGTAGTGTGCTATTATATTTTGGAAATATGGTATGCAGCTTCGTAGGGGTACCAACTTTAGTAGGACTAAATGTGTTCACGGTATCTTGTTGCGCCGTATTAGGGATACCAGGCATTCTTGGATTGTATGTTTTGGCATTGTTGTGAGTTTATAAATTCTTAATAATTTTTTGTCACATACATGGAATCGCCACGGTATTTGTAAAGAATTGAAATAGAATTGGGAAAAAGTGTAAATCTTAAGAAATCATAAACAATTGCAAAAGGGGATTGACGAAGCAAAAAACAAAGCGTATCATCACACCCATAAGAAACCTGTGGGGACCCATTTAGGAAACCGTGGGTGTATGGAAAAGGGAGGTGGAAGGATTGGAGTATTTGTGGGAGTAATCCTCATAATTGCAATGTATTATGATATAAGGGAATATCGCATTCCGAACAAGTGTATTTTGATAGGGCTTATAGGCGGGCTCGTTTTGCAGATTGTTACCAATGGCATGATTGGAATTGTGTATTGGGCCATAGGATGTCTGTGTGTTGGAATGCTGTTTTTTCCATTCTCTTATCTTAGAATGTTTGGCGCGGCAGATGTGAAGCTATTTATGGTAGTAGGAAGTTGTTTTTCGCTTAGAGATACTCTTGAGTTTGCAGTAGTGGCACTGTGGGTTGGCGCTGTATTATCTATAGGTAAGATGCTTCGGCATCGGATTCTATTTTATCAATTGCGGGTTCTCGCAAGTTATTTCTACATTATATTCGCAAATAGAAAAATCATGAAATACCGTATGGAAACATCGGATTCTCGTGGAAAGGAAAATGTATTGCCTTTTGCAGTTCCTATGACCATAGGGTATGGAATATGGTTAGTAATGAAAAAATATGGGATTACCATATGGTAAAGGAGAAAAATTGAAAAAAAGAATATTGGCAATCGTGGAACCAAAAAAAGAATATGCAGAATTATTTTTAGGTTTTTTAAAGGACAAAAAGGATTTTATTTTTCAGACTTGCATTTTTACTAAGGAAGAGGCATTGGAGCGTTTCTTAGAAAAAGAGGAAATCCATGTGCTGCTTATGTCAGATACATGCAATCTGGAAAAGTGGAGAAAGAAAGTAAAACTTCTAATTGCACTTTCTGAAGGAAGGACAGTACAAGAGGAAGGCAAGTTTCCTGTAATCTATAAATTTCAGTCTGCGGAATGTATTTTACAGGAAGTATACGAAGCATATACAAAATATTGTGAAGACGGTGGTAAGAGTTATTTACCCAGTCATGGAAAATTCAGCAGACAGGTTTGCGTTTTTTCACCATATGGCGGTATTGGAAAAACCACTGTTTCCATGGTATTGGCATATTTGTTAGGACAAGGGAAAATGGGGACTCCGAGAAAGACCCTGGTTGTAAATTTAGAACCTTTTTCCAAGCAATATCCCTGGTTGGAAGAAAAGCAGAAAAAAGGCTTTACAGAAGTCATTTATTACTGTTTGCAGGGACGATCGGATTTTGCAGTAAAATTGCAATCTCTTGTGAAAAATATGGGAGGTTTCGATTATCTTCCCAGTGTTACCCATTATCTGGATTTGGAACAATTGCTTCCAGAGCAGATGGAGCAAATTCTGTGGAAATTACAGGAAGAAACTGCTTATGAGGTGATGATCTATGATCTTTCCTTTTTGGGAAAGAGCTTGTGGAAGGTTGTTGAGCATTGTGATCTGATCTATACACCGATTTTGGAAGGTCACCAGGAAAAATGGTGGGAGGAATTTTCGGAATCCGAACAGGAACTACTGCAAAAAAAATTAAGATTGTTACAGATTCCAAGGTTAGATAAAGTGGAGAATTTGGAAGTAGCAGCATACAGTGAAATGGGAAAGTACATTACAGAAAAATGGAAGGAAGAGGTATCCTATGGAGCAATTGCGAAAAAAAATACAGAAACAGGTTTTGGCAAAGATCTCGTATTCGGAAGCCATTTCGGATGAAGAACTGAAAAAAAACATAGATGAGGTGGTATTTGATGAGGATACCTGTCAAGGCAGCTCCGTTTGGGAGAAGATGCAGCTGCAACAAGAAGTGTTCAACTGCCTGAGAAGGTATGATGTATTGCAGGAACTGGTGGAGGACCGAACCATTACGGAGATTATGATCAATGGACCGGATGCCATCTTTATTGAAGAAAAAGGAGCAATCCGAAAGTGGGACAAGACCTTTGAGAGCAAAGAAAAATTGGAGGACATTGTGCAACAGATTGTATCCTATGCCAACCGTGTGGTGAATGAGGCATCTCCCATTGTGGATTGCCGGTTGCCGGATGCTTCCCGTGTCAATGTGGTGCTTCCTCCGGTTGCACTGAATGGTCCAATTGTAACCATACGAAAGTTCCCTGAAAAAGCCATGACAATGGAGGATCTGCTTTCCATTGGGTCGGTTACAGAGGAAGTAGCAGCATTTCTAAAAAAGATGGTTCAAGCGAAGATGAACCTGTTCATAAGTGGTGGTACCGGTTCCGGAAAAACCACATTTCTAAATATCTTATCCAATTATATCCCGGAAGAAGAAAGAATTATCACAATAGAAGACTCAGCAGAGCTTCAAATACAAAACGTACCCAATTTGGTGAAATTGGAAACACGAAATGCAAACGTAGAAGGAAACAATGCCATTAGCATACGTGACCTCATCAAATCAGCCCTTCGAATGCGGCCGGATCGAATAATCGTGGGTGAGGTCAGGGACGGGGCTGCAATTGACATGTTGGCCGCATTAAATACCGGTCACTCAGGTTCCATGAGTACCGGCCACGCCAACTCTTCCAAAGACATGTTGTCCCGATTGGAAACCATGGTACTGACTGGTGGAATGGACATGCCTTTGCAGGCAGTTCGAGGACAGATTGCCTCTGCCATTGAGCTGATCGTCCATTTGGGAAGACTGCGGGACAAAAGCAGAAGGGTATTGGAGATTGTGGAAGTATTGGAAATGGAACAGGGAGAGATAAAGACCCAGCCACTTTTTGTATTTCAGGAAGAAGGAGAAACCGAAGATGGAAAGGTCATTGGAAAACTGGTACCTACAGGAAATGTATTACAGCAGACAGAAAAGCTGCAACGGGCGGGCTTTTAAATGAAATGCAGCTACAATTGAACAGAAGTGAGGTGAAAGATGACAGATTATAACAAATACAAGGCAGAGGGAATGGAACGGCTCCAAATGTATGGGAAAGCAATTGGAATTATTGTGATGATCGGATTGCTTTTTTATAAGAGTATAGTGGCGATTTTGTTGTTTTTACCGTTCAGTGTGTGGTTAGTGAAATATCAGGAGAAACAGCGAATGAAAGATAGAAAGTGGGAGTTTAATCAACAATTCAAACAAGGATTATTGGCGATCTCCTCCTCTCTAAATGCAGGGTATTCCGTGGAAAATGCTTTTGGGGAAGCGGTAAAAGATCTGGAACTGGTTTATGAAGAAAAAACAGATATTATGATGGAATTTCGCTGGATGGAGCAACAGATTTCCCTAAACAAGACAGTGGAAGAAGTGTTAGCTGATTTGGCGGAACGAACCAGAATTGAAGATGTAGAAAATTTTGCTGAAATCTTTCGAACTGCAAAAAGAACAGGTGGAGATATTATCAAAATCATACAGCAGACAGGAAAAAATATCGGGGAACGAATTGAGATACAAAGGGAAGTGGAAACAGTAATTGCGGAGAAAAAGCTGGAGTCCAATATTATGGCAATGGTGCCGTTGGGGATGATTGGATATATGTGGCTTACTTCACCGGGTTTTTTGGAACCACTGTATCACAATCTGTTTGGAACTGTTTTAATGACGGGCATTTTGCTGGCATATCTGGGTGCCTACTGGATGATGCAAAAAATCATGGACCTGCGGTTATAAAAGGAGGTGATAGAGAACATGTGGACAGGAATTTGTTTGGGAATCTGCGGGGCGATTGTGATTGCCTGGGTATTAACAAGGTCATATGAAAAAGAATTTGTGGAGCAATTAAACGAAAAAGAGCATAGCTTTCGCATGCTTTACCAACTAAGTCTGTTTGTCTTATTGCACACTCCTTTGTGTCAGATCATGGAAAAAAAAGACGGGGAAAGGGCATCCTTACATACATTGAAAACAGAGTGTGATCCACAGTTGGAGCAATTGTTGTTTTGGTGTAAGAAACTATCCGTCATTTTACTTGTTCTCCTGGGATGTTCGTTTTTGGGACTGATTATGGGCTTGCAGCAATCTGGAAGCAGGATGCTGGAGCACTATGGATGTTTGCAGAGAAATGCTACAGGGGAAGGGGAACAGGAAATTACAGTAGAGGTGTCTGCAAATGGACAGGAAACGGAGACCATTAAACTGGAAGTTCCGGAACGGCTCTATACTGCACAGGAATTAGAGGAAAAATGGAAGGAGGGAAAAGCCTATATTGCAGAGCATTTTCTGGGGGAAAACAGAGACAGAGAACAGATCGTCACAAATTTATATTTTATGCAAAAAATTCCGGACAGTGCTCTTTCGGTATCCTGGCGGTCTGAAAATGAGGAACTGATTTCTGAAACAGGAAAAGTGTATAACTATGATATGAAAGAAAGCAGAACCTGCAAGGTGGTAGCCGTTCTTTCCTATGAAGAAAAACGGGAGGAAATGGAGTTTTTACTGACCGTTTGCCCGGTGAAGGACATTACAGGGGAAGATTGGAAACAACTGCTGGTGGAAAATTTGGAAGCGGTAACAGAGGAAAAGACAGAAAAGGAACAGCTGCAATTGCCAAGGACCCTGTTCGGAAGAAAATTAAAGTATACAGAACCAAAAGAGCAGAAGGAACCGGTGTTTCTTGGAATGGGACTTCTGGTGGCAATCGGACTTTGGATTGGATTTAGCCAGGATTTGAAGAAACAGGTAAAAAAGCATGATGAACAGATGTGTCATGATTATCCGGAACTGGTAAATAAATTTACACTGTTACTCAGTGCCGGAATGACCATAAAGGGAGCATGGAAAAAAATCGTGGAAGAATATGAGAAGAAGAAAGAAGAGGGAGAAAAGAAGCGGTTTGCCTATGAAGAATGGTGTTTTACCTGGAATGAGATGGAAAACGGCGTGACAGAGGCAGTTGCGCTGGAAAAATTTGGACAGAGAATAGGATTGATGCCCTATTTAAAATTTTCTACCCTACTGGTACAAAATGGAAGAAAAGGAGCCAAGGGACTGGTACCTTTGTTAGAGTATGAGGCTATGGATGCCTTTGAAAACCGAAAGCAGCAAACCAAGCGTCTGGCAGAAGAAGCGGGAACAAAATTGCTGGTTCCTATGATGATCATGCTGCTTTTAGTAATGGTAATTATTATGGTGCCTGCCATGATGTCCATTTAATATAGCGAGCGTTGGGAATAGCAATCGAAAAATAGTCGTAACAGGACAGCCCCCGGCTGTACTGTTACAAATAGTCTGTTCGTTGTACACGGTTTGCATGGAGGTTTTGTCCTTGCAGAGGGACACTAAAAACTACTGAGGAAATGTATTCGTGTATACAAATCGATATGGTTCACACATCTGCTTGACAGATGTAGAAATAGTAACGATTTATGTACGCAAATAGACGAAAGAAAAATAAAGAAGAAAGGAAAAAGAACACGCACTTTCGTCTTAAGTGTTCGTGTTTGGATGGTAGAGATACTCGTCCAAACGGGGAAATAAAATGAAACAAATGAAAATGTTAGCAAAGAAAGCAGGAGAAGTGATTGTTAAGGAAGGAAAGGCATTTGTGAAAAGTGAGGATGCCATGGGGTCGGTTGAGATCATTTTGATTATAGTGGTACTTGTCAGCCTTGTGTTGATCTTCCGTACGCAGGTTACAAAATTGATTTCCAACGCCTTTAAAAAGATTAAGGAAGGGGAAGAAGAGATTGATAATGACAATAGTATAGATGGAGGATATTAGGATAATCTTCCTAAAAAATATGGAGTGTTCCAGCCTGCTTTCTTTTGTATTGGAGGCTGGCTGGTACAAGTCTGTTAGGAAGAGGAAGGGAAAGAAACTATGTATTTGAGAGAAAACCGGTCAAAAGGCAGTATCACAATTTATGTAACCTTTGTATGGCTCATAATCGTATGTCTGATCACCACCTGTATTGAAAATGCAAGAGTACAGTGTGGTGCCATGGCTATGGAAAGTACCCTTTCTGGTTGCGTAGATGCGGCAATGACTGCATACTATAAACCATTGTTTGAACAGTATCATGTGTTTTTTATGGACAAGGGGATTGCCAATGAAGAACTGGAACAAAAGAAAATAGAAGATAGCATAAGAGAATATATGAATGCAGCCATATCTACGGTCTCCTATCATTCCGCAGATACACAAGCAAAACAGGGCTGGAATCTGTATGGAACACAGCTGGAGAAACTCAAGCTGGATAGTGCCATACGTGCAACGGATTATTCTGGTGGTGCATTTTACGATCAGGTGATCCAGTATATGAAATATGAGGTTGCTGCAGAAACCATAAGTGCCGGATTGGAGCATTTGGGAATTATGAAAGATTGCGAAGCAACTGCAAGTACCATGGAAAAGGAAACTGGAACAGAAAGCAAATTTCAGGAAGTGAGCAGATATATATTGAAACTTATGGAAGCTGTGGAGGGAATTCGCTGCAACCGGAATGGAATCAAGCTCGATCACAATGGAAGAATTGGGATGAATGTGAATTTTGCAAAAAGGATTTGTTATGGGGATGCTACCATGGAAAAGGCAGGTGTGACAAATGGAACTGTATGGAATTCTACCAAGAATTATTATTACGATGCCTGTAAGAGTATGGAAGAACAAAAAGCAGTATGCAATGAGCTCATAGAAAAAATCCAGGAAGAGGAACAATGGAATGCGATGGTAGAGGCTGCACAGAGAGAAGGCGCGCAGGTAGCGGCAACCCCACCACCCCAATATGATTTTGATGGAACCATTCATAACTTTCATAGAAAACAACAAGAGGAAAGAGAACTGATTCGAAAAACAAAGGAAAAGATCCGAGAAGCCTTAAATTGCATTGACCAAATTGAACGGAAAGAAAATGGACTTCACGAGGCAGTTGCCTCTTACGAGGAAAAAGTGGAACAGAAGAGAAGTGCAGTTTCAGAGGAAGAGTACAATAGCCTGAAAACTACAGCGGAACAGATGAAGAAAGATTATGATGTAATTGCCGGTGCCATCCGGATGAGAGGTCCATTGGAGAGAAACTACGCAGTATTGGAGAAGTGGGAATCAGAGTCATGCTCTTCTATTTCAAAGGATAAGAATGTGTTGAGCAGGAAAATACAGGATATAGAAGAAGTCCAGAATACGTTTTCACAGGAGTATCGTTTGTCCGATTTGAAATTTTCTTATGGAACATTTACCAGTGGAGAGGCAAATGATCCCAAGGAGCACTTATCAGCATTGGGGAATTCCGTGTTAGATCTTGTAACTGGGGATGGAACTCAGATTTCAGATAAATGCATTGAGAATGGGGACTATTATTATCAAAAATTTGGAGAAGGAATCGATTCGGAGAGTGTCTGTCAGGCAAAGGAAAAAATACAAAATGGGGAAGATAAAGAATTTTTTGCAACGATAAAGGAGGTTTTTGGAGGAGAAAACCGACTGAACCGAATGATTACGGATGCCTCTGATGCCTTGCTGTTTCAAGAGTACATCAAGTCCTATTTTACCAGCTATGTATCCAGCAATGCCGATTCGGAAAAAGCATTGGATTATGAATTGGAATACATTGTAGGAGGAAAAGCATCCGACAAGAAAAATTTGAAAATAGTGGTGGATCGTCTACTGTTAATTCGTACCGTGACTAACTTTTCTTATCTGCTTACCGATCAAAATAAAATGCAGGAGGCGTACGCAGCGGCAGCAGCTTTAGTAGGTTTTACCGGGATTGAAGCGCTGATACGTGCAACACAGTTTTCCATCCTGTTAGTCTGGGCATATGAGGAAAGTCTGGTGGATACCGCGGCATTGCTGGATGGAGTGAAAATTCCTCTTGTAAAGACTGCAGATACGTTTATGCTGTCTTTTGCCAATATATTCACCTTAAATAAAGGATTGATCCGTCAAAAAGTGGAAGGACTAAAAAACAAGAACATAAGAGATGGCGTATCCTATGACAACTTTTTACAGATTTTTCTTATGTTTGAAAAGAAAATCGAGAAAACCTATCGAACCATGGATTTGATCGAAAACAATATGAAGAAAAATGAAAGTGAGTTGTTTTCTTTTGAAAAGTGCATTTATGCAATTTCCGTGGATTGTGAGTATAGTATCCCTGCAAAGTTTGCTGCTTTACCCTTTATGAAGAAGTGGGGGTATGCAGATTACAAATGGAATTTCTGCACAAGTGTGGAACATTCTTATTAGTGAGCGAGCCATCTGAATATGTTCTCTCCTGAGAACTAGTAACGGAAACGTAACGGGACGGCCTTTGGCTTAACTGTTACATGGAAACCGTTATGAGATGTTAACCATCAACAACAATAACAATGCAAAATGAAAGTATATTACCTCTCTTTTTTTACACTGCAAAAGAAACAGTTATAATTTGAAGCTGTTTCTGGCAAGGAATCAAAAACATGGGAGAGAACATTTTCAGGTGGCTTGTGAAGAAACGGAATCAATGTGAAGAAGCTGGGGGCAAAAGGAATTTTGACGTAACAGCAGAGCCTTTGGCTGAATTGTTACGTTTTGACCCTGGTATCATGTCATTGGGACGAAACAGTAGGAAAGAAAAAGGTGCTGGGAGTGAGTAAATATGAGTTGGAAAAATAATAAGGATAGGTGGGGAGAAAGAGGTTCTATGACAGTGGAGGCATCCTTGTTACTTCCACTGATGATCAGTTTTGTTTGCGTTTTTTTCTTCTTTTTTCAGATGATACTTCTGCATCAATCCATACATACGGGATTATGGGAAACTGCAAAGAAGATGGAACGCTATGGCTATGTGTATGATCATATTCCCACAGAAAACGAAGCCGACAGTGAATCCTCCGGATCGCAACGGACACAGGCGCAGAATTTGGTAGGGCAATGGCTTTCCGGACAATATATCAAAACACAAGTGGAACACTACGTGTCCCCAAAATTTTTGGCACATAGTTGTGTGAAGGGAAAGGCGTCGGGAATTTCCTATTCTACCAGTATATTTGAGGAAGAAAAAGAAATTTGGCTGCAGGCAGAGTATGTGATTGCCATTCCCCTTTTCTCCAATGTATTGCCGGAACTGTCTGTTATACAAAAAGTAAAGACCAGAGGGTTTGTGGGAACGGATCAGATTGGACTAAGCCAGGATGATGAAGATGAGCGGACGGTTTATGTAACACAGTATGGACAAGTATATCATACTTCTCTGGAGTGTTCCCATCTGCGAAGAATAGTAAGTTGTGTCTCTTATGGAAATCTGGCACAACAGAGGAACCAATACGGAGGGCGTTATCACAGGTGTAGAAGATGTGTGAGGAATGGTGAATTGAGCGAGGACAGTTGTGTGTATATTACACCGGAGGGTACTTCCTTTCATGCCAGTTTGGAGTGTGGAGGATTAAACCGTTACATACAGGTGAAAAAGTTGTCGGAACTGTCTGGCTATAGTGCATGCAGCCGATGTGGCGGAAGTGAAGAATAAAGGAAGGTCGGAAGATGAAAAGAACATGGAGGAAGTATCGGACAAAAGGAAGTATGACCGTGGAAGCCACCTTTTTATTTCCTATGATATTTTTTATAATACTGGCGATTCTGAATATGGCATTTTATTTTTGTGATATGTGCAAAGTCCAAGGGGTGTTAGATCAATATGCAAAGAGACAGGCAGTTTGCACCAAAGAACATCGAAGCCTTGAGAAAGAAAGGGACTATGAGAAAATTGCAGATACGGGAATTTTTTGGTGTATGGCGGATAATAGTCAGGCAGAGGCAGAGCTCAAAGCGGCTGTAAAAGAAAAGATTGAAGAAAAAAGTCTGGTGAGTAAAGTGGAAAAGGTGGAGACACAGGTTACTGCACAAAAAGTATTCGTAAAAGTGAAGATAAAATGTCCCCTTTGGATTGGGAATATAAAAGAATGGGTCAGTGGCGTTCCTTTGGAATATACATTAGCAACCGAAATCATGGTGCATGATCCAGCAGAGTTTGTGAGAGTTTATACACAATTGGAACAGATTAACGATGGAGACAATGTGTGGATGGATATTTTGGAGAAGCTGGGAAGGATTAAGGAAGCCATTTCTGGGCAAGGTTCCTGAAGCCGGTTCTGCTTCGGATACCAGAAAAAGCCTATAGAATCATATATAGTGGAATCGTTTTTGACCTGTCGATGAAGCTTAGGTGATTGTTCACACGCAAGCCTGACACTTGCTGTCAAGCTATGTGCCAAAGATGAAATCGTTACTGGACACAGGGAGCCTGTGAACAGCAATATGGTTAGATGTGGAAAGGAAGAGAAAATGGAAATTGAGTTGAAGCATGACATACAAAAAAATTATCTTGTAGTACATGGTGGAGAGGAATGCCAATACATGGTGCATATGTTAGAGGGAACTTCCGTAAAAGGATTTTTAGATCTGGAAGTTCGGGTGATTGATAATCAAAATCATTTCTACTACGATATTACCGGAATGGAGTCAATCGAGCAAAAAACACAGCGGGAAAAATGGAATTTAGCCCAATTGAAGCAGATGGTTGCAGAAATTATGCAGACTATTGGCAGAGCAAAAGAATATTTACTGGAAGGGTCCCATTTTGTATTGCAGCCTTCCTATATTTACCGTCATATGGAAAATGGAACCATTGCATTGTGTTATACTTGGGAACACACAGAAGAGATTAACCAGCAGTTGACAGAATTGTTTGCCTATCTTTTGAATGCAGTGGATTATCAGGATAAAAAAGCAGTGGAATTCGTGTATCTGCTATATGACATGAGCAGGGAGGAAAATTGCACACTACAACGGTTGTGGACAGCTTTTGAAATTCAGGAAGAGCCGGTTCAGGTGGAACAGGAAGAAATTATATTACAAGAGAAGCTAGAAAAACGAAATGAGAAAAGTAAAAATACAAATCTCTTGTCACTAGGAAAAAAATATAATATGGAAGGGGAGAAACAGAAACAACTGGAGAATCCAACCGCTTCTAAGATTAGTGCCAAACAGATAGTGGAAGTTCTAGTGTTGCAACTTCTTTGTGTATTACTGTTATATGGTCTTCATATGGCAAATGTATTTACAGTATATGGGGAACTTTCTTACACCAATGTAATGATTGCTGTTTTGGTTATAGGTGTGGTAGATGCCTATCTTCTTGGAAGAATTTTAGAGAGTAAACAGGAGCCTTTGGAAGCTATGGAAAAAGGAAAGGAAGCGAATTTCAAAAGAGAGAGTAGCAAAAGTAGTATCAAAGATTGTTGCAAAGGAGGAAATAAAGAAGAACATAGCATAAGAAAGTGTAGAGAGAAGAACATCTCAAAGGACAAGAAAGAATGCAAGAAAGAAGATACTTCTGTGCGAACTTCTCTGGGACAATTCAATAGAAGTACCTTTATTTTAGAACGGGAAAATCCAGACCAAAACAAAATTCCACTGGTAGAAAATCAGTCTGCAATGGAAAGTGTGCAGAGGCGTTTTATGCAACAAGATGAGAAACGATACTGGGATAAAACTGCCAATGAGACAGAGTTAGAGGAGAAGCTGGGAGAAGCTACTGTGGTTGTAGATTATGACAAGACGGTGTGCAAGGAACTTCCTTCCTTTAAGAAAAAAAGTAAGGTTTGCAAGCTGATTCCAAGGGTGGAGAATCTGGAAGAAATTCAAATGTTAGAGTTTCCGTTTTATATTGGACGGTTTCAAGAACACACCAATCAGTTAAAAGAAAATATCGGAGTCAGCCGCATGCATTGCAAAATTGAAGAACAGTATGGAAAATACTATGTCTATGACCTTCGTTCCACAAATGGCACGTATGTAAATGAGAGAAAAATAGAACAGGATTGCAGAGTAGAAGTAAGGTCGGGGGACAAAATTGCAATTGCAGACTCGGTATACGAATTTCTTGTATCTGCAAACTAATCTTGCTATAATAAAAGCTGAGATTAGTAAGAAAGAGCGGGAAAAATAAATGCAGATGGAACAGATTATGATACATTTAGCTCAGAATGGATTTGATAGAGCTATGGTCAATGGAGAGCATGTAGAAGTGCTGATACGAAAAAATGGCAGGGATGCATATAGCTTATTGTTGATTGATTGTGGTTATTATAAGGATATGCCTGCCACGGATTATGAAAATATGCTTCGGGGGGTTCGAAGTTCCTTGTACCAATATGATTTTGATAAGGTTCATATATTGAGTATTCTCTGTACGGACGATCCAGAAAGTGTAAAAGAGTGGATAGCCGGCTTTGGAGAGCATTGGGTTGTTGATACAAGGGAGAGACGATTGCTCATTTATGAAAACCAAATCAGTTCGTATTTAAATGCAAAGGAATTGATTGAGGATTCCTTACAATATGAGACACAAGAGGAAGCGCAGAGTGTAGAAAATGAAAGATGTAGAAGGGCATTTATCAAAGACAATTATTGCTCCTTAGTTTTGGTATTGATCAATTGCCTTGTGTTTGGTGTGCTTGCTCTCTTTGGTAATACGGACGATGCCGGGTATATCCAGCGAGTGGGAGGTTTGTCTCCACAATTGATTGGAGAAGGAATTTGGGCATACCGAATTGTTACCAGTATTTTCATTCATTTTAATGTGACTCATCTTATGAATAATATGTTGATGCTTGCTGTAGTAAGCAGTTATCTGGAAAAGCAAATGGCAAAATGGAGATATGTGTCCATTTATTTGGGTTCTGGTATTATTGGAAGTATTGCATCGCTCTATTATTATATATACACCGACAATTTAAATGTTGTGTGTGCCGGAGCATCAGGAGCAATCTTTGGTCTGACAGGGGCTTTGTTTTGGGTGATTCTTCGCAATCACGGTCAGGTAGAAGGGATGACCTGGAAAAAGATGTTGTTCTTAATCATATTAAATATTTATCTTGGACTCGTGGATTCATCTGTGGGAAATGCAGCGCATATTGGAGGTTTGCTAGGTGGATTTGTATTGTCTATATTTCTATATGGTGCAAAGGATAAGGAGGAAGCAATTTCATGAGAATAAATATATATTATGGAGGTCGCGGTTTAATAGAAGACCCTACAATCTATGCCATAAATAAGATTACAGAGGTTTTAGAAGAATTGAGAGTTGAGGTCGTTCGTTATAACCTCTATGAGGAAAAAAAAGGCTTGAACATGCTTCCGAATACCTTAAAAGAGGCAGATGGAGTGATTTTAGCCACTACTGTGGAATGGATGGGAATCGGTGGATTATTGCAACAATTTTTGGATGCCTGCTGGTTGTACGGTGATAAGAGCAAGTTGAACGGAATGCGTATGTTACCGGTTGTCATGTCAAAGACCTACGGAGAGAGAGATGCACAATTTACATTGGTAAAAGCATGGGAACTGCTGGGTGGTGTTCCTGTAGATGGAATTTGTGCCTACGTGGAAAATCATGCCCAGTTTGAGACAAATGAAGAGTATGCGTTTCTTATGGAGAAAAAAACAGAAGAGTTGTATCGTCAGATCAGCCATAAGTTAAAATGTTTCCCTACAAGTATCAATGTAGTGACAAAGAGTGTGTTACAACCAAATACATTAGAACTTACTCCACAAGAGAGTGAGCAGTTATCTATTTATGCATCGGACGATTCTTATGTGAAGAAACAAAAGGAAGATATTCAGGAGCTTGCACAACTGTTTAAGGGAATGCTGGGAGAAGATGTTGAAGAAGAGCAGAGAGCAGAAAATAGGATGTCAGAGAAGGAGCCTGGGGTTTCTTCTGTAGTTTCCAATAGTACAAAAACTGTGTCATTGAAAGGAACTCCAGCTAAAAAAACAGTATCACAACCTAGAAATGAAGAGTATGTTTCAAAACTGCGACAGAATTTTAAGGGACAGAATGGGATCAAAGCCACTTACTGCCTGAATCTAGAAGAAGATGGACGAAATCTTCTTATAGAAGTGGATGGAGCAAAATTAGATTGTTACTATGGAGAAGGAAAAACAACGGATGTTTTAGTGAAGTTGAATAAGAATACTATGGAAGACATCCTAAATGGAACTATGACATTACAGAGAGCATTTATGTCAGGAGTAGCCACTGCAAAGGGAGATTTTAAGACCTTGAGAAATTTTGATACCATATTTCGTTTTTTGTAATTCGCAATCCGACCCAAAATGGGCTACCGGTTCTACCGTTTGATTGTCAAATAGATATGCTTCATGCAAGTTGGCTTGTTAAGATGCATATCTACTGACAACACTTTTATAGTATAGCAAAGAGGAGCAGTTCACAATGAAATTGTGAACTGCTCCTCTTTTGTATTACATGTAATGATGTGGGTTCAGACCTTTTGAACTTAGCATCATGTAATGTTTTCTTATTTAACTTTAAATGATTTTGCCTTCAAAACAGTAGCCTTACCGTTTGTCACATAAAGATAAACTTTGTAAGTTCCTTTTTTGCTAAGCTTAACAGTCATATTGTTTTTCTTTGCATACTTTCTCGTAGCAACTGTTTTGTTTTTCTTATTTTTTACTACGAATTTATATTTTAATTTTCCGCTCTTAGCCTTAGCCTTAGCAGTAATCTTAACATTCTTACCCTTCTTAACAGCCTTTAAGCTCTTTACGGTAATTACGCGGGCTTTTGCTGTGTAAGTAGTAGATGCAGTTCCTACAAATGTATTGTTTGCATCATAGATGTTTACGATTACTTGATAAGTTCCCTTAGAAGCTAAAGTCCAGTTTACAGATGTCTTAGTAGTGTTCTTTGCTAAAACTTTTTCTTTTGAATCTTTCACTACAGAGTATGTATAGTTGTAATCTGCAACATTTGCCACGTTCTTTAATGCAAACTTAACTTTGATTGTCTCTCCAACTGTTTTGTTTGTCTTGCTAAAGCTAATATCACCAGTGATGCTTGTTGCTGTTGCTGTAATAACAGGACCAGACGCAACCGGTGTTGCAGTAGCAGGGGCAGCAGAAACGATAGCAGTAGGCTGTACCGATGCAGTAGGTGCAGCGGAAGCTGTCTCCTCAGGGGCATTTGTCGGCTCTACAGTTGCAGTAGCAGGAGCTGTGGTAGCAGGAGCTGTAGTAGCAGGAGCTGAAGTTACAACAGGAGTTGCTGTTACAGCAGGAGTTGTAGTTACAGCAGGAGCTGTAGTCACAGCAGGAGTCGTAGTTACAGCAGGAGTTGTAGTTACAGCAGGGGTTGTAGCTACAACAGGAGTTGCCGTTACAGCAGGAGTCGTAGTTACAGTAGGAGCTGTAGTAGCAGGAGCTGTAGTTACAGCAGGAGCTGAAGTTACAGCAGGGGTTGTAGCTACAACAGGTGTAGTAGATACCACTGGTGTAGCCTTGTTCGCAGCAGTTACACTGGTAATCCATTCGTTTGTGAAGTCCTCGTCCTCTGTTACGTACATAATGTTTCCTGTTTTTGTGGCATTGTCATCATCACCATCACGGACTGTTAGATTAACAGTGCTATAACCATGGTTAGGAATTGTGATAGTCCATTTACCATCTACCTGAGTTGCTTCTGTTCCGTTTGTTCCTAATGGCTCTTGAATTACTCTATGGCCATCCTTCTTTACGTCGTCACAAAGATACCAAGCGTATACGATTTGTTTTGATGGATTAGTTGCTGTTGGTTTGAAAGTAATCACCAAATCACGTGCAGTACATTTTGTGGCAGATATTTCATCGCTGTTCACCTGTGTTGCATCCATAACAGTCTCTTCAGTTGCTGCGTTAATACTTACAGTGCTTCCGGAAAATACAGAAGTAAAGGCAACGAAAGATGCAGCTGCAAGACTAACGACTTTTCTCGTAAATTTTTTCACGATAATTCCTCCTTATTCATTATATTAGCTTTCTATCATCCGTATTTATTTGGGAAAATACGGATATGTTACTTCTATATAATAATAGGAAACAAGAGAAAATGCAACATATATTTAATAATTTTGTAACTAAAAGTTAATAAAATCCGTTACAGTTCACAGGTATGTGAACTGTAACGGATTTGGGCAATGCTGCGCATGAAAATTGCCCAAATCTGCATACGGTAGACTTTCATACGGTATTTTCGATACCGAAAATACCTACCTCTGAACAGTAAGACAAAATGAAACTGCTACACGCAAGCCTGTCACTTGTAGTTAGGTTGTGCGGAAAAGATGAAATTATGGTAACTGTTTGAGAATGTGCCATTCGTAAAATTCCAGAATATACAAATTATGCAGGATTTCAGTCGCAGAAAAATTTGCCCTGTAAAGAACAAAAGGACCGGTTCATTCTTCGAACCAGTCCTTCTGTTAATTTTTGTTTCACTCTATACTTTAAGATAA
Source organism: Lachnospiraceae bacterium (assembly GCA_045124315.1). GTDB lineage: Bacteria > Bacillota > Clostridia > Lachnospirales > Lachnospiraceae > CAG-411. The sequence goes on from JBGVLO010000265.1 coordinate 20,623, forward strand.
GATTATTTTACTTTCTTAATCTTTAAGGTCTTTGTCTTGAAGACTTCCACACCCTTACCGTTCTTTACATAAACAGTAACTTTGTATGTACCCTTCTTAGGTGCTTTCCATACAAGAGTGTTCTTTGCAGAATATTTCTTAGTTGCTACTTTCTTACCGCTCTTCTTAGCAAGAACAATCTTATATTTTGCTTTTCCAGCTGTAGTCTTAGCTGTAGCCTTAACATTGTAAACTTTCTTTTTGCCTTTTTTCACAAGGCTACCCTTGATTGACTTAATTGTAATGATACGTTTTGCAACTGTATAGTTTGCTGTAGCAGTAGTAACTGCAACACCATTTTCTTTTACAACAACAGTAACAGGATACTCGCCCATTTTATTTGTTACCCAATTAACAGTAGTAGCAGAAGTATCTGTTGCAAGTGTCTTACCGTTTACGGAGTAGCTGTATGTGTATGTAGCACCTGCAGTTGGATTTGCCAATGCAACATTAATCTTAACAGTTTCTCCGGCAGATTTTCCTTCCTTGTCAAATCCGATAGTAGCTGATAATGCAGCTGCGGTTGGTGCAGAAGCAACTGGAGCATTTGCAACTGGAGCTGCGGAAACATATACATACTGTGTAACAGCTGTAGGTTCAGGCTTTGCTTCATCGTTGGAAATTGGAACCATTGTAGGTGCAACAGTAGGAACCTCTGTAGGTGCAACAGTAGGTGCAACAGTAGGCTCAGCAGTAGGCTCAACAGTAGGCTCAACAGTAGGCTCAGCAGTAGGCTCAACTGTAGGAACAGCTGTAGGAACAGCTGTAGGAGAAACTGTTACAACAGGAGTAGCTGTAGGAACTGTTGTAGGAGCTGGAGTTTCAGAACCTTCCGGTACAGAAGGTTTAAATCCTGAAACTGGGCTTGAAGGTTCTGCCTTAACATCTGTAGAGCCGGATGCTCTAAATACCCAAGACTCACCGGAAATTTTGAATGCTGTTATGCTTCCAACAGAGAACTGAGTTTCATTTAAATCAGGATAGCGGTGTGAACCTGCAGTTACATAGAAGTAAACAGGCTGTCCTGCAGCTGTTAAAGGTAAATCAATTACAAACCAACCGTCGTTAGCAAGGTCTTTTAATAATGGAAGAGACTTTATATCATTTCCGTTCTTGTCTACCACGTGTGCAGTTGCCTGAGCTGCTTCTGCTTCTGTCCAAGTTGTAAATTTCTGAACATGAATACGATAAGTATTTGTAACTGGTACATCTGATCCTACTTCTGAATTATAGCTTGCAGTAGCTGTATAAGAAGGAACTAGTGGCTGTCCGGATACAGAAGGCTTCTCTAACCATGCAGTACCATTTAATGTATAAGCATACATTTCAGAACCGTTAACATTTACCTTAAGGCTTGGATCGGTATCCATGCTGGATGGGTAAGAATGATACTCGCTACCCTGATTAGCCTCAACGCGGAAGTAGTACTTTCCACTGCTGATTGGAAGAACTACTTTATACCAGTTGGCAGAAATCTTTGTCATAGACTGTCCGTCTAATAATTTAGAACCAGACATTGAATAAGCGTAAGCTTTTGGTGTAATACCGGCTGACCAAGAAGAAGATTTCTTAAAGTATACGGTATAGCCATCCTCAGCTGTCTGAGAATCGGAAGGCTGTGTATAGCTTGTTGGTGCAGTGGTTGACTGATTCAAGGTATTACTACCTGGTGTGAAGTAATAATCTCCTCCGGTTGTTATCTTGAAGGCATTGTCAACACCTTTTTGATTATTAGCAACAGGATATTGATTTCCGTTTGCTGAAAAAACAATAAATGCATTGTCTTTCTTTGGTGTATAAGTATAGGTGTACCAATTCTTTCCTGATGGTGTTGTTTCTTTATTCATCTTGGCTCCAGGGAATGCCACTGTGTCATCTGAAGAATAGCCACTACCTACTGGATCTCCGGAATTACGGCTATATGAATAAATAGATGGTGTTGTGCTTCCCCATGAAGCTGGTGATAACAAGTGTACAGTAATTTGTTTTGATGTTGTTTGAGTTGCTGTAGTCTCAGCCTTTGCATTGAAGTTACCACCGAAAACGGATGTGACTGCAAGAGCTGCTGCTAAAGCAAGGCTCATGACTTTACTTTTAAATTTTGTCATGATTTTGTTTCCTCCTTTTATTCAGATAAAAATTTGTTTGATGGGAACAATTTCGTTAGAGAAGATATTCCCTTTCATTGCTACCATTTTTTGCTACCATTTTTTTCTAATTACATGATACGAAAAATCTGAAAAAAATGCAACTAAAATTTAACATTTCTGCAATATTTATTTTAATAATCAATTGTGTAGTTTTTATGAAGCTAGGAAAATAAAGGAAAATTGAAATAAATAATAAATTCACAATTTTGTAAAGAAAACGGGTTTTTCGTGCATATGTTACAAAAATAGTCACAAAAAAGTTACAAATTAGTTCTCGATGGAACTTTGTTCTTTTCATTTTGCAGGAAATAGTGTAGAATTGGGAAAGAAAATCAATTCTTAGAAACGGATCCAAAATCAAATCTTATAGAATCAAAAGTGAGAAGGAATGGTACTATTATAGGTTCATTTATCAAAAAACCCCAATAATAAAGGAGAGAAAGTGAATATGACTAATAAATATGAGGCAATGACTGTAGTAGAGTTGCGGGAAAAAGCAAAGAGTTTTGGCATAAAAAGTGTTTCTGGTTTAAAAAAACAGGAGCTTATTGAAATAATAGTAAAGTTGGATGCACAAAACGAAAAAAGACAGGAGTCGCATAAGGAAGGCGAAAACAGAACGAAGACCCCCGGCGAGGGTGGAACGAATGGGGATGTAAAAAGAACAGAAGAACATATGCCAAGAAATTATGGAACCAAAGAACGTGGAACTGGGGAGAATATGCAGAATCTTGACCAGTTAGACAGTGGTGAAACAAAAGAAGGAATTTTAGAGGTTATGCCAGATGGCTATGGTTTTGTTCGTTGTGATAACTTTCTTCCTGGAGAAAATGATGTTTATGTATCGCCGGCGCAGATTCGCCGTTTTAACTTGAAAACTGGAGATGTAATCTGTGGAAATACAAAGATTAAGAGTGCAACGGAGAAATTTAGTGCCCTTCTTTATATAAAATCAGTAAATGGGTTTCACCCGTCTGAAGCGGTAAAACGAAAAAAATTTGAAGAATTGACACCGATCTTTCCTAATAAAAGGATCCATTTGGAAACCCCAAATGCCAGTGTGGGAATGCGAATGATGGATCTGGTTGCCCCTATTGGAAAAGGACAGCGAGGAATGATCGTGTCACCTCCAAAAGCTGGAAAAACTACCTTATTAAAGCAAGTTGCCACTGCCATTACTAAAAATCATCCGGATATGCACCTGATTATTCTTTTGATTGATGAGAGACCAGAGGAAGTAACGGATATTAAGGAATCTATAGAAGGAAAAAATGTGGAAGTGATCTATTCTACTTTTGATGAATTGCCGGAGAACCACAAACGTGTTTCAGAAATGGTAATCGAAAGAGGACGTAGACTGGTAGAGCACAAGAAAGACGTAGTGATTTTACTAGACAGTATTACCCGGCTGGCAAGAGCGTACAATCTTACAGTTCAGGCAAGTGGAAGAACTTTATCTGGTGGTTTGGATCCTGCAGCGCTACATATGCCAAAGAAATTCTTTGGAGCAGCCAGAAACATGCGTGAGGGTGGAAGTCTTACCATCTTAGCGACTGCTTTGGTTGAGACTGGAAGCCGTATGGATGATGTGGTATTTGAAGAGTTTAAAGGAACGGGTAATATGGAATTGGTTTTAGATCGTAGTTTATCCGAAAAAAGAATTTTTCCGGCAATTGATCTGTTAAAATCCAGTACCCGTAGAGATGATCTTCTTTTATCAAAAGAGGAAATTCAGGCAAATCATACTATGCGAAAAGCCTTGAGTGGAATGCGTTCAGAGGAAATGCTGGAAAAATATATCGATTTATTTGTAAAAACAAAGAACAATAGAGAATTTATTGAAATGACGAAAAAAATGCAGTAATGATGTAGAAAAGTGTTGCATTCAAAAATAAGCTATGCTATAATCAAAGAGCTGTTAAAAATTAACTATTATTATATTGAATCGGTTGGGAACCGATAGAAGAGGTGAAATTATGAGAGAAGGAATCCATCCAAATTATTACCAGGCTACTGTAACATGTAACTGTGGTAACACATTCGTAACTGGATCTACAAAGGAAAGCGTACACGTAGAAATCTGTTCTAAGTGCCACTCTTTCTATACTGGTCAGCAGAAGGCTATTCAGGCTCGCGGTGCTATTGACAAGTTCAACCGTAGATATGGTTTAAACAAATAAGAAGTTTATGAGAGCGGTCACGAATTTCAGTGCAGTGTGGACTGGATTTGTGACCGTTTTTACGTTTATAGAGAAAATAGTTAGAATTAGGATAGAGAGAGCGGTGAAATACATTGAAAAACTCAGGCATCGGCGGACAGGCAGTAATCGAAGGCGTAATGATGAAGAACAAGGACCAATATGCAGTGGCGGTTCGTACTCCGGAAAATGAAATTGTTGTTGAAAAGAAAGAATATCACAGTTTTATGGAAACTCACAAATGGGCACAATTACCATTGATCCGTGGGGGTGTTGCCTTTGCAGAATCTATGAGTGTGGGAATACAGGTTTTGTCTTATTCAGCAAGTTTTTATGAGGAAGACGAAGAACAGCAGAAGACAAGCAAAGTAGAACAGGCATTTTCTAATGTATTTAAAGGAAAAACGGAAACCGTGATCATGGCATTGACGGTTGTACTTGCGATTATACTTGCCATTGGAATATTTATGGTCTTGCCATGGTTTGTAGCAGAGCAGGCTGGAAAGATCATTGAGAATCATATCGTACAGGCAGTAGTAGAAGGCCTGTTGCGTTTGGCGATTTTTGTTGCATATGTGTTCTGTATTTCTCTGACCAAAGATATAAAGCGTGTCTATATGTATCATGGGGCGGAACATAAGTGTATCAACTGTATTGAGAATGGATTAGAGTTAACCGTTGAAAATGCAAAAAAACAATCTCGTGAACACAAAAGATGTGGAACCAGTTTTTTACTGTATGTTATTATTATTAGTATTGTATTTTTTATGTTTATTCGTGTGGATAGCGCAGCATTGCGAGTTGTATTTCGTGTGTTACTGGTTCCGGTAGTTGCTGGAATATCCTATGAGTTTATTAAATTAGCAGGAAATAGCAACAATCCAGTGGTCAATATTCTCAGCAAACCGGGATTCTGGATGCAGGCATTGACTACCAGAGAGCCGGAAGATTCTATGATTGAAGTAGCAATTCAGTCAGTAGAGGCAGTTTTTGATTGGAGAGCGTATCTTGCAGGCGAAGATCCTACTGTACCTATGGAGAAGAAGGATTTTGTTACTGTAAAGTGTGAGGAAGAAGAGGTTATCCTTACAGAGAAAGCGGATCATACAGTTACGACTCAACCGGCTGCGGCGAAGAGGGCAGACAGAAGTGCGAGAAGAGGTCGATATTTTTCTGAGAGTACACGACACGATGATAAAGAAATCAGTCCATCTGAGGGATTACAAACAGACAATGTGGATGAGGTACAGAATACAGAAGTAGATAACAATTCACAGCAATCGGTGGAAACTGTGAATACGGATTCCAGCGAGAGTCAGACTGAGGAGACGATGGAAAACATCCAGAAAGAGAATGAGGGAAGTGCCGTGAAAGTTGCTACTCTGAAAAAGGCGAACCGTGTGAGAAGACCAATGCAACCAATTGAGGAATTGAGAAGAGACAGTATTTTGGTAGATTCTCAACAGGATGATGAAGAAGATGAGATATTGAGCGCACTGGATAAATTTTTTGAGTAAGCCTGATTAGGATAAAGGGGGTGGATATATGACATTAGAGCAGTTGCTGCAAAAAGGAACCATACAACTGGAAGAGGCGAATATTTCAGAGGCAAAGCTGGATGCCATGTATCTGCTTGAACATGTGTGCCAGATTACCAGAATGGACTATTTGCTGGACGCAAAGAAGCCTGTTTCAGCAGAACAGGAGGAAGAATACGATGCGTTCATTAGTAAGAGAGCACAACATATTCCTTTACAACAATTGCTGGGAGAACAGGAATTTATGGGTTACAGTTTTTTTGTAAACGAGAATGTATTGATCCCTAGACAAGACACGGAGATTTTAGTGGAAGAAGTGGCCAAGCTAGGAAGTGGCAAGCGGATATTAGATGTATGTACCGGTTCCGGCTGCATTCTTCTTAGTCTGGAAAAGCTTTGTGAACCGGTAGTTGCCGTTGGTGTGGATATATCGGAACAGGCATTGGAAGTAGCAAAGAAAAATAAAGAAAGATTGGCTTCAAAAGCAAAATTTTTGCATAGCGATCTTTTGGAAAAAGTGGAGGGAACCTATGACATTATTGTGTCAAACCCACCGTATATTGCATCTGCTGTCATTCCTACCCTAATGGAAGAAGTGAGAGAGCATGAGCCTATGCTGGCTTTGGATGGCGGAGAGACTGGATTGGATTTCTATGAAAAGATTGTGGAACAGTCTGTAAGTTATCTAAATGAGGGTGGATATCTTTGTTTTGAAATTGGTTACGACCAGGGAAAGGCAGTATCTGGCATGATGCAGGAAAAAGGATTTATAGATTGCAAAGTGATCAAAGATCTGGCAGGATTGGATCGGGTAGTAATCGGGCAATGGAGCGAGGAGCATGGATAGCGCACTTATGAGTAGATAGATCTGCTAGTTAGATGGAAAAAGAAGGGAAGTCGTAATAGCTTTGCGAAAGGACTGTCCTGTAACGCTTTATAGTAAGCTGACGCATGTGAATCACACAAAAACAATCAGTAGAAAGGAAAATAAAATATGTTTGATAAGTTAGATGAACTGGGAAAACGTTTAGAAGAAATACTAAATCAGCTTGGAGAGCCAGGGGTGGCAAATGATCAGAATTTGTACCGCAAGCTTATGAAAGAACAGGCTGAGTTAACCCCGATTGTGGATAAATACAACGAGTATCGTGCCGCAAAGGATGGAATTGAGGACAGCCTGGCTATTTTGGATGAAGAGACAGACGAAGAGATGCGTGAACTTGCAAAGGAAGAACTAAATGACTGTAAAGAACGATTAGAAGAGATAGAGAATGATCTTAAGATCTTATTGTTGCCAAAAGACCCTAACGATGAAAAAAATGTAATCGTGGAAATTCGTGCCGGTGCCGGTGGAGATGAAGCTGCGTTGTTTGCGGCAGAGTTGTATCGTATGTATGTACATTTTGCAGAGACAAATCGCTGGAAACCAGAGATGATCAGTGTCAATGAAAACGGAATTGGAGGTTTCAAAGAAGCAGTATTTATGATCAATGGGGATGGTGCATATTCAAAATTAAAATATGAAAGTGGTGTGCATCGTGTGCAGAGAATCCCTGCAACAGAATCCAGTGGGCGTATTCATACTTCCACTGCAACCGTGGCTATTATGCCGGAAGCGGAGGAAGTGGATGTTGAGATTGATATGAATGATTGTAAGTTTGATGTGTTCCGTGCTTCCGGAAATGGTGGACAGTGTGTCAACACAACAGACTCTGCAGTTCGTTTGACCCATATTCCAACTGGTATCGTAATCTCTTGTCAGGATGAGAAGTCTCAGCTTAAGAACAAAGACAAGGCGTTGAAGGTACTTCGTTCTCGTTTGTATGACTTGAAATTACAGGAGGCACAGGATGCAGAAGCAGAAGCAAGAAGAAGCCAGGTAGGTACTGGAGATCGTTCGGAAAAAATCCGTACTTACAACTTCCCGCAGGGACGTGTGACCGATCACCGTATTAAATTTACCTCTCACCGATTGCAGGAAGTGTTAAATGGAGATATTCAGGAAATACTGGATAATCTGATCGCAGCAGACCAGGCTGCGAAGCTTGCTAAGATGAATGAGTAACAATAATTCAGTTAAGAAAACGTCTAATTTAAAGGAGCGGGGCATATGATTACAAGTAGCGGTAATGTACAGATGAAGAATTTAGTCAAGCTTCAAAAAAATGCAAGAACAAGAAAAGAGCAGCAAGCCTTTGTGATCGAGGGAAAGAAGCTGTTTGAAGAAGCAAAAATGTATGGAAAAGTAAAGCAAGCCTATGTAACTCCACGTTATGTAGAGGAACTTTCTGTCCCGGAAGAAGTTTATTTTGCTGGAATTACCTACGAATTGGTGGAGGAAAAAGTGCTGAAAGAGGTGGCGGATACTATGTCACCACAAGGTATTTTGGCAATTGTGGAGAAACCGGAATATCAGCTTTCCGCTTTTTTAAATAAATCAGAGCTCTCCTTAATATTGTTGGAAGATCTTCGTGATCCGGGAAATCTGGGGACGATTATGCGAACTGCGGAAGGTGCAGGGGTAGATGGTGTAATCATGAGCAAAGAAACAGTGGATTTATTTAATCCAAAGGTAGTCCGATCTACTATGGGGTCTATTTTCCGCATGCCATTTTTGTATGTGGATGACTTTTTTGGAACGGTACGTCAATTACAGGAACAGGACGTGAATGTGGTTGCAACGGATCTTTCAGGAAAGAGGGATTATGATAGGGAGAATTATGGAAGGAAGACTGCCATTGTAATTGGAAATGAGGCAAAAGGTATATCTGCTTCTATGAGAGAAATGGCAGACACTCTGGTAAAAATTCCTATGGCAGGAAAGGTAGAATCCCTCAACGCATCTATCGCCGCAGGGATTATGATGTATGAATTGTTCCGTCAGAGAAGAGCATAGGAAGTGGTTGTTTTCGGAATTGCCCGAATTTGCAAATGGTAGACTTTCATACGGCGTTTTCGGTACCGAAAATACCTACCTGTGAACAGTAACACTCAGGGAGAACTAAGAGTTTTCTAATGGAATTTTAACTTGAACAGACGCAGCGTTTCCAGTACAATGAAGTTAACGAAACCAAAGGATTTTTTGGCACAGGAAGGAGATGGAGTTTATGGATTCTGTAATACTTATGTGGCTGCTTCTGGTGGTTGTGTTCATTGTAGTGGAGAGTGTGACTCTGGGATTGACAACCATATGGTTTGCAGGAGGTTCCCTGGTAGCGATCCTTGCAGCGATGCTTGGTGCTGACATATGGGTACAGCTTGCAGTATTCATTGTAGTTTCTGTATTGTTATTATTCTTTGTTCGGCCAAGTGCATGCAGGAAGTTCAACAGCAAACGCATGAAGACGAACATTGATACATATATTGATGCAGAATGCAAGGTAATCGAGACCATTGATAATTTCAATCAAAAGGGAGCGGTTCTTTTAGACGGAAAAGTATGGACAGCCAGAAGTGTAGATTCATCTATTATTCAACAGGGAGAGGCAGTTACAGTTAGTGAGATATCTGGCGTTAAGTTAATTGTAAAAAAAAGAGAAATTGAGATGAAAAAAGAGGAGGAAAAGTAGTATGAAAGTAGCAATTATTATTCTTGCCATTATTTTTATTTTGGTATTGGTGTCATGTGTGAAGGTGGTTCCACAGGCAGAGGCATTTGTAGTAGAACGTTTGGGAGCATGTCAGGATATTTGGAGAGTGGGATTGCACTTAAAGATGCCATTGATCGATAAGGTAGCAAAAAAAGTGCCATTGAAGGAGCAGGTAGTTGACTTTCCACCACAGCCGGTTATTACAAAAGATAACGTATCTATGAGAATCGACACAGTTGTATTCTATCAGATTACAGAACCAAAAGCCTACGCATATGGTGTAGAGAATCCAATTATGGCCATTGAGAACTTAACAGCAACTACACTTCGTAACATCATCGGTGAATTAGAATTAGACCAGACACTTACATCAAGAGAGATTATCAACGCAAAGATGAGGGAAACTCTTGATATTGCTACCGATCCATGGGGAATCAAAGTAAACCGTGTGGAACTTAAGAATATCATCCCACCGGCAGAGATTCAGGACTCAATGGAGAAACAGATGAAGGCAGAGCGTGAACGTCGTGAAATCTTACTTCGTGCAGAAGGTGAGAAGAAGTCAAACATCTTGGTTGCAGAAGGTAAGAAACAGTCAGCTATCTTAGAGGCAGAAGCAGAGAAAGAAGCAGCAATTCTTCGTGCGGAAGCAAAGAAAGAAGCTACCATCCGTGAAGCAGAAGGTCAGGCAGAAGCGATTATGCGCGTACAGCAGGCAAATGCAGAAGGTATTCGTTTCTTAAATGAAGCCGGTGCATCTCCTGAGGTAATTCAGCTTAAGAGTTTAGAGGCATTTGCAAAGGCGGCAGATGGCCAGGCTACAAAGATTATTATCCCTTCCGAGATACAGGGATTAGCAGGTCTTGCAAAATCCGTAACAGAAGTCGCTGGAAAGTAAGATACGAAGAAGGTCTGATTTCAATAGCAAGATTTCGATAAAATATTGGGTCTATCCATTTCGGTATCATGTATTCCATGGTGTCGAAGTGTGGATGGGCCTTTTTTGGCTCTATAGAAAGTTCGTCCTATAAAGCAAAACACTGTTACAGCACACCTAATTTACACTTTCATACGTCCTTGCACAGCAATGTGTGCAAGGACTACCTGACCTGCTACCGCACAAGTGCATTTGTAGGTTGTTTGTTCTTGACAAATAATGCAAATATGGTACAATGAATAAAAATACATTTTTATGATTAAAAATACATTAGGAGGTCGTGGGATGAATTTAAAAGGAAGAAGTTTTTTAACATTAAAAGATTTTACAAAAGATGAAATTGCATATCTAATCGATTTAGCTGCTGATTTGAAAGCGAAGAAGAAGCAGGGAATTACGGGAAACAGCCTGAAGGGGAAGAACGTAGCGTTGATTTTTGAGAAACCTTCTACTCGTACAAGATGTTCCTTTACCATCGGATGTATCGATGAAGGAGGACATCCTGAGTATTTAGGAAAAGATGACATTCAGTTGGGACATAAGGAAAGTGTAGAAGATACGGCTCGTGTACTTGGAAGAATGTTTGATGGGATTGAATTCCGTGGATTTAAACAGGAAACGGTGGAAAAACTGGCAAAATACAGTGGAGTTCCTGTTTGGAATGGTTTGACTGACGAGTATCATCCTACACAGATTTTAGCTGACTTCCTAACGCTGAAAGAGCAGTTTGGAAAATTGGAAGGCTTACATTTTGTATACGTGGGAGATGGTCGTAACAATATGGCAAACAGCCTGATGATTGGCAGTGCCAAGATGGGCTTACATTTTACGATTTTGGCACCAGAGTCTTTGTGGCCTACGGAGGAATTGGTGGATTTATGCAAGCAGTATGCGAAAGAGTCAGGAGCGACTATTACCATCTCGGATCAGTTAGATGCTGTAAAGGATGCAGATGCCATTTATACAGATGTTTGGTGCTCAATGGGCGAAGAGGACAAGGTGGCAGAGCGAATTGCGTTGTTACAGCCATATCAGGTAAATCATGAATTGTTTGCAAGAACAGGAAAAGATTCTACCATTTTGTTACATTGTCTTCCGGCGGTGAAGGGTAAAGAAGTGACAGAAGAGTTATTTGAGGAAAATGCGGATGTGATCTTTGATGAAGCAGAGAATCGTATGCACACAATTAAGGCAGTTATGGTTGCAACATTGGGAGAATAAGTCGCGGATGCAAGCGCAATCATACAAGCTGTACATATGCAGCCGCAGATCCTGAATAGATTACAATTTTCTTAAAAAATCATAAAATGGCCCCACTAGGGGCTTTTTTGTGATATAATAAAGCAGATACGGTGAGGTCAGGGTAGCCTTGCTGAAGAGTAGGATATTATGTTTGGGAAGAATGGACATAGTATAGGGGGACGGCAGACAGTGAAAGTCTGCAGGTAACTGTAGTTTGTTGAAGAGAGGAGAATTACATGGCAGAGTATTATTCAGAAATGGCACCAGAGATAAAGGAATTAGCTGCAATCTGTAAAAAGAATGCAGTGATTGATCCGGAATTTTACAACAAATATGATGTAAAGCGTGGTCTTCGTGATGTGAGTGGAAAAGGTGTGTTGACAGGATTAACAGATATTTCAGAAATCCGTTCTTATACGATTGTGGATCATGATATGATACCATGTGAGGGAAAACTTTATTTTCAGGGAATTGATATTGAAGAGTTGACGGCAGGATTTTTAAAAGAAGATCGATTCGGTTTTGAAGAGACTGCGTATTTGTTGATATTCGGACAGTTGCCAAACAAGGAAGAATCAAAGAAATTCAAGAAGCTTTTGGCAAATTATCGAAGTGTGCTTCCTACCAGCTTTGTACGTGATATTATTATGAAAGCACCAAGTGCAGATATGATGAATACATTGGCACGAAGTGTGCTTACGTTGTATTCTTATGACGATTGCGCAGATGATACGTCCATAGAAAATGTACTGAGACAATGTTTACAGTTGATTGCATTGTTCCCTATGTTGGCAGTGTATGGATATCAGGCCTATAACCATTATCAGGCAGGTAACAGCTTGTTTATTCATCAGCCGGTAGAGGAATATTCCACTGCAGAGAATATTTTGCATTTGCTTCGTCCGGATAGTAAGTTTACTAAGCTAGAGGCAAAGATTTTAGATATTGCATTGATCATTCATGCGGAGCATGGTGGTGGAAATAACTCTACTTTTACTACGCATGTGGTTACTTCTTCGGGAACCGATACCTATTCTGCTATCGCAGCTTCCTTAGGATCTTTGAAGGGACCAAAGCATGGTGGAGCCAACATTAAGGTGGTTCGCATGTTTGAGGACATGAAGAAGCAGGTAAAAGATTGGAACAATGAAGATGAAATTCGTGGATATCTTAGTGATCTTCTAAATAAGAAGGCATTCGATAAAAAGGGATTGATTTATGGTATGGGACACGCCGTGTATTCCATATCAGACCCAAGAGCGAATATTTTCAAGGGCTTGGTTCATGACTTGGCAGAAGAAAAAGGCAGAATGGATGAATTCAATCTATATGCACAAGTGGAGCGATTGGCTCCTGAAGTAATTGCAAAGGAGAGAAAGATTTACAAGGGTGTTAGTGCGAATGTAGACTTTTATAGTGGATTTGTATATAGTATGTTGGATCTCCCAACAGAATTGTACACACCAATCTTTGCTATTGCAAGAATTACAGGATGGAGTGCACATCGTTTGGAAGAGATTATCAATGATGGAAAGATTATTCGTCCTGCATATAAGTCTGTTGCGACTCATAAGCCTTATGTGCCTATGGATGAGAGAAAGTAATAAGTAGAAATATGAAACGGATGCGTGATGAGAAATCCTATGTAATTCGTTAAATAATATAGGAACAGAATTAGAAGCTATAAAAGGATGAGCAAAATGTGTATTCCTTTATAGCTTCTTTTGGTTTAATATGAAAGCTTAGAACTACTTGTCTTTCCTATGGAAATATGCTATTCTGAAAAGAAGTGATAAGAAACGAAAACATAGGAAAACGAGGCGTGCAATATGGAGAAAAATGTGATTTTATGTGTGGCAAGTGCGTATGAAGAAAAATTCTATTTGAGCGAGGAATTTATGGGATTGCCAGAATCTATAAAAGAGGATTTGAAGATTCTGTGTGTGCTTTTTACAGCAGATGTAGGTGGAATTTTGACTCTGGAGTTTGATGAGGATGGAAATTTGCTATTTTTAACAGAGGCAGATGAGGGAGATCTTTTGTACGATGAAATTGGAAGTGTACTAAAGATCAAGCAGATTCAGAATGATAGAGTCGAATTATTAGAAAGTTTGGAATTGTATTATAAGGCATTCTTTTTAAATGAAGATGTTTCTGCACTATTAGCGGAATAGAGAATGTAGATTTCACGGAAAAGAGGAACAGATATGATTTTAGTTGTTGATGCAGGAAATACCAACATTACACTTGGTGTGTTTGACGGAAAAGAATTATTGGGAACTTATCGAATGACCACGAAGATTTCCAGAACTTCAGATGAGTATGGCATTTTTATAACCGATCTTTTGGAGAAGAATGGACTTGATCCAAGAAAGATAGAAGATGTGATTATTTCTTCCGTAGTACCCAATATCATGCATTCTTTTACCAATGGTATCAAGAAATATTTTCAGATTCAGCCGATTATTGTTGGTGCCGGTATTAAGACTGGAATTAACATTGCCATTGCCAATCCAAAATCCATGGGTGCCGACCGTATTGTAGATGCCGTTGCAGCATATGAATTGTATGGAGGTCCGGTAATCGTGATTGATTTTGGTACAGCTACTACACATGATGTCATTACCGCGGAAGGTGCCTTGATCGCAGGTGTAACCAGCCCTGGAATCCGTATTTCTGCAAATGCATTGTGGAAAGATACTGCCATGTTGCCGGAAATTGAGATCAAAAAGCCGGATACCATATTAGCAAAGAACACGGTAAATAGTATGCAGGCTGGTTTGTTCTTTGGTTATGTAGGACAGACGGAATATATTATCAAAAAGTTAAAGCAGGAATTGCAAATGGATGGCATCAAAGTCGTTGCAACAGGCGGACTGGGAAAGATTATTTCAGATGAAACCGATTTGATCGATATTTATGATAGCGATTTGACGTTAAAAGGATTGCGAATTATCTATGATTACAACAAACGATAGGAGAACAGTGCATGAGTTTGCAGATTGGAAATGTAACCATTGACGGCAATTTAGTACTTGGGCCAATGGCAGGGGTGACAGACCTGCCTTTTCGTGTACTTTGTAAAGAGGCCGGTGCGGATTTGATCTATACAGAAATGGTCAGTGCAAAGGGCATTATGTATGGAAATAAAAATACGACTATTTTGTTGGAAGTGGAAGAAAAAGAACGACCGGTTGCCTTACAGCTCTTTGGCTCAGATCCTAAGATTATGAGTGAACAGGCAAAAAAGATTGAACATCGAAATTTTGATATTGTAGATATTAACATGGGATGCCCGGTACCAAAGGTTGTCAATAATGGAGAAGGTTCTGCACTGATGAAAAATCCGGAATTAGTGGGAGAGATTGTGTCAGCCATGACCAATATTTTGGAAAAGCCCGTGACGGTAAAGATACGAAAAGGATTTGGTGCAGAAGACTGTAATGCCCCAGAGATTGCCAAAATTATAGAGCAGAGTGGTGGGGCAGCAGTGGCTGTTCATGGAAGGACCAGAGAACAGTATTATAGCGGACAGGCCGATTGGGAAGTCATTCGACAGGTAAAAGAAGCAGTGAGCATTCCGGTTATTGGGAATGGTGATATTTTTACTCCCCAGGATGCAAAGCGGATGCTGGAAGAGACAGGTTGTGACGCTGTGATGCTGGCAAGAGGCGTTAGAGGGAATCCATGGTTGTTTACCCAGACAAAAGAATATATAAAAACGGGTATACTACTGCCAAAGCCACCAATTGAAGAAGTTCTTGAGACCATAGAGAGACATGCCCGTATGCAGGTGGCGTTTAAGGGAGAGTATCTGGGAATGAGGGAAATGCGAAAGCATGTGGCATGGTACACAACCGGATATCCCAAATCTGCTAAGTTGCGTAGTCAAATTAATGAAGTGGAAGATATGGATCAGTTAAGGAGACTATTAGAGGATTATGCAAACACGCTTTATCACCAGGAGATGGACAATTAATGGGAAAGGCAACAAGCCCGTAATGATGGAATGGGTACACATGTACATTTGAAGAGATAGTAGTTACAGTTCACATACCTGTGAACTGTAACTGATAGTAATAGAGAATAAAACAAACAATGTAATTAGGATTTTGAAAATACAAAAAGAAAGATGGAATCAATACGGAGGTAATGGATATGAAAGGAAATATTTTAGTAGGACAATCAGGTGGACCAACTACAGTAATCAATGCCAGTTTGGCAGGAGTGTTAAGTGCAGCGTTTAACAGTGAGCAGATTGGAACTGTATACGGTATGATCAATGGAATTCAAGGGTTTATGGATGATCAGGTTATGAATTTGACAGAAGAGTTTAAAGGAGATGAGAAGAATCTGGAGCACTTGCGTGTGACTCCATCTATGTATTTAGGTTCCTGTAGATATAAGCTAAAAGATCCTGCGGTAGATGCTTCTGATATGGAGAGAGTATTCGAGTTGATTCAAAAATACGAGATTCGTTATTTCCTGTATATTGGTGGAAACGATTCTATGGATACGGTAGATAAGGTTTCAAAATATGCAAAGGAACACCATTACGAGATCAAAGTAATCGGTATTCCGAAAACCATTGATAATGATCTTATGGAAATTGACCATACACCGGGTTTTGGATCAGCAGCAAAATACATCGCTACTTCCATTTTGGAAATGTGCCACGATACCTATATCTACTATTTGGAAAGTGTACTGATCGTGGAAATCATGGGGCGTAATGCAGGATGGCTTGCGGCATCTTCAGTACTGGCACGTAATGAGTACAATGCAGCACCACATTTAATCTACCTTCCGGAGAGTGATTTTGATCAGGAACAATTTATCGAGGATATTAGAGAACAGTTAAAACAAAGAAAACAGGTAATTGTAGCGGTATCAGAAGGAATTCATGATGCCAATGGAGAATACATCTCTGCAAAATCCACAAAAACCGATCAGTTCGGCCACATTATGTTAAGTGGAAATGGAAAGTATTTAGAGTCCTTAGTTCAGGAAAAGATTGGTTGTAAAGTGCGTTCAGTAGAGTTAAATGTATTACAAAGATGTGCAGCACACATTTCCTCTGCAACGGATGTATCAGAGGCATTCCATTTAGGAGAGAAGGCAGTAGATGCCGTGTTAAATGGAAGAAGTGATGAAATGACATCCCTTCGTCGTATCTCCAATGACCCATATAAGGTAGAGTATATTACAGTTCCGGTTTCAGAAGTAGCAAACAAGGAAAAGACCATTCCGAGAGAGTGGATCAATGAAGCAGGGAATGATGTAACACAGGAATTGGTGGATTACTTAAAACCATTGATTTACGGAGAGGTCAATGTTGCTTACAAGGATGGTATACCCAATTACTGCTTTCGCAAGGGATATCAGGTGTAATGGCTGGTATGTTGGAATAAAGAAGTAGTAATTTAAACCGTAAATCAGTGAATTCCAAATGTTTGAAGAAATTGCGTAAGCTGCTATCAGAATAGCAATTTGTAGGCATTATTTTGTTTTCAACAAATGAATAAACAGAATCGTCGAAGTATGTTTGCTTCGGCGATTTTTGCATGATCAGTAACAATTCAGAACCAATAGGCTTAACTAAGTGATATTTGTTCTGAACTGTTACGAATAATTACTATTATTACGAATATTTTCTTGATTTGGGATTTATATTATACAATATGCACAAAAATACACAGAAACGAAATTTGTAATTGCATTTTTTTAGAGAATAGTGTATATTTCTAACAGACGGACAAATGTACGTCATGTACGAACGAAAAACAGGACGGTCACATTTGCAAAATAAGAAGTAATAATTTAGAACATGCAATTCGGAGCATACCCATAGTGTTTATAAGGTGGGAAAGAGTACGAATGGCGTAACCGTTACGAAAAATCAATTATAAGAGAAGAGAGGTATATTGCAGATGAGCGATAAGTTAAAAGTAGGTATTCTTGGTGGAACTGGTATGGTAGGACAGAGATTTATTGCATTGTTGGAGAACCATCCTTGGTTTGAAGTAACTACAATTGCAGCCAGCCCAAGAAGTGCCGGTAAGACATACGAAGAGGCAGTTGGTGATCGTTGGAAGATGGATACTCCTATGCCAGAAGCAGTTAAGAAATTGATTGTTCATAACGTAAATGAAGTAGAAGAAGTTGCAAAGACTGTAGATTTCGTATTCTCAGCAGTAGATATGTCTAAGGACGAGATCAAGGCAATTGAAGAAGCTTATGCTAAGACAGAGACACCTGTTGTTTCTAACAACAGTGCGCATAGATGGACACCAGACGTTCCTATGGTAGTGCCAGAAATTAACCCAGAGCACTTTGATGTAATCGAATTCCAGAAGAAGAGATTAGGAACGACAAGAGGTTTCGTAGCTGTAAAACCAAACTGTTCGATTCAGAGCTACGCACCAGTTCTTACAGCATGGAAAGAGTTCGAGCCATACGAAGTAGTAGCTACTACTTATCAGGCAATCTCAGGAGCAGGTAAGACATTTAAGGATTGGCCGGAGATGGTTGAGAACATTATCCCATTCATCGGTGGAGAAGAAGAGAAGTCTGAGCAGGAACCACTTAGAATCTGGGGTAAGATTGAAGATGGTGTGATCAAGAAGGCAGACGACGTAAAGATCACATGTCAGTGTATCCGTGTTCCAGTATTAAACGGACATACAGCAGCAGTATTTGTAAAGTTCAAGAAGAACCCAACAAAAGAGCAGTTAATCGAGAAGTTAGTTAACTTCAAGGGGCTTCCACAGGAATTGGATCTTCCAAGTGCACCAAAGCAGTTTATTCAGGTTATGGAAGAAGAGAATCGTCCACAGGTTCAGCTTGATGTAAATTATGAGAACGGTATGGGAATTTCTGTAGGTCGTATCCGTGAAGACAGCGTATATGATTGGAAGTTCGTAGGATTATCTCATAACACAGTACGTGGAGCAGCAGGTGGAGCTGTATTATGTGCAGAGACATTAAAAGCTAAGGGATATATCACAAAGAAATAAATGATACCATTTCCAGCAGAACAATCTGTAGGTATCAAAGTTATAATGTATACACAGCCTTGTTATCATCGATAACAAGGCTGTTTTTTTGTTACTGTATAGTCAATGTCATTTACTTAAGCTTGAAATCTTAATTTATAGGTTGGAATGTGAATGTATCTGTAAAAAACTGTACGAAAGCCTCGGCACTTAATGAGCGGATGCTTTTCCGCGAATTTGGTGTTACTGTACAGAGGGTGCGTCTGAGTATGTGCAACTTGCACGATTGCGCTTGCGGATAAAGTGCAATTTGCACATACTCAGACATAGCCGATGACGGCGTCATGAGTAAAATGACCAGACAAGATGTTTTTTATTAGCTATATTATATATTCTGGCATTTTACGAATAACACCGTAGTACCGCTAGGCTTGAGTCCAAGCGAGAGCGGGTTTTTGTAAGATACCTTCATCCGTTGCACGCAGGAGATTTACCGCCTTTGTTGAGTAATCATGGATATGCGTGGATGGCATTTTGGGATGCTCGGATTCGGTTAAGAGAAATCATAGGTCGCCCCGTTGTTATTCACAGTCAAAGAGATGATTTTCAAACCCAGCCTGCCGGGGATGCAGGTGAAAAAATTGGATGCGGGGTGATTCAATTAACAAAACGTGTATAAAGCAGAGGAAATCAACCCATACTATATTTGTAAGAAAACGGTTCAGTGCGAGAGAAATGAACCGTTTTCTTTCAGAAGAAATTAGAATGGAGGATTATTATGTGTCATTTATCTGAAAAAGAATTATCCGCAATCAATGAATTGCTCAGTGAGGAGGAACTACTTGTGAAAAAGTTCCAAATGTTTGCACAACAGACCAAGGATCCGGCGATGAAACGGGAGTTTGAAGCAATTTCCAATAAGCATCAGGGACATTTTAACATGTTATATGAGCAGTTGAGGTAAGAGAGAAAAGAAAGGTGGTAAAAAATGGAAGCGACATATACAGAAAAAGAAATTTTAGGTGATGCATTAACAACAGAAAAGACATCCACATGCAATTACAACACATATTCCAATGAATGTGTACATGACGATGTTCGCAAGCTTATGTTAAAAATATTGGACCAGGAGCATGAGATTCAGAATAATGTTTTTCAGATGATGCATGAGCGTGGCTTTTATCCTACTCCAGGCGCTGATGAAAAGAAACTTCAGGAAACAAAAAACAAATTTGCTCAGAGTGTAAAAAATATTTCTTCGATGAAATGATACCAGGGTCGAAAGGTCATATGTTTCTCCTGCTTTCATGCAGGAGGAACTTTTTTTTTATCGTTACATATAGTAAAAAAGAGAAGAAAAAAGGAGACTGTATATGGATAATCAATGGAATAATGGAAATTGTAACTGTAATTGTAATTGTAATTCCAGTGGCACAATGAATATGCAGCGGATGAGGGGTTGCTCGGGAAGGGCAAGGATGGCATGTCAACAGGGATGTATGCGAAATGGAAGGATGGAAGATCGAAACTATACCAGGCGGCCAGAGAGAGAATGCTGCATGAACTGTGGGAGAGAAAAGCATTGCGATTGTATGAACCATAGGGAGAATATGGAGAACAAGCATTGCGATTGTATGAACCATAAGGAGAATATGGAGAACAAGCATTGCGATTGTGATAAGGAGATAAAAAAAATGTGTCACCAGGAGAAAGATAAGATGCGTCAAAGCGAAAAAGAACACAAATGCCATTGTGATATGGAGAAAAAGGAAAACAGAAAAGAAGGGGAACGAGATGACAAATGTTCTTGCGAGGGAGACAAAAAAATAGAAGATCCGGTATATAAAAATATGCCAGTAGATTGTATGCAGATTGGAATTGGATATGTGCCATGGCAGAAATTTGAGAATCTGCTGGAGATGGATCAGGCATTGAAACATGGAACCCTGTTTAAAGATTTGGTAATGCCATATACAGGAAGATGTATGGGTTACGAAGGAAGGGGGAGAAGATAATGGATTCTGGTAAAAAACAATTGCTTGACATGATATCAGAAGCGTCCCTTGCTATGGTAGATATTGCTTTGTTTCTGGATACACATCCCTATGATCAGGAAGCGCTAAAATGCTTTGGAGAGTATAAAAAGTTGTATATGGATATGGAAAAAGAGTATAGCAAAAAATATGGACCTTTAAAACGGGAACAGGCAGATTGTGAGCAAAGATGGTTGTGGGCATTGCAGCCATGGCCTTGGAAGGAGTGTTAGCATGTGGAATTATGAAAAAAGATTGCAGTATCCAATCAAAATAACAAAGACAAATCCAACAGCAGCCCAGATCATTATGACCCAGTATGGTGGTCCGGATGGAGAATTGCTTGCTTCCATGCGTTATCTGGCACAGCGTTATACCATGCCTTACAATGAGGTGACGGGTGTTTTAACAGATATCGGAACAGAGGAGTTGGCTCATATGGAAATGATCTGCTCCATTGTATATCAGTTGACGAAAGATCTCACAGAGGAGGAAATTGTGGCCAGTGGGTTTGACAAGTATTATGTAGATCATACATTGGCACTATGGCCAATGGCGGCAGGAGGAATCCCTATGAATGCCTGCGAATTTCAGTCCAAAGGAGATCCGATTACCGATCTTTATGAAGATATGGCAGCAGAACAAAAGGCAAGATCAACATACGACAATATTTTGCGTTTAGTAAAAGATCCGGAGATTACAGAGCCCATTAAGTTTCTGCGTGCCAGAGAAATTGTACATTTCCAAAGATT
This sequence comes from Lachnospiraceae bacterium, assembly GCA_045124315.1. Taxonomy (GTDB): domain Bacteria; phylum Bacillota; class Clostridia; order Lachnospirales; family Lachnospiraceae; genus CAG-411. The sequence continues at coordinate 42,097 of JBGVLO010000265.1, forward strand.
TGGAGAGTCTTTGAGAAGAGTGCAGGATCGCCTGAATTCTAAAAACTTTTATGCATTTAATCCATCGGTGACATCTTGTTGCCAAAAATAGCTGGTATGCTGAAGGACGGAATTTAAATATGTAGTATGATATGCAGTGAAACTACACATAATGAATAATAGTTCAGCCAGGGCAATTAATAACAAGGTTGCTAACAGTTCAGATAGTCCTTGCATACAGTGCTGTGCGAAGACGTATGAAAGTGTAAATTAGGTGTGGCTCACAGCAATTTGCGTGCATAAGCATGCTGTGAGCCGTAACAACAGTTACAAAGGTTGCTCTGGGGGGATATGGAATAACTTTACATAGAATAGAAAATAAGCTACAATATTTGATGTTTGCATTGCGTCGGAAACTACGAAAGATAGAAAGGAAGTTAAAGAAAGAAACATGAAACCATATAAAAAGATCATACAAAGAACATTGGCTTTGTTGCTGGTAGTTCTCTGTGTAACCGGAAATGTAGCCATGGGAGCTCAAAAGCAGACAACCTCACTAAATTTATGGCTGAATATGAAGGGGTTTAGCCTGTTGGTTGGAGATTATTATACCCTTATCATACATGGTGCACCAACTAATAAGGTAAAGTGGAAATCTACAAAAAAATCAGTGGCAACGGTGGACAAAAACGGCCGTGTGACTGCGAAAAAATGTGGAAAAACTATCATTAAAGCAAAGTATAAAAAAAGCGTGGCGAAATGTGCCGTTACCGTTCGGGAAGACAATGTAAAAAGAAATACCTATGTGGCCAAGGATCGTTTGTTGACCATTAACAAGAAGGATATTAAGAAATACACCACGCAGCAGGCTATGTGTACAGATGACGAAGGAAATGTATATTTGTTCCGAAATCGGGCAGATGGAGATACCAGAATTTATAAGATTTCAAATTCTGATGGCACAGTCAAAGGATTGATTACTAGTTTGCAAGTTTCGGAAGGAGCATCTGTTGCTACACAGGCACCAGAGATCACACCAGTAGTTTCAAAAGCTTCTGTGAGTGCGTCACCGTATGAAACACCGACTGGGAATGAAACAAGTGCTGCACCGGAGAGTACCAATGTAGCAACAACAGCTGCGGTCGGTGGGGAGCCGGAAAGAAATGTTACTTTGGAACCGGAGCAAGGAGTCGCATCAACGAATCCCAACGAAGGGAAAAACTCGGATGTAGCATCCGGCGGTGCAATAGAAGAAACAAGTTCTGTTCCTGGTCAGTGGAATACACCAGTTGCGACGGAAAGTCCGGTAACTGGTTCAGCTGTTACACCTGTTGTCAGTGGAGAAGCTGTTGCTTCAACCGTTGTGACCGAGGGAGCGGTTGCACAGACTGCTACGCCAGAGGCAATTGTATCAGAGGAACCAAGTTTTTACGATAATGCATTAGTGGGTACATTTTCTTGTCTAGGACATGCAAATGATGCCGCATATAAGGGAGATGATTCCCGTTCTGGAAAAGGATTGTATATATCCACTGGTTATAATAATGACGGAACAGAAGATCGAAGCAGAAAACCGGCCGTTGTGCAGCTTAGCATGGAAGAAACTTATAATGAGACCACGGGAAAGTATGAGTATCAGTATAAGAAAGCCGCTACTTATGATATTGTAGTTCCTTATAAGACAAAGATAGGGGACAAGACTTACAAAGGAAAGAAAAAAGTGGTTGCCGCAAGTATTGCCTATGATGAAAAGAGTAAATATTTTATTATTCGTGAGACAGGATCGGATTTGTATTATGTAGGATATTTTAAGAAAACCTCGAAGAGCAAAGGGGTATTTGTAACAAGGGGAACCTTCCGTTTGCAAGATACCGTAAATGGTGGAAATTTGGATTATTATGGACGTCAGGGTGTGGCATTTAAAGATGGGATACTATATGTCTGTAAATCCGGACACTACAATGACAGTCCAAATAACAGCTTGATTTTAAGATATGACCTTGGAAATTTAAAGAAATACAAGAATAAAAAGGGGACTCGAATATTGTTCCATAAACAGAAAATATTAATTTCCAGCTTGAGTCAGTCTAGAAGATATGAGTTTGACTACAAAAAAGGGGATTCCTATCAATATAAATTTGAAATTGAAGGAGCAGGATTTATCGGAAATCGCTTGGCGTTTATTACCATAGAAAATACAGGGCTGCAAGGCGCAAAATCGAAGAATTGTCTGTATGTAGAATAGACGGGATCTTGCCCCAAAGAGTACTTTTGTAGAGCCGTTCAAGCTTGACAGTTTGGAAATAAAAGGGTATTATTAAATTACAGAAATAATTAGGGAAATACACGAAAAGACAATTTTGTAACTACAAAATACATGTTATGGTGATAGGTGGTGATGGGATGAAGAACCTATTTCGGATTATTTTGTTAGGATTGCTAGTTTTCTTTCTGCCACATACAGTAGCACATGCGGGAACAGAGAATGGGGTGGGCATAGAAGACAATAGGAACGGAACAGTTACTATTAAATATAGCAATTCCAGTAATGCGAAGATAGCTGTTACAGTAAAAAAGAACGGAACAAACACACAGTACAATTATTTTCTATCAGACAGAGAGATTGTTTCTGACATTCCACTGACTGGGGGAAATGGAGTCTATCAGATTTCTGTTTTAAAGAATGTTGTGGATAGTAAGTATAGTCCTTTATCCTCAGAACAGGTAAGCTTGGTTTTAAAAGATTCCAAATCGGCATTTACGACTTCCAATGAGATGATTACCTGGGAGCATACGAACAATGCCATTAAGAAGGCAAATCAATTAACCTTCAAGTACAAGAGTCAGTCTTCGAAGATTAAGTCCATTTACAAATATCTGGTGACAAACTATCATTATGACTATGATAAATATGGTAGGAATACCAGTGGGGATTTGTCCTATTATACACCGGATATAGATAAGACTTATGCAGAGAAAAAAGGCATTTGTTATGATATGGCGGCCTTGACCGCGTCTATGATGCGAAGTGTGGGGGTACAGACGCAGATGGTGACCGGATATCCTACCAGCAAGTATTATAATGGAAGTCAGTATCATGCGTGGAACAAAGTATACTTCAAGAGATATCGCAAGTGGGTGGTTATGGATATTACCTGCGATATGTGCCTCTATGAGCAGGGAACCAAATACACAAAACTGACTATGAAAAAGAGAGCATCGGAATACTCCAATGTTCGATACATATGGTAAGTGTGGAGAAAAGGAATCTCGAAAGAGGTTCCTTTTTATGAATTCTCCTTTAACAACGATAATATTTAGTATGTGTTCTGTTGGTATAAACTATTCATTATCTAATACAACCTGCGTTGTCCAGTTGGGAGAAGGTTACGGTTTAATAAAAACTTAAAAAGATATACATAGTTTTGTAACTTTAAGGTGCTATAATCAGACTATCAATTAATCCTACGGCTTGTCTTTGGCAAGCTGGTGTTCTTTGAAAAAGGAATATTGCAGAAGGAAACTTTACGGATGCTCGAGAATGTGTCCATAGTGAATGATAGATGTTGTGCGAGAGCACGACGGTTAACCACGTTCCGTTAGAAGAACAGTCAGGCGGTCTTAGTTGTGGAAGACGGCTAAGGAGCCACTGGAAAAACGAGGCTGAAAACAGGAGTCTATGCCTAGAAATGTAGACCGGTTAACCCCGCTAGCCGTGAAAAGCGAGGCTGAAAATAGAAGCGTTTTCCTTGGATTCAATCTTTTGCAAACAGGCAGAAGGTCTGGAGGGTAAATTATGATGAAAATTCTAAGTTTCAGAACTATGAGAAGATTAACATCATCATTTGCAGATGGAAATATTTTTGTTGGTACACAGAAGGTAGAAAATCAAGCTTATAGTACAGCTTTTGAATTTTGCAGAGCAATTACTTTTGTAGTTCGTGTGCAGACAGCTATTGCAGAGTTGCGTGTGATAGAGTTTTCGCAGGAAACTGGAAAAGAACCAGAGCGAAAGAGAAGAGAGTTGGAAGTGGCTGATTTTATCGGAGATGCAGGTAGTAGAAAATCGGACGAGGGAAGCCTTGTTCATAGTGTTAGCAAACATGATAAAGGATATAGATGGCATGTAATCGAAACAGAATCGGAAGGTTCAGAAGCTTTTTGGAAAGAGGATGTAGCTAGAGTAGATTCGGTAGGAATGGAAATGGTAGCACCAAAACAGACAAAGGAAGCAGAATTAAATGTGAGAGTTCTGTTTTCAAAGAATCTGACCAAGAGAGCGCGAATTACATATGGCCAGCTAAGAACGATACAGGCACAGAGCGATACAACAGGAGCAGAAGGAAAGCGGACAGAAGCAGATCCTTTGAGAGCATGTGCATAGATTACTTTGTCAATAGAAGGATGGCGCTTATGCCAGAAATCGTCATAACCCAAAATATGACGGAATAGTAGGAGAAACAAAGTAATAGGTACTGGGTAGTTGATAGCATATAAAAAATAGTGCAAATAGATGAGAGCATTTCTTTTTGTTCAGGCAGAAGGGAATGCTCTTTTGTTTTGTTTCAAAAAAATGTTGACAAATGTCTGGAGGATTGTTATAATAGCACTTGTCTTGTGAAAAACAAGAGTTATGGCGGAATAGCTCAGTTGGCTAGAGCACACGGTTCATACCCGTGGTGTCGCTGGTTCAAATCCAGTTTCCGCTACTATATTTTAGAGATCAGTTTCTAAAGGAAGCTGGTCTCTTTTTTGTTTTGTAAATCTGGTATTTTTCGAATGTCACCCTCTGAAAATTATCTCGGGTAAACAGACCAATCGACACACATTGCAAAAGAAACCATCTACAATAGGGAAAAAGAAATTTCTAGGAGGGATTATTTTGGAGTGGAAAGGTATGGGCGAACGAGAAATTTGTTTAATCTTTGCTGCTTGGTTGATTGGAAGAGTGGGATTTTTAGGGGTGAATCCTTTTGCACTGGCATTGTTTACGGTGATCTGTTATGAGGGATTAGAGAAACGATGGTATTTTCTGGCATTAGGATTGGGACTGGTGAGTGGATGTGGTTTTTATGAGAGTGTAAAACAGGTTTTGGCTATGGCATTGGTCGGAATTTTTGTGATGCTTCTTGGAAAGAGAAGGGAAAAGCATTCTCTGTTGTTATATAATTTTGCAGGAATGGGGAGTCTGTTAATTTCCGGTGTCTTGTTAGAAAGTGTGATTCACAAGAGTCAGTTTCAATGGAACATGGTATTGCTGCAGCTTGTATTAGTAGCGGGAATGATACCGATTTTGCAGAAAGGGGTGCACTTTTTTCTGACAGGGAAAGAAACCCGTTATGCCAATAATGAGGAAATGATTGCAGGAACAGTGATCATCAGTTTGCTGGTGTATGGAGCACCCTTTCAGGATAATCATACCTTTTCGGTAATGGGATTTTTGTTAAATTTCTTTATTTTATATATGGGTTATCGTTTTGGCTCTGGTGCAGGAAGTCTGGCGGGAGCCATCAGTGGATTGTTTTACATAGTTACCCAGGAAAATATAGAGCGAGTGGGAATTTTGGTTTTATTAGGTGCCAGTGCAGGAATTTTTCGGGAACTGGGAAGATTTATCAGCGGAGCCTTATTTACAGGGTTGTATGCAGTATGTGGTGTGTATTTTGACCAGCAGCTATTGCAGGTACAGGAATTGCGTGCCATTGTGGTAGCTTTGTTCGCGTTTTTCTTGTTACCCAGGCCCCTTACGAAGAAAGTGGAATCCTTTTGTCCGGAAAACACCGAAACAGAGCAGAAGAGAAGACAATTTGAGAGACAGGTCGGTATGCGATTAGAGGCATTGGCAGAGCCATTTTTTCAGCTGTCCAATACTTTTGTGAAATTGGCCAATCAAAAGGTGCAATTGGAAAAAAGGGATATGGATAAGGTGCTGGGACAAGTGAGAGATGGCTTATGTCAACAGTGTGAAAAATACAATCGGTGTTTGGGATTTACCCGCCATGAAAAATATGAGACTGCCAACTATATTTTGGGACCGGCCAGAGAGTATGGGTTTGTAACTGCTGGGGATTTTCCATTAATGTTTACGAACAAATGCGATTATTTAGAACACTATGTGGAAAAAACAAATGAGGCATTGAAGTATGAAAATTATAATGTGAACTGGGAACAGAAATTGCTGGAAGGTCGGGAAGCGGTAGCAGAGCAATTACAGGATGTTGGTTTTTTGATTCGTGACATAGGAAGAGAAATTACAGAGACAAAGGAATTGTCAAAGGAGGATTTATGTGAGTTAAAAGCGGTTCTTAAGAGGAATCGGATATTAACTCAGAATATTGAGAGACGGATAAATAATAAAAGGATGCAGGAAATTCGGGTAATAGCCAGGGCAAAGAGAAATAGTTGTGTCACTACAAAGCAAATGGCAAAGTGCATTAGTCAGGTATTAGGAAAATCTTATGTGCCCAGTCAAAGTTCCCGGCATGTGCTTGCTAAGGAATGGGATGAAATTTTGTTGCTGGAGGAGGCAAAGTTTAAGGTGCTCACCGGTGTGGCCCGCTGTAAGAAAGCAGGAGAGAAAATTTGTGGGGATAATTATTCCTTTTTAAATTTAGAGCAGGAGGAAATGATTCTTGCGTTGGCAGACGGAACAGGGAGTGGAGAAGATGCATGTCTTTCCAGCACATTTGTCATTGAACTTTTGGAAAAATTTATGGAGGCAGGAGTGGGGATACGGACCTCTCTGCGTTTGATCAATTCTTTGTGTGTCATGCAAAAAGAGGATCAGCCATTATCTACGCTGGACATGGTGGATATTAATCTTTATACCGGTGTATGTGAGTTTATTAAACTGGGAGGGGCAAAGGCGTTTATAAAGAGAGGAGATATGGTGGAATGCATTGCTTCTGCGTCCTTGCCTTTGGGAATTTTCTCAAAGGTGGACTATGAAGATACCAGAAAGAAAATGTACGAAGGAGATACGGTAATCTTAATGAGCGATGGTGTTTTGGAATGTTTTTCACAGGAAGAGGGACTTTTGGAAGATTGGATACAAAAAAAAGAAATCCACAATCCCCAGGAATTTGCCAATGAATTGTTAGCCATGGCCATTGAAATGGCCAATGGAAAGGTAACGGATGATATGACGGTGCTGGTAGGAAATCTGGATTTGAGAAGATAGGCGTTACAGGTGGACAAGTGGGAGGGGGAGGACTATAATAAGTGTCAGGAAAATGTTGTTTTACAGTGAGTAAGAAAACGAGGGAGAACAATGAAATTTTTGAAAGAATTGTTAAAGAAAAATTGGGCATCATACACAATTGCCACTTGTTCGGCGGTTATCCTGTATTTGGGACTGACTAACATCAATCGTTTATTTGGAGTTTTATCTGCAATTTATACCATTGCCATACCCATTGTATCGGCTGTGATTATATCTTATGTGTTGAATCCAGTAGTTATCTTTTTCCAGGATTCCTTATTTAAAAAGGTAAAATCCAGAAAGCTGGCTAGAAAACTTGGGGTATCCACCACAGTCATTATAGTAGTGGCGTTGATTGCACTATTGATCGGTGCTTTGATACCGCAAATCGTGGGAAGTATGATTAGTTTTGGAGAAAATTTTGAAACCTATGCTTCTTCTTTTCGGAAGATGGCTTTTCGAACCATGAATGAATCAACCATTGGAAATTCAATCTATGCGTCAATCGATGATCTTTGGTTGCAGTTTATATCAAAAATATCAGAAACCTTGTCCGATAATATGGGCAATATTATTGGTACTTCTTTCAGCATTGGAAAGGGATTCTTTACAGGAATTATTGCTTGTATTCTGGCTATTTATTTTCTGATCGATGCGCCACATCTGATGGAAAATTGCGGAAAACTAATTCGAATTTTTATGTCAGAACGCAACTACAAAGATTTCACCGGTTTTATCAGAAAATGTAATCATATTTTATTACGGTACATTTTATGTGATATAGTAGAAGGATTGATTGTTGGTATTGTGAATTTTATTTTCATGTCGATTCTAGGAATGGACTATGCAGTTCTTATATCTGTGGTAGTGGGAGTTACGAATCTGGCACCTACATTTGGTCCGATTTTTGGTGGAGCAGTAGGCGCATTTATTCTGGTTTTGGTAAATCCATGGCATGCATTGTGGTTTTTAGTTTTCACGGTTGTGCTTCAAACCATAGACGGATATATAATCAAGCCGAAATTATTCGGAGATACACTGGGAGTTTCTCCGGTTTGGATTTTAATTATGTTGATCATTGGTGGCAGAATCTTAGGCGTGGCAGGATTGCTGTTGGCCATCCCAATTGCAGCTATCGGTGATTTTGTATTTAAAGATATTATCTGGAAGAAGCTGGAGGCGTGGAAAAAAGAGCGGGAAGAAAAAAACAGTAAGTAGCTTGACTGTACCGTTTGACTTTTTATGGGGTTTGTACTATCATATTGAATGTGGGACATTTTCTGTGAGCAGACAATGACCTATGTAGATACATGGAGAAATCCGAAAGAATTACAATATAGAACAAAGACTATGAAAGAGACAGTAAGCGATAGAGAACGTTCCAGTGAGTCGGTGATAGTGGAAAACCGATACCAGTATCTATGGTGGAAGATCACTCTTGAGTTGCAGGCTGAAAGATGTGTGATTGATAACACAGGGGAAAAGAACCCTAAGGAAAGTAGGCTGAGCCGGTGTCCACCGTTATATGGAGCATGTATGAAACCCAGAGTGGAGTACACGACAAATAGGTGGTTAAGAAGAGCAATCCTCGTCCTGTTTGGACGGGGGTTTTTTTACTATATAGGAAAGTTCGTCCTATATAGCAAAAACGCTCCGCGAGGATGCGCACACTTTTGCAGATGTGTTTTGTCGCAAGAGTGACGCAAAAGTGGCGCTAGAGTTTTGCAAGCAAAACTCTTTTTTATAAAGAGATTAACCACAATAGAAACGGATTTACAATACGATTGAAGTGTAAGGAGAACAACATGGAATTATGGGATGTGTATGATCAGTGTATGGTAAAACAGGATAGAACACATGTGAGAGGTGTTCCTTTGGAAGAAGGGGATTATCACTTAATCGTTCATGTATATCCTGTCAATAGCAAAGGTGAAATTCTGATTCAGAAGCGGGCAGCAAATGTAAGGACCAAGCCCAATATGTGGGCGATTACAGGTGGCTCTGTTTTGGCAGGAGAAGAATTTTTACAAGGAGCCATGCGAGAGCTAAAAGAAGAGATGGGAATAGCAGTGGATGAGTCTGATATTCGTTTATTGTCCATTATGGAACGCCCTAACCGCTTCCGTGGAGTATGGCTGGTTCGAAGCAATGTAGAACTTGCAGATCTTAAGTTACAGAAAGAAGAAGTGGCAGATGCAAAATGGGCTACACCGGAAGAAATCATGAAGATGGTGGAAGACGGGGAATTCTGGCATTATGATTATTTAGACTGGATTTTTAATAAAATTCAGGAGAATCGCAAAGAAGGATGGCTGAAAGCCTGATCATTATAAAAGTAGAGCAAATATAAGGAGGATAATTAGATGTACGAAAAAGTATCAACCAACTTAAATTTCGTGGAGAGAGAAAAGAAAGTTGAAAAGTTCTGGAAAGACAATGACATTTTTCAGAAGAGTATGGATTCTAGAAAGGAAGGAGAGACTTATACCTTTTATGATGGACCTCCAACCGCAAATGGAAAGCCACATATTGGACATGTTCTTACCCGTGTAATTAAAGACATGATTCCAAGATACCAGACTATGAAAGGAAAGATGGTTCCACGTAAAGCCGGATGGGATACCCACGGTCTTCCGGTAGAGCTTGAAGTAGAGAAGTTACTTGGTCTGGATGGAAAAGAACAGATCGAAGAATATGGTTTAGAGCCATTTGTAAAGAAGTGTAAGGAATCGGTTTGGAAATACAAAGGTATGTGGGAAGAATTCTCAGGTACTGTTGGTTTCTGGGCAGATATGGATAACCCATATGTAACTTATGATAACAACTTTATCGAATCTGAATGGTGGGCATTAAAGTCAATCTGGGACAAAAAGTTATTATATAAAGGACATAAGATCGTACCATATTGTCCTCGTTGCGGAACTCCTCTTTCTTCTCATGAAGTTGCACAGGGATATAAGGATGTAAAAGAAAAATCGGCAATCGCCAAGTTTAAGGTGGCTGGTACAGAGGATGAATACATTTTAGCATGGACCACAACTCCATGGACTTTGCCATCTAATGTGGCTCTTTGTGTGAACCCAAATGAGACTTATGTAAAGATTAAAGTTCAGGTAAATGAGAAAAATGATGTAGTAAAAGAGGGCGAAGAAGATACTGCAGTAGCTACTGAGTTTTATATTATGGCAGAGGCATTGCTTGGTTCGGTTATTGACGGCAAGTATGAAATTGTTGAGAAATACGTTGGTACCGATTTAGAGTACAAGCAGTATGTTCCGTTGTTTGATTATGCATTCAACAATGCAGACGGAAGCGTAGGAGATCCTGGCGACCGTACAATGGTAAAGAATAAAAAGGCATTTTATGTTGTTTGTGATGAGTATGTTACTCTTACAGATGGTACTGGTGTGGTTCATATTGCTCCTGCCTTCGGTGAGGACGATGCAAAGGTTGGTAGAAAATATGACCTTCCATTTGTTCAGTTAGTAGATGATAAGGGAGAGATGAAGCCGGAAGTAACCGATATGGCTGGCATTTTCTGCAAGAAAGCAGATGAATTGGTATTCAAGTCATTGGCTGCAAAGAAATTATTATTCAAGGCTTTGAAGTTTGAACATAGTTATCCATTCTGTTGGAGATGTGATACACCACTGATCTACTATGCAAGAGAATCTTGGTTTATTAAGATGACAGAAGTAAAGGATAAATTGATTGCAAATAACAATACCATTAACTGGATTCCTGCAACTATCGGTAAAGGTCGTTTTGGAGACTGGTTAGAGAATGTTCAGGATTGGGGCGTAAGCCGTAATCGTTACTGGGGAACTCCGTTAAATATCTGGGAGTGTGAGTGTGGTTGTCAGCATGCAATTGGAAGTATTGAAGAGTTAAAGTCTATGTCTTCAAACTGTCCGGAGGAAATTGAATTGCATCGTCCATACATTGATGCAGTAACCATCACTTGTCCGGATTGTGGAAAAGAAATGCATCGTGTGCCAGAGGTAATTGACTGCTGGTTTGACTCTGGTTCTATGCCATTTGCACAGCACCATTATCCATTTGAGAATCAGGATTTATTTGAGAAGCAGTTCCCTGCAGACTTTATTTCTGAGGCAGTGGACCAGACCAGAGGATGGTTCTACTCATTACTTGCAATCTCTACTTTGTTATTTGACAAGGCACCATACAAGAATGTTATTGTATTGGGACATGTACAGGACAAAGAAGGAAAGAAGATGTCAAAATCCAAGGGAAACGCAGTGGATCCTATGGATGCATTGAACCAGTTTGGTGCAGATGCCATCCGTTGGTATTTCTACAGCAACAGTGCACCATGGATTCCGAACCGCTTCTATGACGAAGCAGTAACTGAGGGACAGAGAAAATTCATGGGAACCCTTTGGAACACCTATGCATTCTTCGTATTGTACGCAAATATTGACGAATTTGACGCAACCAAGTATGCGTTGGAATATGATAAGCTTACCGTTATGGATAAGTGGTTGTTATCAAAGTTAAATACAGTAGTAAAAACCGTAGATAACTGCTTGGCAAATTACAAGATTCCAGAGGCAACAAAGGCATTGCAGAATTTTGTAGATGAAATGAGTAACTGGTATGTTCGTCGTGGACGTGAGCGTTTCTGGGCAAAGGGAATGGAGCAGGATAAGATCAATGCTTACATGACTCTTTACACTGCATTAGTTACTATTTCCAAGGTAGCAGCACCAATGATTCCAATTATGACAGAGGATATCTATCAGAACCTAGTTCGAAGCATTGATAAAAATGCTCCGGAAAGTATTCATTTGTGTGATTATCCAACCTATGATGAAGCTTTGATCGATGCAACCTTAGAGAAGGATATGGAAGAAGTATTGGATATTGTTGTGCTTGGCCGTGCATGTAGAAATGCAGCAAATATTAAGAACCGTCAGCCAATCGGTACTATGTATGTAAAGGCTGAGGAAGAGTTGTCAGACTTCTATACTGCCATCATTGAGGATGAGTTAAATGTTAAGAGTGTGGTATTTACACAGGATGTGAGAAACTTTACTTCTTATAGCTTCAAGCCACAGTTGAAGACTTTGGGTAGAAGATTCGGAAAGAATATCAATGCAGTAAAAGAAATCTTAGCCGGATTAGACGGAAATCAGGCTATGGATGAGTTAAATGAGAAGGGAACCCTTACCATCACAGTGGAAGGAAATGCAGAAGCACTGACAGAGGAAGATCTTTTGATCGAAGCAGCTCAGATGGAAGGATTTGTGTCAGAATCAGACCACGGTGTGACAGTAGTAATTGATACTACGCTTACCGAAGAACTTTTGGAAGAAGGTTTTGTATTAGAGTTGATCAGTAAGATCCAGACTATGCGTAAGGACGCCGGATTTGAGGTTATGGATCGTATTCATGTATATGCAGATGGAAATGACAAGATTGCAGAAATTCTAAAGAAAAATGCAGATTCTATTAAAGAAAAGGTACTTGCAGAGTCAATTATCTTAGGTGATGTGGATGGATATGTGAAAGAATGGAATGTCAATGGAGAAACAGTGACTATGGCTGTGGAAAAATTGAATGTATAAGCTCTGGACTTGATTAATATCGGGGGATAATTATGAAAGAAAAATGGAAATATGATGTGTCACATATTAAGACACTGGATGGAATTCGTGCATTGGCAATTCTCATACTGGCGTGGTTCCATATATGGCAATGGTCCTGGCTACAGCCAATTAAGGATGTACCCGCATTGTCTATTATTAATCAGACCCAGTTAAATTTTGACTGGATTGTCCGTTATGGTTCCCAAATGGTAGATGTGATGTTGTTGATCAGCGGGTTCTGTCTGTTTCTTCCCTATGCAAAAAATATGGTGTTAGGCAGCCCGGAACCGGATATCAAAACCTTTTATAAAAAGAGAGTGGCCAGAATTTTTCCGTCCTACTATTTTGCTGTATTTTTTAGTTTCATAGTGGCGGTAATTACCAAAGGGTATGCCAGTTCCAGTGACATGTGGAACGACCTGTTACCTCATTTGTTTTTTGTGCATACCTATAATCGGATTTCTTATATGAGTCCACAGATTATGGGTGTATTGTGGACATTGGCCATTGAAGTGCAGTTTTATGTGATTTTTCCGTTTGTTGCAAAGTTGTTTCGGAAATGGACCTGGCAGACTTACCTTGGAATGGTAGCAATCTCGTGGATCTTTGATAACTGGATCATTATTCAGAGAGTGCCACAGTGGGATTATTCTTTGTGGGTAAATCAGTTGCCGGCATTTTTGTCCGTATATGCAAATGGAATGTTAGCCGCATTGATCTATGTGAAATTTGCCCAGTTGTTTAACGGGTATTTACAGGGAAAAGAAGAGGAAGAGAGAAAACAAACTCAAAAATACATTGGATACTTTTTTACATTGGTAAGTGTGTTCTGCATCTATGTGTATCGTATCATGATGCTGGATTTGGGACAGGAAGCAGATCGTTTGATTGGACAGATAAACATGCGATATGAATTTTCCGTGCTGGCTGCAATCTTTGTTATTGCAACGGGCTTTATGCTTCCGATGTTTCAAAAGCTGTTGGCTAATAAAGTCATGTATTTTCTATCAGGAATCTCTTTCCAAATCTATATCTGGCATCAATATCTGGCCGGAATGTTAAAGAAATATCGAATTCCTTATTGGGAAGGAGAGCAGGAGCCTAATGTACTTGGAGATCGAGTGTGGATGTGGAAATATTTTCTGTTGTGCTGGGCAGCAGCCATTGTAGTGGCAATCCTTGCTACCTATTTGATCGAAAAGCCATGTTCCAAATGGATACAGAAGAAGTTTATAAGGAAAGATCGATCGGGAGATTCTAAGTAGAGAGTTTGGTAATATATTGAATAGTTTCTTTTTATCAAATCAAGAACCTG
>JBGVLO010000266.1:0-6503 GCA_045124315.1 Lachnospiraceae bacterium
GGTTTTGAAATTATTGATGAAAAAGATGATTATACAGCTGCATTAAAAGCTGTTGAGTTAGTTCACAATGGAACTGCAGACATGTACATGAAAGGTATCATTGACACAAAGAACTTCTTAAAGAGCGTGTTGAACAAAGAAGTTGGTTTGAGAACTGGAAATGCATTATCTCATGTTTGCGTATTCGATATTAAGGGATATGATCGTTTGTTATTCTTAACAGATGTAGCATTTATGACATACCCTACATTAGAAGAAAAAGTTCAGATTATTAACAATACAGTTCCAGTTGCTAAGGCTTGTGGCGTAGATATGCCGAAAGTTGCTCCTTTAGCTGCTGTTGAAGTTGTGAATCCTAAGATGCCTGTAACAGTAGAGGCAGAACAGCTTACAAAGATGTGTGAGAATGGTGAGATTAAGGATTGTATCGTCGATGGACCGTTATCATTAGATTTAGCAATTGATCCGGAAGCTGCAAAGCATAAGGGTGCGTTAGATAGAAAGATTCAGGGAGATGCGGATATCTTATTATTCCCAGATATTCATGCAGGTAATCTTGTATACAAGGCATTGGTTCATTGTGTAGAAGTACAGAATGGATGTATCTTAACAGGAACAAAGGCTCCAGTTATCTTAACATCACGTTCGGATACATTTGAGACAAAGGTTAATTCAATTGCACTTGCTGCAGTTGTTGCTGAGACTATGAATAAATAATAGGAGGAAATATATATTATGGCATATATTAGTTTAATTTTAAATCCAGGTTCCACATCAACCAAAATTGGTGTAATGGAAGATGAGAAGCTATTATTTGAAGAGACATTGCGTCATTCAACAGAAGAAATCGCAAAGTATGCTACAATTTTTGATCAGAAAGATTTTCGTAAGGAAGTAATTCTTTCTGTATTGAAAGAAGAGAATTTTGATCTTAAGACATTGGATGTTGTTGTGGGTCGTGGTGGTATGTTAAAGCCAATTCCAGGTGGTACATATGCAGTGTCAGATGCTTTATTAGAAGATTTAAAGATTGGAAAACAGGGACAGCATGCATCTAACTTAGGTGGAATTCTTGCAAGAGAGATTGGTGATGAGTTAGGAGTACCTTCTTATATTGTGGATCCAGTTGTAGTAGATGAACTTGCACCAGTTGCCAGATTATCAGGAGTACCAGAGATTCCTAGAACAAGTGTATTTCATGCATTAAATCAAAAAGCGGTAGCTAAGAGATATGCTAAGGAAAACAACAAGAAATACGAAGAACTGAACCTAATTGTTGTACATATGGGTGGTGGAGTATCCGTAGGTGCACATGATCATGGTAAGGTTGTTGATGTAAATAATGCATTGGATGGAGATGGAGCATTTTCACCAGAGAGAGCTGGAGGAGCACCATCAGGAGCATTGATCAAGCTTTGCTTTAGTGGAAAGTACACAGAGCAGGAAGTGTATAAGATGTTTGTAGGTAACGGTGGTTTGAACGGTTATTTACATACAAACGATATGAGAGACGTCTTAAAGGCTATGGCTGAAGGCGATGAAGAGAATAAGATGATTTTTGATGCATTTATCTATCAGGTATCAAAAGATATCGGAGAAATGGCAACTGTATTAAAAGGTAAGGTAGATCAGATTGTTGTGACTGGTGGAATTGCTTACTCAGATGTAGTTGTGAATGCATTAAAAGAGCGTACTGGTTGGATTGCTGATTACACAGTATACGGCGGTGAAGATGAGTTATTAGCATTAGCTCAGGGTGCTATTCGTGTATTAAGCGGTGAAGAAAAGGCTATGGAATATTAATTCCGGATTGAAATTAGATATAGAGAAAAAGACAGATTGCATTTTGTAATCTGTCTTTTTCGTTAGGGCATTTTTGTTGTCATTTTGGAGTTCTTTAGAAGAGAAATGGAGAATGAAATAATAAAAAAAATAGATATTTTATACCCAAGAAATAAAAAGATATTGGTAGCACAAGCATAGAAATCAATCCTATTGAATAAAAAGAAGAAAGACTATATTACGATAGTGGAGGATTATTGCAAGTGAATGAGGAAAAAATTGATCCAAAACTTGTTTTATATCTGGAAGAGGAAAATTCACGGAAAACAGCAAATGGGGAAATTGTGGAAAACGGAATAATAGAGATAATAGTAAAATACCATGGTGATCTCAAATGGAGGGAGAAGATGGTACCGTTTCAGGGAGAATATCTATTGGGAGAGTATGCGATTATTTTCATTGCACTGGAAAATATAAGAGAATTTGCAGTTTTGCCAGAGGTGGACTATATTCAGTTGCCAAGTAGAATGTGGTTTTCCTTAGAAAATAGCAGAAGAAATATTTGTCTGGGTAATATTCAAGAAAGAACTAGAAATGAGAACGTTTTTCGCATAGACAGTGGTTATCCTCAATTATATGGAGAGGGCATATTGGTTTCTGTTATTGATTCAGGAGTGGATTATTGGCACCCGGATTTTCGGAATGCAGATGGTACAACGAGAATTGTAGGAATCTGGGATCAGACTTTGGACAGTAAGGTGCTAAATGAGGAAGAGGAGGATGCTTTATTTTTGTATGCGCCTCCAGAAAACTTTTTGTTAGGGACTTATTTCTCGGCAGAAATGATCAATATGGCATTAAGACAGGAGAATAGAGAGGATGGATTGAAAATTGTACCCTCTGTGGATCAATCTGGGCATGGAACCCATGTGACTGGAATCGTATGTGGAAATGGAAGTTTAAGCAACGGAAGATATACTGGTGTCGCACCACGGTCTGAAATATTAGTTGTTAAAATAGGGGATAGCAGGCAGTTTCCAAAGACAACCCGATTGATGGAAGCTATCGATTTCACCTTGAAATATGCACAAAATAGAGGAGGTCCGGTAGCAATCAATATAAGTTTTGGAAATAATGATGGAGCGCATAATGGAAAGGACTTGTTATCCGATTATATAAATGTTGCCGGTACACAGTGGAAAAATGTGATATGTGTGGGAAGTGGAAATGAAGGGAATCGAGGGAAACATACAGAAGGGTATTATGAGAAAGGAAAACCGGAACAGGCAGAATTGGCTATTCCCAATGGACAACAAGGTTTCTCCATGCAAATCTGGAAGTCTTATGAGGATAAAGTGGATTTGTCCATTATCGCCCCATCTGGTTTGCGGCAACAAATATTAAGTAGGAGATATGGAATTTATCAATATAATTTTCAAAACAGCAGATTGTATATCAATTATTCTGGTCCAACACCATTTCAAATATTGGAACAGTATTATGTGGAGTGGGTGCCAAGGGAACACAGGATAGATAGTGGATTATGGACCTTTCAAATGCAAGCAGAAATCGTGCGAAATGGAAGATATGATTTTTGGTTACAAACAGGGGGAAGCGTATTGGAAGAAACGAGATTTTTAAATTCAGTAGATACTACAACGCTGACGAATCCAAGTGATTCAGAACGAGTAATTACAGTGGGGGCCTGGGATCAGTTAAGAGAGCAACTGGCAATTTTTTCCGGCAGGGGATACACAAGAGATGAGAGGATAAAGCCAGATCTAGTAGCTCCTGGTGTGGATATTATATCAGCAGCTCCTAATGATAGATATACAAGTAAAAGTGGTACTTCGATGGCAACTCCGTTTGTGACGGGAGCAGCCGCTTTGTTGATGGAGTGGGGAATTGTGATGGAGAATGATGTGGAATTGTATGGTCAAAAAGTAAAAAGTTATTTAAGAGATGGAGCGATTAGCAAGCAGGAGAGACCAAATGAGAAAGTGGGATATGGTGTGCTATGTGTGGAAAAATCCATCCCTATATCATGAAACAATCCTATACTTATCTGCTAGCATAACGTATCGAATTGATTTATGATATAGGGATCTGAATGTAAAATCTTTAAATAAAATCCAAAACAAATCGTGATAAATTTTCAAAGTACAAACATAATTAAATATTTATGTATCTATTCATGTAGAAACACGCAGTAAATGCGTGTTTACGTACCAAAATGTAAATTTTGATTGTTCTAAGCCCTTCGACGAATGTAAATTTGCATGGGCTTAGAATGTAACTGTTCATGGTTCTGAACAGTTACATATTTATAATTGAATCTTTTGGCACACTAATCCAATATAGTAGAAACTCCCTAAGTCAACCGTGGCAGTCGGGTTGGCTTAGAGAGTTAAGAATACAGTTACAGTTCACAGGTATGTGAACTGTAACAGAATACACTCATTTCAGTAATTTTCTTATCTTTTTCATTAAAATGGAGATTTCAATTGGTTTCGAAATATGTCCATTCATACCTGCAGCTAAGGCATCTCGTTTATCCTCGTCAAAAGCATTTGCGGTTAACGCGAGGATTGGTATATCTTTTGCTTGGGCATGGCCGGAACTACGTAATTGCTTTGTGGCTTCATATCCATTCATAACAGGCATATTAATATCCATTAGGATGAGATCAAAAGTATTTGGTTCTGCTTGTAAAAAGGCATCTAGAGCCAATTGGCCATTTTCTGCGACTGTAATGGATGCATGGTACATTTCTAACATAGTAGCTGCAATTTCCGCATTCAACTCATTGTCTTCTGCCATTAATATATGAATTCCGGATAAATCGAATTCCTGTTCTTCGTTTGTTTTGTCCATACTCTGTGTTTGCAACTCATCAATTTGGGAGATGGAAGGAACTGGGAATTGTAAAGTGAAATAGAAAGTCGATCCTTTACCAAGTTCGCTGTCTACTTGTAGTTTACCACCCATTAAATGTACAAAATCACTGCTGATAGCTAAGCCTAAGCCGGTGCCTCCATACTGATTCACAATGTTATCTTCCGCCTGTTCAAAAGCTGCGAATATTTTTTTCTTGCCGTCTTCTGATATACCAATACCTGTATCGGATACGGAAAATTTTACTTCTACTGTAGAACTTGTTTTTGACAATTCGCTTACTGACAATGTGACAGTTCCTTCTGCAGGTGTGAATTTTAATGCATTACCCAAAATGTTTACGAGAACCTGTGATAATCGCAAGGAATCTCCAATAATTTCGTTTGTTTCTAAATTCGTCAAAACATCAAAATATACTTTCTTTTCAGTTGCCTGTGGACGAATTAGAAAATCCACTTTGCTGATAAGTTCTTTTAAAAGAAAGGCTTCTTTGTTCACTTTCATGCGGCCGCTTTCAATTTTTGAGAGATCTAAAATATCGTTGATCAAATTTAATAAATGGCGGGAAGATAAATCAATCTTAGCAAGACATTCCTGTGTTTTCGCCGGATTACCAATTGTTCTTTGTGCAATTTCTGTCATACCAATAATTGCGTTCATTGGGGTACGTATTTCGTGTGACATATTGGATAGGAAAGAAGTCTTTGCCTGACTTGCACTATCTGCATTTAGTTTGTTCAATGCGCTATTGATGATTCGCGTAGCTTCTTCTATAAAGTATTTGTCACGATCTGTCCAAGTAGAGTTTCTATCTTTTCTGTCAAAGAAGACAGCTCCCCAAATTTCGCCTTCCGATAACAATGCAGAGGATAATTGCTTTCCTAGGGATAGGTTCTCGAAATGCTCATGATAGGTATCCCTAAATGAAATCTTTGCTTCCGCACTGATCTGTTGCGTAAGGTCCACTAATTTTGCAGATGAATAAATAGAGAAAAATGCTTTTAAATGCTCTGGTCTCAAAGTGTGAAATTGGAAAGAAAACATATCTTTTTCAGATTGTGACCACTGATAAATCAAATGTGGTTTTGCCTTTTGTTTTGTTAATTCTACAATATAAATACGGTCTAAACCTAAGTGTTTACCTACTTGTTCGATCATCATACGAAAACTGCTTTTTAAGTCTTTGGTTTCTTCAATCAAATCAGTCATAGTATTGAAGAAAGCGTGCATGTCAATCCATTCCTGTAGAGTTTTTACAGGGGCAGTTTCGTATCCCTCATAATGTCGATTAACATCTTGAGCTAACTCACTTTCTACAGTGTCTTGATCAGACATTTTTTCTGTGAGTCTTTGCAGTGTTTGGGTTAATAATTGATGGAAAGACAAGTGGTCACATAGCAATTCTGTTTCACAGAAAAGGTGCTGGATAGAACCTTCTCCGATATACATTTGTTCGATGTTTGTAGTAATTGTTTTTGCCAACTTTTCTAATTGTTCTAAGCTGCACTGTTCCAAATAAATAACAAAAATTGCACCATCGTATCGGGTGATTTTTGCATCTTTAGGAGAATGTTTCTGGAGTAGATCCGCAATGTTTTTTAGAATCATCTGACCATACACATGGCCATATATCTGCAAAATGCGCAAATAGTTAAGTGTATTTATGATTAATACTCCGTGCATATTTAGAACCTGTTCGGTTTCATGTATTTGTTCGCTAATATGTTCGAAAAGATATAGTCCGGTAACACGATCTTTCTTCTCTTTTTCCAGTAATCGTGCCTGTTCCTCTTTTTGAATTGAAATATCATGAAGTCTTCCAATGA
>JBGVLO010000267.1:0-2005 GCA_045124315.1 Lachnospiraceae bacterium
GAAAGTAAAACTGCGTAGTATCCACCTTCTTCTACTTCCTCCATCTGATGTAAGCTCTTTTCACCATCAAATTTTACAAAAGCTTCTACAGCATCAGGAACAAGTGCCTGTATGAGATAACCTTCTTTAACCTCTTTTGCACCTAATACTATCTTCGGATTATCGATATCTGCATACAATACACCTTCGATATTTCTCCAGTCCATTAATTTATACAATTTATCCTTCATAACAACATCCTTTCTGCACATTAATCTCTATATATAAATGTACCATAAAAACATCAAAATGTCTATTAAAGTCTGACAATATAATCGTGTATTTTCTTGAGTTTCCGTAAATTGTAATCGAAAAAAGAATAAATTCTCTTAAAGCACCAATCTGCCTCTATTCATAGAACTTAAGAATGGCAGTTCTATGAATAGAGGCACTTTAATAAACCCCACCGGAGTCGGGCCTTGGGAGAACTATTCTTTTATCTATCTAAGCGATTAGCTTAAGGCAGAGGTGACGGTATGCCGGACGTTTTGTCCGGAACCAGAGTCTGATACCCTCTTTCGCATACGACAGTATGCCGGAGACACCTTTAGCCAATCGGTAATAGCTGAAATGTACCTTTTCCTTTATTGGATCAGCTTTCTGTATGATTGCAGCTTTTAATGCGTTGGATTCTGACTTCATAGATATATGAGCCAGAAATGCCATGCATAAGGTGATATAAAAATTTAAAGCATTAATGGCAGCTAGTTTCCGCACACGGAAATTTTCAAATTGGAACATCTGCTTTTTACAGCGGAAATATTCCTCAATGCGCCATCTGGAGAAGTATGTTTTTGCAACATTTATAACATCTTCTTTTGAACGTATCTCTTTGTTGGTGGCAAGCATCATGGGATGCTCAGTGATACCGTAAACCAGCACAAGGTAAATATCTTTCTTAGAGGCAGTTATCTGCACTTTCACATGGGAGAGATACGCATCACGCTTTTTGCCCCTGTAGACGAGCGGTGTTTTGATTTTTCCTTTTCGCTGGTTTCTAAGTTGCGTAGCAGGAATCCATTTGCCATGAAAGTAAAGTTTACGTTTTGCAGTAAGACGGATGACATAATCCTGCTTAAGTTCGTCGAGTTTTAGGAACATCTTGTTGTCATCGTAGCCCCTGTCGAGAGCGAAGGTGGCTTTACCAAAGAGTGCAGCACCCCGTTCCATTGCAGAAAAAGTAATATCATTGATGGAAGTGAAGTTCTTTTCCTTGGAAGAATGGATCTGTGAAAAGACACTGACCGGATGTCCATTACCTGTCAGGACGCAGGCTTCCGTTACATGATACCCTTTTTGAAAAACAGTTTTCGTGTCAGTGCTTTTGGAACCATCCCGAACCATTCCGAGAGCCTCAAATTTGTAACCATCCGGTTTGACAACATCACTGTCATCGATGTGGATGACTGGTTCTGAAGGAACCCATTTGCGAATGGTGTTAAGATACAGTTTTAAAGCTTTGACCGGAACTCCTTTATTTAGGTGTCTGGTTAGTCGTTCCACAGAATTAACCTTTTTGGAATCTTCATGAAGTTGGTCGACAATGTCTGTCAGAAGACAACTGCTGGAGGCAAGCATGCCGTAGGTCATATCTGCAGTAAACTTTTTATCGGGTTTTGAAAGCTTGCGGGAAATTTTATTGGAAAAAGTTAAAATTTCCCGTTTCAAAGTGTAAGTATTTGATGTAAAATTAGCCATAAGGAATCCCTTTCTTTTTTGTTTAGTGAGATTTTTGTTTGGTAGCTTAATTTTACATCAAAAAGGAATGAGATTCCTTATATTTTAGGCATTTTTGTAAAGTTGTTTATTATGAAAGCAGTAAATTGGGGGTTCTGTGGATAAAACTACGGAAACTCAAGATTTAAACAGCCTTGTATTATTTATAAATATAAGGTATAATATATAAGTTAATTTGTAATTTTTTATATAAAGTGGAGGTGTCTATATGGCATTAAGAAATATAAGA
>JBGVLO010000268.1:0-1551 GCA_045124315.1 Lachnospiraceae bacterium
AACAGCTGTTTCGTATTCAATATACAGTCGTGGTGGAATGGGAGCTGAAGAATATGGAAAAAGCAAAAGAGCACACTGGGGCATTGAGAACAGTCTGCACTGGGTGCTGGACATAGGATTCCGTGAAGATGAGAGTAGGATGAGGGCAGGTAATGCGGCAGAAAATGTAAACGTGTTACGTCATATAGGCACAAATCTTTTGAAGCAGGAGAAAAGCTGTAAGATGGGAATTGCAAGTAAACGGAAGAAATGCGGATATGATTCGGAATATCTCTATAAAGTACTTGGCAACTTAAATACAGGTATGAATTAAAGGTGTCAAAAATGGGAATGTCTGCAAAGTATTTAAAAATTTGTTCAGAGGTAGTTCTTCAAATAAAACAGCGAAGAGCCTGAGAAACAGTAAAAAAATCATGCGTTTACCGTGAAACCCCCTCACGGTAAACGCATGATTTTATGTATTCCGTTTTTAAAAAAAGTTTGTTATATTGTATTTAGTAACTGACAGTCTTTACACAATCGTGTACAATTATTTCTATACTTCTTGAAAGGAAAGATTGTCATGTCAGATACAAAAAATGAAAATTCATTGATTGAGTGTATGAGAGAAGTTCCAGATCCGAGAGCTCCATATAACCAAAAACATAAATTTCTTGATATTATTATAATTGCTGTTACAGCGATTCTCTGTGGTATGGATACTTGGAATGAAATAGAGGACTGGGCATGTTCCAAAAGGGAATGGCTAGGTACGTTTTTGGAACTTCCTGGAGGAATACCTTCTCACGATACGATAAACAGAGTATTTCAGATGATGGATCCTGAGAAGTTTCATGATGCTTTTTTTCGATGGACAGGAGCTATTGCAGGAGAAATAGAAGGTGTTGTTGCCATTGACGGAAAAACTGTCAGAAGGAGCAAGGATGATGTAAAAGGAAGCCGTCCAGTTCATGTGGTAAGTGCATGGGCTTCCGAAGCATCCCTTGTGCTTGGGCAATTGCGGGTAGACGAAAAAACAAACGAGATCAAAGCTATTCCAGAATTATTGGAGGTTTTGTGTCTGAAGGGCTGTGTAGTGACTATAGATGCTATGGGAACGCAGAAGGAAATTGCCGAAAAAATCATAGAAAAGGAAGCTGACTATATCCTGCAGGTAAAAGGAAATCAGGAAACTTTAAGGGAAGATATTACATTATATTTTGAAAAAGAATTATTTACACGTAATAAGAAGGAACTTGAAAGAGAAAAGCAGTATTATAAAGAAGTGTGTTTTGAACACGGAAGACAGGAAATACGGGAATATTATGTAGAAAACAGCATCGACTGGCTAAAAGAGAACCATACTGGTTGGAAAGGACTAAAAGGGATTGGTGCATGTATATCAACGGTAACAGAGAAAGGTGAAACAACAACAGCTGTTTCGTATTCAATATACAGTCGTGGTGGAATGGGAGCTGAAGAATATGGAAAAAGCAAAAGAGCACACTGGGGCATTGAGAACAGTCTGCACTGGGTGCTGGACATAGGATTCCGTGAAGATGAGAGTAGGAT
>JBGVLO010000269.1:0-1827 GCA_045124315.1 Lachnospiraceae bacterium
CCTATTTGTTGCTTGGGGAGTGAGAGGTACAGACCTTTTGCCAGTAAAAGATGGGTTGTTTATTACAGATGTTATTATGTGTTTGATAGGACTTAGCTTATCTTTGGCAGGGTTAACCATTTTTGTTTTCTTTGTAGCGCATTTTCTGGTAAATGCAAAAAAGGATGAACTGGAAAAGAACAACGAACATGTGATGAGTGTTCTGAATTCCGTACAGCAGTTATCCCAGCAGTTACAGGAAGCTGGAAGCTCTCTCTCAAAGATTTCTGAAAACGAAAGTGCGTCAGCTGAAGAACTTGCTGCAACCAGTGAGCAGTTGACAGAAAGCAGTAATATACTTAGTACAAGAACCGATGAGAGTATGGATAATCTTAGCGAGTTGAGTGAATGGGAAGGCGTGGTTGCCGATAATGTGGAAAAGGTAGAAACCACATCCAAAGAGTTGCTTCAAAAATCTGTGGAAAATGAAAAACTGCTCAACAATTTGCATACTATCAACGGACAAGTATCTCAATCTATGACAGCCACAACGAATATGGCGAAAAAACTGTCCGATGCAGTACAGGAAATCGGTGCTACCCTAAATTTGATCAGCGAAATTTCTACTTCAACAAATCTGCTGGCTTTAAATGCGTCTATCGAGGCTGCAAGAGCTGGGGAAGCAGGAAAAGGGTTTGCAGTTGTTGCAACCGAGGTTGGGAATCTTGCCAATAATACACAAGACACTTTGCAGGAAGTAGAAACGGTTATCGAACGGGTACAAAGTAATGTAAGAGAAATCACAAAACAGATAGAGGAAAATGCATCGAAACTGAATACCCAGAATGAGTATTTTGAAAATGTATTCCAAAGTATGCAGGGAATGACCAAATTGCTGCATGTTTCCGTTGACGCAATCAATACAATGGGAGAGGCTCAAAACAAGCAATCGGAGGTTATTAAAAAGACAGTATCGATTAATCAGGATATTGCACAGAGTATTCGAAATGAAAATGCACAGTTTGCTTCCATCAATTCCATGGCAGAAAGTAACGCAAACGATACAACGCAGGTGGCCACTCAGGCAAGCGTAATTAATGACATGGTTGTAGAGATGAGCAAGTTGTTAAATCGAGAATGATAAGAGTATAGGAAAGATCCGTTATATCAAAGAGTGGTATAGCGGATTTTCCGTTTTATTGTTGATTTTATGATAAGAAAATTAGATTGGAAAATATTGTATTACGACTTTTGCACAACTACTTGTGATGTAACGATATAAGCGTTACAATGTGAGTAACAGGAGGTGTTGTATTATGGAAAAGACAGCAACATTAAATTTAAGAGTGAATCCGGTTGTGAAAGAACGTGCAGAAGAAGTTTTATCAAGACTTGGTATCCCTATGTCTACAGCAATAGATATGTATTTGAAACAGATTTCTCTTACAGGTGGAATTCCTTTTGCGGTGACATTGCCAAAAGCACCGAATACAATCAATGCAGATTTCATGACAGCAGAAGAACTTCATGAAAAATTACAAAGAGGTTATGATGATATAGAAGCAGGAAATGTTCAGGATGCTGTAACTGCATTTGCAAAGTTCAGGGAGAGTCATTGATAGGAAACGATATACTATTCAGGTTACAGATGAAGCACTGGCATACATGGAACAGCTTTATAATCATATTGCTTATATTGATAAATTGGAAGTTGTGGAGGGAATATGAATATGGCATCAAGTAAAGAATATTTGGAATTTATTTTAGGGCAGTTATCTGAATTAGATGAAATTACTTATCGAGCCATGATGGGCGAATTTATTATCTATTATCGAGGTAAGATTGTAG
>JBGVLO010000270.1:0-30914 GCA_045124315.1 Lachnospiraceae bacterium
TCAGGAAGATGAAGAAGGTGTATACAAGGTTACCATGGATGAGAACGGAAATCTTACCTCAGATACCGACTATGATCCGGATGGAGAGTTGGCAGGAAATGAGAATACCCCATTCTCTTGGGATAATGTGAATATGTACTTTGTAATCACAGACCGTTTTAAGAATGGGGATAAGAGCAACGACCATTCTTATGGACGTTCTGCAAAGTCTTCTACTGTTTCTAAAATCAAAGATAGAGCAAACAAAGAAGACGCAGCTAAAACTTTTGAAGAAGTTGCTGGTTCCTATGCTGCAACAGGAGAAAGTGAAGCAGATAATTATGAAACTGGAATCGGAACCTTCCATGGAGGAGACTTAAAAGGATTAACAGAGTATATTGAGAATGGATATTTTGATGCATTAGGAACCAATGCCATTTGGATCACGGCTCCATATGAACAGGTCCACGGTGCAATTTGTGCGGATGGATTTAAGCATTATGCGTACCATGGATATTATGCATTGGATTATACAGAAGTAGATGCCAATATGGGAACTTCCGAAGAACTGCATAAGTTTATTGATACCGCTCATGAGCATGGAATTCGTGTAGTGTTCGACGTTGTTATGAACCATACGGGGTATCCGGATGCTTATACCATTGCAGAGTATTATGGTGCGAATTCTCCATTGTTGACTTCTAATTGGAGAGATATCTATTTTGGTACAAATGCATCGGATTTACATTGGTATCATGATTATGCAAATGAATCAGCCAGTGGAGGTAGAGGAAACTTTGCATATGGTGATGCATGGAATTCCAGCTATTATGGTACTTCATGGTTGCGAATGGTAGCAGGCCGTTATGGTTCAGGATACACAGCTAAAGAAGATGGCGATGAGGTGACATATTGTAGTGCCGGATTGCCAGATTTTAAAACGGAAAGTGGTGAAAAGCTTGGTATTCCGGATGTATTACAGAAAAAATGGACGAAAGAAGGCAGATTGTCGGAAAAGACAGCAGAGACAAAGGCAATGTTATCTGCCTGTGGATACAGTACAGATAGTGCCACTGTAAAACAATATCTGGTTGCCTGGTTATCGAACTGGGTGCGTGAGTACGGTGTGGATGGATTCCGTTGCGATACCGCAAAGCATGTTGGAATTGACTGTTGGAGCGATTTGAAAACAGAGTGTAAGAAGGCCTTAACAAAATGGAGAGAAAACAATCCGGATAAAGCTTGTTCTGCATGGACAGACGATTTCTGGATGACAGGTGAGGTGTATAGTCAGGGACTTAGCATGAATTATGGTGGAACTGATTACAGTCAGGCATTTGATTCTTTGATTAACTTTTCTTTCCAGGGGAACGGAGGTCAGAAAGGTTCTGCATTGGAATCGGTATATTCGCAGTATTCGGAGTATGCAAGATCTAGTGCAACAGGAAATCCATTAAGTTATATTTCTTCTCACGATAAGGGAATCGGGGCAAGAGGTTCGGATCCGGGAACTGCCTTATTACTTTGTCCGGGTGGAGTACAGGTTTATTATGGAGATGAAACTTCAAGACAAAATGGAAAGGGATCCGGAGATCAACCATCCCGTTCCCAGATGACATGGAATAATGAATCTTGCTTGGAGCATTGGCAGAAGATTGGACATTTTAGAAGAAACCATATTTCTGTAGGAGCAGGTGTACATAAGAAATTGTCAGATTCCCCATATACATTTGCGAGAACTTATTCAGGAAGGGCAACTGTAGGTAGTGAATCTAAGACGGATTATGAGGATAAAGTAGTAGTGGCATTGCCATGTGGTCAGGGTACCTATGATGTAACTGTATCTGGTGTGTTTGAAGATGGAACTACTTTGGTGGACGAATATACTGGAGAAACTTATGAAGTTTCTGGTGGAAAGGTTTCTGTAACCACTTCTTCTTCTGAGCAGGCAATTTTGCTAGCTGAGCCGCAGGAGTCACAGGGACCTACATTGAAGGCAAAAGTATCCGCTTCAAAAGCTGCAGGTACTTATAATGAAGACAAGTTTGAGGTTACATTTACCACAGAGAATATAACAGATGCAAAATTGGAAATCAACGGTGTACATACAGTTGCATTCGAAAATGGAATTGCAACAGTTACCATCGGTGAAGATACCGCATACGAGGAAGAAACGGTAATCAAGGTTACTGGTAAGTCTGAAATCGATGGATCCGATGTAGCGAAAGAATTCAAGTATACAAGAAGTGCAGCACCTGTAATTGGTGGAGCAGCTTCCGCATTTAAGGTTCGTATTAAGAAAGATATCTTTGGAAGCGTTCCAACAATCTGGTTGTGGAGTGATTCTGTTAAGCAATATACAGATAAAGCATGGCCTGGTGATTCTATGACAGTGGAGGGAGACTATTATGTCTACACTTGTGATAAGATTACAGGTGAGGTAACCGCAATTGTTTGTGATGGTGGTTCAGATGATGCACATAAGAAATTTGATGGGATTACATTAAAAGGAAATTGCGAGGTGGATGCAGGTGGAACGGTTAAGGAAGTCCCTGCAGAGTCTACAGGAAAAGAATGTACCGTTACGGTTAAGTACGTAAATGGAAACGACAACACAGCATTAAAGACCATTACCCGTGTGGGAGCAGAAGGAGACAGTTATACAGTTTATGCACCAAATATGTTGTCTGATCTATCCGGATATCAGTTAGCACAGGGGCAGGAAACATCAAAGACAGGTAAATTTTCCGCAACAGAAACTACAGTGGAATTTGTATATACGAAAAACGGAGAAGTGATCAGTACTCCTGTACCTGTAACACCGGAACCAACGGGTAATGATGCAACACCGACACCAACAGGTAATGATGCAACACCAGAGCCAACAGGTAATGATGCAACACCGACACCATCGGATAATGACGCAACACCAACTCCAGTAGGTGGAGATGTAACTTCAGCGCCAACAAATCGTCCTTCCACACCTACACCAAGTGCTAATACAACAATCGCACCGGGAGCGACAGCAACAGTACCACCTGTCAATGGGACACAGGCACCAACATTGCCACCTGTGAACAATGAAGTAACAGATGCTCCAGTCAAAAATACAGAAGCACCGAAAGCAACAAATGCGCCTGCTACAGAGGCTCCGAAGGCAAATACAGCTGCGGTAAGTGTTTCGTTGAAAGCTGATCCAGCAGATAGTGTTTCAGTAGGTAGTCCTGTTAAGTTGACCGCAACAGCTACAGGAGGTTCTTTGAAATTTACATATAAGTTCCGTGTGGATGATGAGACAGGCGCAAAAATTGCAGAAAGAGCGTATACGGATTCCAACACATTCACATGGCTTCCGGATGAAGCAGGAACCTATACAGTTACTGCGTTTGTATTGGATACTACAACAAATGTGGAAACAAAGACTTCTATTAGTTACGAAGTTACACAGCCAGTTAAGTCACTCAAAATCAGCAAGTTTACTATGAGCCGTTTGAAGAGACTGGCTTATAAGATTGATGCAAAGGCAACCGGTGGAAAGTCTGGATACAAGTATAAGTTTACTGCGAAATTTAAAGGAAAAACAACAGTATTACAGAAATACTCATCAAAGAAGACTTTGAAGTGTAAATTTAAGAAAAAAGGAAAATATGTAATTACATTGTATGTAAAGGACGCATCCGGCAAGGTAGTAAAGAAGTCAAAATCAATAAATGTAAAATAAAATACTGAGAAGAAGAGAAGTGAATCTGTTTGTGGGTTCACTTCTTTTTTTGTAAAAAATGCAATAAAAAACATGAAAAAATCATAAAATTATGTTATAATATACTATATTTAAATATAGATAATTGGAGGAGGGGTTATTATGAACAAAGTAATAACAATTAGCAGACAATATGGTAGTGGTGGACGTGAGATTGGCAAGAGATTGGCAGAGCATTATGGAATTCCATTTTATGATAATGAGATTATATCCAATGCTGCGAAAGAGAGTGGTTTTGCGGAGGTCGCATTTGAAAAAGCCGAAGAAAAAGCAACCAACAGTTTCTTGTATTCTTTGGCTATGGGAATGAGTGCCTATGGAAATATGGATATGGGATTTAGTACCATGTCTGTGGACGATCGGTTGTTTTTGGCAGAGACTAAGGTTACCAGAAGATTCGCCCAGGAAGGCCCTTGTGTCATTGTTGGTAGATGTGCAGACTATGTATTAAAAGATTTGCCTAACATGGTGAATATATATGTAGCAGCTGACATTCCGTCCAGAGTGAAGCGTGCCATTGAGGTGTACGATTTACCAAAGGCCAAAGCAGAAGAGAATATTATTAAATTTGATAAAAGAAGAAGTAATTATTACAATTTCCATACCGGCAAGAGATGGGGAGATGTGAATAATTATCACATTTCTATTCGTAGTGATTTTGGGGGGATTGACAATGCTGTCAAGACACTGATCGCCTATATAGGGGACTAAGTTTTGGAGTTAGAAGACAGAATTTGTTGAAAAATATTAGTGGATGTTATATAGTAGTAGATAGTGTATTTTGTTATCTAGTAACAGTTCAGACGAGGACTATCTGAACTGTTACGCTATCTACTACTATTTTGTTTCCTAAGATTGACAGGCGTATCGTACTTGCACGAAATAGGATTTATTGGTTGTAAGATTATGGTGTGCGAAGTGAATTGTTCTTTGTGGATAAAAACAAGATGTGGGTCGATAGTATGAAAAATAGAAAGATCTAGAGAAATCAGAACGGAGGATATCATGGGAAAAGTTAGAACCAGATTTGCACCAAGTCCAACAGGAAGAATGCACGTTGGAAATTTAAGAACTGCGTTGTACGCATATTTAGTAGCAAAACATGAGAATGGCGATTTTGTATTGCGTATTGAGGATACGGACCAAAAGAGATATGTGGAAGGTGCGGTAGACATTATTTATCATACATTGCAGGAAACCGGATTGGTACATGATGAAGGTCCGGACAAAGATGGTGGATGTGGTCCTTATGTTCAGAGTGAGAGACAGGCTAGTGGTGTGTACTTAGAGTACGCAAAGCAGTTGGTAGAAAAAGGCGAGGCATATTACTGTTTCTGTACAAAAGAGCGTTTAGAGTCTTTGTCAAATAAAGTGGGCGATGAGGAAAATAAAGAAATTGTACAGTATGATAAACATTGTCTTGGTTTGTCAAAGGAAGAAGTACAGGCAAATTTAGAGAAAGGTATTCCTTATGTAATTCGACAAAACAATCCAACAGAAGGGACAACCACATTCCATGATATTATTTATGGAGATATTACTGTGGATAATTCGGAGTTGGACGATATGATTTTGATCAAATCAGATGGTTACCCAACCTATAATTTTGCAAATGTAGTGGATGATCATTTAATGGGGATTACACATGTGGTTCGAGGAAATGAATATTTGTCTTCTTCACCAAAATACAATCGATTATATGAGGCGTTTGGATGGCAGGTTCCTGAGTATATTCACTGTCCATTGATCACAGATGAGACCCACAAGAAATTAAGTAAGCGTTGTGGACATTCTTCTTTTGAGGATTTATTAGAGCAGGGATTTTTGAGAGAAGCTATTGTAAATTTTGTTGCTCTTCTTGGATGGAGTCCAGAGGGGGATCAGGAAATCTTCTCATTAGAGGAATTGGTAAAAGCTTTCGATTACCATCGTATCAACAAAGCACCAGCTGTATTTGACATGGTGAAGTTAAAATGGATGAATGGCGAATATATGAAAGCCATGGACTTTGATAAATTCTACGAGATGGCGTTGCCATATATCAAAGATGTTATTAAAAAAGATATGGATTACAAGAGAATTGCAGAGATGGTAAAAACTCGTATTGAAGTATTTCCAGATATCGCTGGCCATATTGATTTCTTACAGGAGATGCCAGAGTATAGTATCGATATGTATACACATAAGAAGATGAAAACAAATGCAGAGAATTCCCTTACTTTATTACAGGAAGTATTGCCGGTATTAGAGGCGCAGGAAGATTATAGCAATGATGCTCTTTTCGAGACATTATCTGCTTTTGGTAAGGAGAAGGAGTATAAGACTGGATTTGTAATGTGGCCAATCCGAACCGCTGTTTCTGGTAAGCAGATGACACCGGGTGGTGCTACAGAACTAATGGAATTGCTTGGTAAGGAAGAAACTTTAGTCCGTCTTCGTGCTGCAATCGAAAAGTTATCAAATGCATCTGTACAGTAGTATCGTAGGATAGGATTGTTAGAAAGAAAAAATAAAGGAGGCTGTTGTGCTAATCTTCTTTTGTAGTGCGACAGCCCCATTTTAGCAATCCTATATCAATAGAGAGGAGAACAATGAGGGAACCGAAATTTAATGAAGCACAGAAAAGTGCAGTATATCACAATGAGGGCCCTATGATGGTATTAGCAGGCCCCGGTTCAGGAAAAACTTTGGTAATCACCCATAGAACAAAGACATTGATCGAACATTATGGAGTGGATCCAAGTAAGATTTTAGTTATTACATTTACAAAAGCAGCCGCACAGGAAATGCGGTCTCGATTTCAAAAACTCATGGGAGAACGGCATCAGCCCGTTCAATTTGGAACATTTCATGCAATATTCTTTTCTGTCTTAAAACATGCGTATCATTATACCGCGTCAAACATTATCCGAGAAAGCGATAAAAAGAAATTATTATTAGAAATTATCGAACATATGGAGTTGGACATAGAAGATACCAACGATTTTATCCAGGAACTGGAAAGTGAAATTAGTCTGGTAAAAGGGGAAATGATGTCTTTGGAGCATTATTTTTCAATGAGCTGTCCAAAAGATGTGTTTCAAAAAATATTTGAAAGATATAATCAGGCATTGATGAAAAGAAGAATGATTGATTTTGATGATATGCTTGTGTATTGTTATGAACTTTTTGTACAAAGACCAGACATTTTGCAGGCTTGGCAGAAACAATTTCAGTATATTTTAATTGATGAATTTCAGGATATCAATAAAGTGCAATATGACATTATCCGGATGCTTGCAAAACCAGAGGATAATCTGTTTATTGTGGGAGATGATGATCAGTCCATTTATCAGTTTCGTGGTGCAAAACCAGAGATTATGTTGCAATTTGAAGAGGTCTATCCAAGTGCAAAGAAGGTATTTTTAGATATTAATTATCGTTCCACAGAATGTATTGTTCGAACAGCAGCCATGGTGATTGAACACAATAAAAAGAGATTCCCTAAAAACATTCGGACAGAGAATGAACGGGGAGAAGAAGTAAATATTCGAGAGTTTGAAAATGTGAAGCAGCAAAACGAGAAGGTTGTTAGTTTAGTGAAAGACTATCAGGAAAAAGGGGTTCCTTTATCGGAAATTGCAGTGTTGTTTCGGACGAATACACAGCCTAGAGCATTGATTGCACAATTTATGGAAGCCAATATTCCTATTCGGGTGAAGGATCAAGTGCCGAATATATACGAACATTGGATTGCAAAAAATATCATAGCATACATTAAGCTTGCCATGGGAAAAAGAGATCGTAGTCTGTTTTTACAGGTGGCAAATCGTCCAAAACGATATTTGAGCAGGCAGATTTTTGATACCCAGGAGATTTCTTTTGAACGTCTTCTTACTTTTTTTCCAGATAAGAAATGGATGCAAGAGAGAATTGAACAGTGGGAATATGATTTAAAAACCATGGAGAAGATGACTCCTTTTGCAGCGATTAATTATATTCGTCGTGGAATTGGATATGAAGAGTATTTGCAGGAGTATGCAGAATACAGACATATAAAGGTAGAAGATTTGTATGATGTGCTAGATGAACTAATGGATATGGCGAAACCATATCGTACCTATGCAGAGTGGTTTGCGCACATTGAAAACTATGCCAGAGAGCTGGAAGAACAGGTGAAAAAAAAGAAGGAAGACGAATGTGAGGATGCGGTGGAGTTTGTGACCATGCACGGGTCAAAAGGGCTGGAATATGAAGTTGTATTTATTGTAGATGTAAATGAAGGAATTATACCGCATCAGAAGGCAACTTTGGAGGAAGACCTAGAGGAGGAACGCCGAATGTTTTATGTTGCCATGACCAGAGCGAAAAAGGAATTGTATATTTATTTTTCTAAGGAGCGATACGAGAAGGAACAGGAAATGTCACGTTTCTTGGCTGAGTTGCTGGGTGAAGAGTAAAATGGCACAAGAAAATTTTCAGAAGCTATTTATTTGCATGTGCTTTGATTGCTTCGAAACTTTCTTTACTAATTACATGTTCAATCCTGCATGCATCTTCAGCAGCAACGCTTTTTTCTACACCAAGTCTTACAAGCCAGTCACATAACAATTCATGACGTTCATAGATCATCTCAGCGATTTCCAGCCCGCTATCTGTAAGGTAAATAAACCCTTCTTTTGTAACTGTAATGTAGTTGTTTTCACGTAATTTCTTCATAGCAACGCTGACGCTGGATTTCTTAAAGTCAAGAGCTTCTGCAATATCTACAGAACGGACTACAGGTTTTTCCTTGCTAAGCATTAAAATAGTTTCCAGATAATTTTCTGCTGATTCGTTTATTGTCATTGTTGTGTTCTCCTTTCGATTGGTATCTACGGAAAAGTATAACATAAATGGTAGGAAAGGGCAAAGATATGTTATGAATAGCAATGGATAGTTGTAATAAAGGATAATTTATAATAATTGGAAAGCTGTTTTAGTCTTGAGAATTAAAGGTGACCGTTGTATAATAAAAGTTAATTGTGTAATTTTGAACAACTAACATAAAATGAGGAGTACAGAATAAATGAATTTGTTGACGGCAGAAAAGATTAGCAAGAGTTTCACGGATCGAAAGGTCTTAAATCAAGTTTCTTTCGGAATCAATGAAAATGATAAAATAGGTGTGATTGGTGTAAATGGAACAGGAAAATCCACATTATTAAAAATCCTTGCAGGAAAAGAATCTGTGGATGAAGGACGTGTGATTAAAGGGAATGATGTACGTGTGGAATATTTGGCGCAGACACCGGAGTTTGATGATGCGTATTCTGTACTTGAAAACGTAATAGGGTCTCATCAACATGCCAGTGACGGATGGAATGTGGAGGGAGAAGCTAAGGCTATGCTTGGGAAACTGGGAATTACCGATTGGGATTTGCAGCCTTCTAAGCTATCTGGCGGACAGAGAAAGCGAGCTGCGTTGGTTCGTACTCTGTTGACCCCTGCTGATCTTCTCATATTAGATGAGCCTACGAATCATTTGGACAATACCATGGCGGATTGGCTGGAGAATTATTTGCAATCCTTCCGTGGTTCCTTTATTATGATCACTCATGATCGATATTTTTTAGATAAAGTAACCAATAAGATTGTGGAAATTGACAAAGGAAAATTATATACTTATGAGACCAATTATTCCGGGTTTCTTCAATTGAAGATGGAACGGGAAGAGATGGAACAGGCTACGGAGCGGAAGAAAAAGTCATTGTATCGTCAAGACCTTGCATGGATCATGCGAGGAGCACGGGCAAGATCCACAAAGCAAAAAGCTCATATACAGAGATTTGAGGAATTGCGAGATAGAGAAAAAATCGAAGAAACAGAGCAGATCGAGATTAAGTCGTTCGCATCCAGATTAGGGAAAAAGACCATTGAACTATCCAACATATCAAAGGCCTATGGGGAAAAAAAGATCATCGAGAATTTTACTTACATTTTTTTGAAAAAGGATCGAATCGGTATTGTTGGAAATAATGGTGCAGGTAAGTCTACCTTGTTAAAAATGATTAATGGTGTGGAGTCCATAGATTCTGGAAGTATTGATATTGGATCTACTGTTAAAATTGGCTACTTTGCTCAGGAGTGCGAAAGTATGTCTCCTAATCAGAGAGTGATTGATTACGTAAAGGAAGTAGCAGAATATATAGAGACTCCGGCTGGAAAAGCCAGTGCGTCGCAGATGTTAGAGCGATTCTTATTTTCTGGTGCAATGCAATATTCGGCTATTGAGAAGTTATCCGGTGGAGAGAGAAGAAGATTATATTTACTGAAGATTCTTATGGAAGCCCCGAATGTATTGATATTGGATGAGCCTACCAATGATTTGGATATTCAGACACTTCGAATTTTAGAAGATTATTTGGATGATTTTCCGGGAATTGTAATTACGGTATCGCATGACCGTTACTTTTTAGACCGGGTTGTTAGACGAATATTTGCCTTTGAGGGAAATGGAGTTGTAAAACAATATGAAGGTGGATATACAGATTACTGGAATAAGTTAGAGTGTGAAAAAGCGGAGACTTCCCTAAAGGGCGGAGCTTCGGAACCGAAAGAAGAGAAAAAATCAAAGAAAGAGTACAAGAATAGACAAAAGAAATTGAAGTTTACCTATGCTGAGCAGAGAGAATTTGAGACCATTGACGAGGATATTGCAAAGCTTGAGGAGAAAATAGAGCAGGCAGAGAAGCAAATGTCAGAGCATGCAAAAGATTTTGTGAAATTGCAGGAGTTGATGCAGGAAAAGGAAGATTTGCAAAGCCAATTAGATGAAAAGATGGATCGATGGGTATATCTAAATGACCTTGCGGAACAGATTGAAGCGGCAAAGCAGTAGGAGGATATGGTGATAGAAGAAAATATAAAGTGCGTCAGGGGAACTGGTATGCCACTAGGTGTTGTAAAGACCGGACGGAATCAGTGGCAGTTTTCTGTGGCAAGGAAACGAGGAAAAGAAACAGAATTACTACTGTTTCATGCCGGAGAAGAGGAAGATAGCATTCGAATAAAACTAACAGACGAATATTTGATTGGAGGCGTATATTCGGTTGTTCTCACTTTTTCTGATGCCGGAATTTGTGAATATTTATATGAGATAAATGGAAAATCTTATCTGGATCCTTATGTGAAAAAGATTGCGGGAAGAGATGTCTTTGGCGGAGAACGTGTGAGTGAAAAACAGGTAAGAGGCTGCCTGGTGGATTTGGGGAAAATTGTGAGTGAGCCTTTGTACACACCATTTCATCAGTTGATTCTATATCGATTACATGTAAGAGGCTTTACGATGCATCAGTCGTCGAAGGTGAAGAATAAGGGCACCTTTAAAGGCGTAGAAGAAAAAATTCCCTATATGAAAAGTTTGGGAATTAATGCAGTTCTATTAATGCCTTGTTATGATTTTGACGAGCTTTTTTTAGAAGCGGAAAAGGCAATAAATCAGAGGGCAAGTTATCTGGATTATACAAAACCTATGACTAAGGAAGAGGAAGAAAAGCAAAATTTCCCTAAGGTGAATTTTTGGGGATATTCCTACCGGAATTCTTACTTTGCACCAAAGGCATCCTATGCATCAGATGTAAAGAACCCAATACGAGAGATGAAGAATATGGTAAAAAAGATGCATGAGAATGGTATTTCAGTATTTATGGAGATCTTTTTTAATCATGGGACACCCCAATCTTTTATATTGGATTGTCTGAGGTACTGGGTAAGAGAATATGCAATTGACGGATTTAAGATTAATACGGAAGTTGTAAACTCTAGTACCATCGTAAGTGATCCTTATTTATCCAGAACAAAGTTTTTGGCAACTTATTGGAACACGGGCGAGTTTTATGATGAATACGAGTTTGTGGAAGAAAAGACTTTGGCAGAGTATAATGACGGATTTATGGTAGATAGTCGACGTTTTCTGAAAAGTGATGAAGGACAGGTAAATGCGTTTATCAACAGGATGCGAAAGAATCAGAGACAGCAGACCGTGATAAATTATATTACAAATACCAACGGATTTACACTGATGGATTTGGTGTCATATGATATCAAGCACAATGAAGAAAACGGCGAAAATGGTATGGACGGAACGGAATTTAACTATAGTTGGAATTGTGGTTGGGAAGGACCTACCAGAAAGAAACAGATTATACAACTGCGTTTGCGTCAGATAAAAAATGCTTTGTTGTTTGTTTTATTGAGCCAGGGAGTTCCTATGCTGTTGGCTGGGGATGAATTTGGCAATACACAGTTTGGGAATAACAATGCTTATTGTCAGGATAATGAGATTGGTTGGGTGACCTGGACAAAAAAGGCAATGAATCAACGAATATTTGCCTTTACAAAAAAGGTGATCGCATTGCGAAAGGCGCACCCTGTATTCTCATCAGGACTGGAACTTAGAGGCATGGATTATGTTGCATGTGGTTTTCCGGACATTTCTTTTCACGGAACAAAGCCCTGGTATCCGGACTTGTCCAATTACAGTAGGGTGTTTGGTGTGATGCTGTGCGGTAAGTATGCGCCAATCAGTATCCGTCAGTCCGATAAGAGCTTTTTTTTGGCATACAATATGCATTGGGAAGAGCATAAGTTTGAATTACCAGTATTGAAAAGAAATAAAAAATGGAAAGTTGTGATCGAAACAAATGAGAAAATGTTGGATTTTGCGGAACCTTCAGAGGAGGAGGGACAAGTTGGAATTCTAGAATATATGGTAAAACCTAGAAGTGTGGTTGTGTTTGAAGAAGTGGCCATGAAAGAAAAAAAGAAGAGTAAGAGAAAAAATATTAGCACTCAATAAAGTTGAGTGCTAATATTTTTCTTGACTTTTTAAAATCAGGGTATTAAGATATAGATACAAAACACCCATGTCTTGTAAATTAAGTCAACACCATAAATATATTCCATGGGTGTTTCGTAAACGATGATGCACACGCCTTACGGCGGCGCTGTACGAACCTTGCAGCGGAGTGCAAGGTTCTACCGGAACTATGCGAATATATTGAAAAACAGAATACATAGTTGAAACTGTGTATTAAAAAAGAGTTTAGAGTAAGGAGCGATTGTAATGAGTAGAGAACAGGGTAATTTGTCTATTGATTCAGAAAATATTTTTCCAATCATAAAAAAATGGTTGTATTCCGATCACGATATCTTTATTCGTGAGTTAGTTTCCAATGGTTGTGATGCCATTACAAAATTAAAAAAGTTAGATTTGATCAGTGAAGTAGATATTCCAGATGGATATAAAAATTATATAAAGGTAATTGCAGATGCAGAGAAGAAAACTCTTACCTTTGTGGATACCGGTATTGGCATGACAGCAGACGAGGTAAAAGAGTATATCAATCAGATTGCTTTTTCTGGAGCTACAGACTTTATAGAGAAATATAAGGACAAGACAAATGAAGAGCAGATTATTGGACATTTTGGTCTTGGATTTTATTCCGCATTTATGGTTGCCGATAAGGTTACCATTGATACTTTATCATACAAGGAAGGTGCAGAACCAGTTTACTGGGTGTCCGATGGTGGAATGAATTTCGTTATGGACAAGGGTACCAAGGATACATGGGGTACAAAGATCACATTATACTTAAATGAGGATTGTTATGAATTTGCCAATGAATATCGTGTAAAAGAAATTTTAGAGAAGTATTGTTCTTTTATGCCTACAGAGATTTTCTTTGAAAAAGCAAATGCAGAGCAGGAATATGAGACAATTGATGCGGCTGATATTAAAGAAGATGATGTGGTTGTAGAGAAATTTACAGAAGAAGCAAAAACAGAAGAACGTGAGAATGAAAAGGGTGAGATGGAGGTAGTAGAAATTTCACCTGCAAAGGATAAGGCAAAAATCAATAAGCGTCCGGTTTCTCTTAGCAATCCTACTCCATTGTGGACGAAACATCCAAATGAGTGTACGGAAGAAGAGTATAAGGAATTTTACAGAACAGTATTCCGTGATTATAAGGAGCCTTTGTTCTGGATCCATTTGAACATGGATTATCCATTTAATTTGAAAGGTATTTTGTACTTCCCTAAGGTAAATACAGAATATGATAATTTAGAGGGAACCATTAAGTTGTACAACAATCAGGTGTTTATTGCAGATAACATTAAGGAAGTAATTCCAGAGTTCTTGTTGTTGTTAAAAGGTGTAATTGATTGTCCGGATCTTCCATTAAATGTATCCAGATCCGCATTACAGAATGATGGATTTGTGAAAAAGATTTCTGAGTACATTACCAAAAAGGTTGCAGATAAGTTATCTGGAATGTTCAAGGTAGAACGTGAAGAATACGAAAAATACTGGGATGATATCAGTCCATTTATTAAGTTCGGTTGTCTTAAGGATGAAAAATTCCAGGAGAAAATGAAGGACTTTATTATCTTCAAGAATTTGGATGATAAATACATTACTTTACCTGATTATGTAAAGGCTGTGGTTGGTGCTGAGACTGCAGTAGATGAAAATGGAGAGGCAGTAGAGGCTGAGGTAGTAGATGAAAATGAATCACAGGATAAAGACAAAGAACCAAAGAAGACTACTGTTTATTATGTAACAGATTTACAGCAGCAGAGCCAGTATATTAATATGTTTAAGGCAGAAAATAAAGATGCTTTGATCTTAACTCACAACATCGATCAGCCATTTATCTCCCGTTTGGAGCAATTAGACGAAACCCTTCGTTTCCAGCGTGTAGATGCTGAATTGCATGATGATCTGATGGATGAAACAGATGAAGTTGCCATAAAAGAGGAACAGGATACTTTGACAGAAGTATTTAAGAAAGCACTAGGAAAAGACCAGTTGCAAGTGCAAGTTACAAAATTAAAGAACGAAAACGTATCTTCTATGATTACTTTATCAGAGGATAGTAGAAGAATGCAGGATATGATGAAACAGTATGGAATGGCAGGAATGGATCCAGCAATGTTTGGTTCCGCAGGTGAAACTTTAGTATTGAATGCGAACCATGTTCTTGTTAAATACATTTTTGAGAATAAGGATAGCGAGCATGTTGATACATTCTGTCAGCAATTGTATGATCTTGCAGCATTGGCACAACGCCCACTATCAGCTGAAGAAATGACAAAATTTGTTGAGAGAAGTAACGAAATTATGATGTTGTTAGCAAAATAAAGTTTCTAATAACGCTTCAGAACCATCTCTATTATATGTGGTTCTGAAGCGTTATGTCATTTGCTTAAGCTCTAAATCTTAATTTATAGGTTGGAATGTGAATGTATCTGTAAAAAACTGTACGAAAGCCTCGGCACTTAATGAGCGAATGCTTTTTCGCGAATTTAGTACCGTTAGGCTTGAGTCCAAGCGAGAGCGGGTTTTTGTAAGATACATTGGCAGGCCAACCTTTTCATGAAAGTTTAAGGCTTAAGTAAATGACCTTGGTTCTGAATAGTTACCTTTTATGAATAAAAAATAGAAATTCTCACATACTATAAATAGTTTGATTGTAAGGTTTTAACTAAGTAAAAGAGTTGTATGAACTTTGCAATAGCACTGAGTATTCTATTTATAGGAGGAGAAAAATTTATGAAGAAAAAAACAATTGCATTATTATTGGGACTATCCGTATCTTGTATTGGTATTATGGGCTGTGGTGCAGATACGAACAATTCAGCTACAGATAGTACAGCAGCCACAAATGTGCCAGGAGATGGAAATACTTCCAATGATCAAAACGGAAATGGGGTAGACGATGCTGCAGGAGATATTGGTACAGGTG
Organism: Lachnospiraceae bacterium; assembly: GCA_045124315.1. Taxonomy (GTDB): domain Bacteria; phylum Bacillota; class Clostridia; order Lachnospirales; family Lachnospiraceae; genus CAG-411. The sequence continues at coordinate 15,508 of JBGVLO010000270.1, forward strand.
TAGAAGATGCCGTAGACGATGTGGGAAATGGTATTGAAGATGCTGTGGATGATATTGGAAATGGAGTGAACGATACCAATGGTACGGTAGATGGTGTTGAAAATGGAACCAATGGAACCAACAACGGTACAAATGATACAAATGGTACAGATGATACTGTGAGAAATTCAGAAAAGGCTACCGGAAGTCCTACTAATAATGGAAATAAAAACAAAAATAAAACAACAAATGACGGTACAAATAACAATCGATAAACATAAATTCCAAAAGGTACAGGCCGGATTGGAAGATCCAATTTTGTCTGTACCTTTTTTGATCTATAGGATTAGGGGATCAAAAGCCTATACTTGATTGGGGTATTGTAAAATGTGCGCTATAGTAGTTGTTTAGAAATTAATTATTTTTTGTAGCACTTTTTGTATACTTCAGAGAGTGTATTGTCTTTTAATTTTTCTTGTACACTCTGCGCCACAGAGTGTTCCTTGGATGGAAGGGAGTTTTCTGGTTTCCATACATATAGGTAATAGGCGGTGTCTGCTTTTTTTATTCTTTTTTCCAACCGAAAATGGCAACTCTTAGCAGTGGCAATGGAAGCGGTATTGTTTGGAAGGATTTGTGCCACAATTCTCTGAAAAGAAAAGGTGGAATGTGCGTATTGTAGAGTGGCCTGTATCATTTCCTTTGCCATCCCTTTCTTTTGATAGGGAGTAGATAAGAGATAACCGATTTGGATTTCTTCTTGGCCATCCAGAACATCTGATTGTATCCCACATTCTCCAATGAGTTCACCGGTTTCTTTTAGAAAAACACCCCACATTCCATACTCGAAAAATGAATAGACAGAAGAAATATAGCTGCACATTCGACCATAAAAATCTTCAAAATCCGTGTTCTTTTCATCCATGTAGGTGGTGAGTCCGGGTTCTTGATAAATGCGAAACAAAGAAGTGAGATCCTGTTCACTCAGCTCACGGAGAATTAAACGGGGAGTTTCAGTAATGGTAATAGGGGATTTATTGTATCGATGAAAGATATGATCGAAGTAAGAATACCCTAAATCTTCAAATGTTTCAAAACAGTATGTAGTTGGTAAAAAACTGGAATCAGGAGAATATCCCACAGAAAAAACATTGGCCGCCTTTGCCTGGTATAAATGGTCAATTTCGCTGGATACAAAAAGAAGTTCCTGCTTTTTGCAATGAAGCAGAAATGGAAGGTCAGAAAAACAAAGTTCTGAACAGTCTTGTGACTTATGTAGTTCATCCCAGGAAATACACTGGGTAGAATGTGCAGAAAAATCAGAAAAAAGGAATGGATATTGCACCTGGATATCCGTAAATGTAAGATTTGAACTTTCGCCTAAATCAAAAATAATCGCTGCAAACATAAAAATCTCCTTTGTGTTCATCATAAAACAGACATGCATTATTGTTTTGTCACATCATGCTTCGTGAAAATATGCTGTCAGCACCGTAGCCCTGGTTTTCAATCAGTTAAGACCAGGGCTACTTGTGTGTCTATTTGTATCGTGTTTTAGTATAACAAAAAAATGGGGCTGTCGCACTAAGAAATTATTCTACAAGACATAGATTTTTATTTGTTGAACACATCTATATTTTGTACTGTTTTCGCTCAGTGTGACAGCTTCATTGAATGAAAGAGTAACTGCATTTCTTCATTCCTTTTATGGAGACGACTTTGTCATTTGTTTAAATTTTGTGAGTAATCTTTCTCAGAATGCATGAAAACCAGTAGTCGTTCAAAGAGCAAACCGGAAAGAAACCACAGGGGGGCGTAGTCTAAGCGTACCAACCCACATAATTGAAGAGGAGCCTGATCATAGTTCCATGGACATGCATGGAATGCTTTCAGAAAACTACCTGTGGTGAATTCCACAAAATACATTAAAATAGTGTAGAGTAATCCCCGGATATAAAAGGACAGATGCGCAATTTTTCGATACAGAGGGAAAGTGAAAGCAGCCAATCCGTAAATCGGAAACATCCATAGGGAGGTATTGCAGGAAAGTGTAGGTTCCAGTATGAAAAGAGAATGCAAACCAGTCCAAAAGCATTCCAAACTCCAACCCACAATCCCACATAGTAAAAATTGGGTAAATAAATTATTCTTCATAGAAACAGTATGAGCAGAGAACGATTTTTTATGTAAAAACAATAGGGATTACTTGAAAAAGAAAAAGAAAAATAGTAGACTTAAATGGATGCTTAAACAAGAGAAATATAAAAGGAAAGAAGGATGGATTATGAGTCGTGCAGATCAAATTTTTATAGATATGTGTAAGGATATTTTGGCTAATGGAACCAGTACAGAGGGAGAGAAAGTACGTCCGAAATGGGAAGATGGAAGTTTGGCTTATACAGTAAAGAAATTTGGTGTCGTGAATCGATATGATCTTTCAAAAGAGTTCCCTGCAATCACGTTGAGACGAACTGGAATCAAGAGTTGTATTGATGAAGTGTTGTGGATTTGGCAAAAAAAATCAAATAACATCAATGATCTGAACAGTCATATTTGGGACAGTTGGGCAGATGAAGATGGGTCCATTGGAAAGGCATATGGTTACCAAATGTCCGTGAAACATCAGTACAAAGAGGGTGAGATGGATCAGGTGGATCGTGTGTTGTATGATTTGAAACATAATCCGTATAGTAGAAGAATTATGACCAATATTTATACATTTCAGGATTTGCATGAGATGAACTTGTATCCATGTGCCTACAGTATGACTTTTAATGTAACCAAAAAGCCTGGTGAGGATAAGTTGGTCTTAAATGGAATACTAAATCAGAGAAGCCAGGATATCCTGACTGCAAATAATTGGAATGTATGTCAGTATGCTGCATTGCTTCATATGTTTGCGCAGGTTAGTGATATGCAGGTAGGAGAGTTAGTGCATGTGATTGCGGATGCTCATATTTATGATCGCCATATTCCACTTGTTGAGGAATTGATTACAAGACCAACCTATGATGCTCCGACTTTTTGGATGAATCCGGACATAAAGAATTTTTATGATTTTACACCGGATGACTTCCGTCTGGATAATTATCAGACCGGACCACAGATTAAGAATATTCCGGTGGCAGTTTAAAATAAGAATAGAGATTAGGTATTGTACATATACTATAAAAAAAGATTAGGAAATGTGTATGTATGACTGGAAGAAAAAAGGTGCAGGGTTGTTTGCGATGGCTCTGCTCCTTTTTGGCGTATTTGCAGAGTTTTATTGGTATGAAAATCGTGATTTTGGAAACAGTACAGAATGTGTATCCGTAGAAACTCAGACTCAGGCTACAGAAGAGAATCAGAAAGTGGCAGAAGAGAAACAGAAAAAAATTGCGTATTTATCTTTTGATGATGGGCCATCCCAAAACACCGAACGGGTATTAGATGTGCTAAAAATATACAATATAAAAGCTACTTTTTTTCTGATTGGTGAAAATATTACGCCAAAGCGAGAAAAACTTTTGGAAAGAATGAAAGAAGAGGGACATGTGATCGGAATTCACACATACAGTCATGATGCAAAAAAAATGTATACTTCAGCAAAGGATTTTGAGGAGGATTTTTTAAAAGCAGAAAAAAGTATATCTCCTTATGTGGATGAGGATATAAAATTATGCAGGTTTCCATGGGGGAGTGCAAATAAATATCTGAAGAAAATAGAAGGAAGTGTGATACCATGGTTGCAAGAGCGAGGATACGCATACTTTGATTGGAATGTGAGCGGGGAAGATTCGGTAGGATGTCCTACTTGTAGCAGTATTTATAAGAATGTAAAAAAAGATGTATTTCGATATGACAATCCGGTGATCTTATTGCATGATTCCGGCACATGCGATAAAACAGTGCAAGTATTACCGGATGTTATAGCATTGATCAAAAGTGAGGGGTATCAGTTCGATACATTGGACCATATGGCTTCTCCATATCAGTATCCAAGAAATTAGAAAAATCCAATGTAATTTTCGAGGCGGATAATAAAAAGACAACTCAAAATTCAATGGTCCCAAAGTTGGTGGTATAAGGCTTTTGGGATAAGAAGATTTGGTTGTCTTTTTTTCTATATAGGAAACTTCGTCTCCTACATAGAAAAAACGCTCCGCGAAGATGTGCACAGATGCGAAAGGAGTATTGTTGCAAAAAGCATGAAACACGCATCTGGCACGCAAAGTGGAGCAAGTCCCTCATGAGTGAGGGATATAGGGAGTTGAGGTGGACTTGTCCACTTTGTTCTTGATTTATAGGGAATTGAAGCGGCACTTGTCTACTCTTTGCTAGTTATGGAAATAGAAGTCGAACTTTTGTGGTCACGGCTTCGTCTATCTGTACACAAAGTGTTTCGAAAATTTGAATATAAATACATTCTTTCGAAACTTGTTCTGGAAGATTTTGAAGCTGGTCACAATGGTTGAATATATCTACAACAACTGCTTTTAAGTTTTCGCTATTCTGGTACATAGAATTCATGAAAAGAAGTAAAACATCTATGTTCTCGTAAGTGATATAGTTTTTGATTATTTGCTCGTTTCTTTCCCAAAGTTCATCATACTGGCTCATATAGATATCATCCACATCAAAATCTACAGAAAAGAGTGTGTATGCGTCAAATTGTTCTGGTTCATCTTCTTCATAGTAGCAGATTGGTGTCTCTTCTAAAAAATATTGAAGTGGTGATAAATAGTGTTTAATATAATATTCTTCCTCTTCACGAAACCATTGGCTCAGATTACTACTTTGATAGAATAAATAGCGGCACAATTTGATGGAAACATCTTCTTCGTCCGAATAATATTTGCAAAGTTTTCGGAAGAGTCTTCCTAAGGCTGTGTATTGTTGATACCTATTGTCATCTATTTTTGTTAATGGATAATTTTTGAATTTCCAGATAGAAGGCGTGGAAAATGTATAGTTCGGATTTTGGGCTAGCTCCGTAGCATGATATAGCATTGTCTGATAAAAGATAAATGGAGTGATGCACTGTAAATCCGAACAGGACTGAATGACAAATTTTATCTTCTGAAGATTTTGGTATAAAAAAGGAGAGTCTGGTTCCGATATACAAAAACAAGTGCGGAATAAATGTGTTAAAGTTTCCAATTCTTCAGAATAAGTAGTTCTTGGCTGTGTTTCAACAGGAGTTAGCTGAATTATTTCCAGTTGTTTCTTTTTTTCTTGAAAGAAAAGATTTTCTTCTAATTTTTTATTTAATTTAACCATCTTTTTCTTGATGGTCTTATTCCATTTTTTCTCTTTTTTCTCAGAGATATTGTGTGTAAAATGAGAAAGAAGCCAGTTATCTTCATCACAGATACACAAATGAAGAAGATCTTTTATTTGTGGATTGTTAGGATCTGTGTGTAAATAGTCCGCTAATGTATTACATAGGATGTTCTTATTGTGTGTGGGAATATGGTATGCACTACATAATTCCATAAAATATTGTTTGGTTTGTCCAAAAGTTTGTTCCATGAGTACCCTCCGTTCTATTTTAACCCTGAGTGGAAATTAGATTCCTGCAGTCTTGGAAAAACGTTACTGTACACAGGAATCCTGTGAGCAGTAACTGTTTTTTCGTCTTACTAAGAGTATACCATCAATTTCTGATTTGGTAAAATGAAGATATATGGTAAGAATCCTCCCCGTTTTTTCCGTTGGACATTTTTGTGCAGAGAAACTAAACTAATTCGGCAATACGAGATACCCCAACATAAATTTCGGATACTTTATACCAGGTTGTAAAATCGGTGATACCAGTTTCTGGAAGATTGAAAATCTGTTGGAATATTTTTATTGCATTTGCCGTTTGGGAACCATAGACACCATCTTCGGATATCTTTGGAATCAGTGGGTAGGACTTAGAAATGGCATTGAGCTGGCGCTGGAGTTGCGCAACCTTGCTTCCAGAAGAACCTAATTCCAAATCTTCCCTAGGCCAGGAAGCAGGGACCCCTGAGATTTCTTCTGCTGTGGCAATGTACATACTATCTCCGTAGTAATATTTGATAATCTCGCTGGCAGAGTAGCCCTGATCCCCAAGGGCTTTGGAACCCCATTGGGAAAGCCAGTTTGGACAGGAAACACGATTGCCGTCACAGTATTGTGTCAGTATTGGTTGTGTAATGTTAGGACGGGCAAGATATTGATCGAAAATGCCATCTACAATGAGAGAAATATTTTCATATATGGTTCGATTATAAATCCATTTTTGATCGTAAGCAGTGGAGGTGGTGATGTTAAAATTATAGCCCTTGTTTCTGTACCATTCCGTATAGATTCGATTTAGGGTGAAAGACTGAATGGCAAGAATATTTGCGATTATAGTGGCTTCCGGCCAGGTGGCATAGATTTCAGAGGAGGCGACATTTTTAATATAGTCTTTATATTTTACATAATAATTGGTTGCATTTTTATCGGATGGAGGTCCATCATGAACAATAATGAATTCAGGAACGACAACTCTGCTAAGTACAATCTCTCCGGTTTCCTGGACGGTTTTGGTTTCGGACTCTGCAATTTTAGGTGGAAACTCTTCAAAAAGAGTGCTTCCGGGAATGGTGAACACCTCGGCGGAAGGGTTTTGGGATTGGGTTAATGGGATGAGGCGTAAGGTCTGGGTAGAAATTTCACCAGGTAAGATTTGTGCACCATAAATTTGAATAGGTTCATATCCAGGTGCGAAAACAGCGATTTTATATGTGGAGTAAGGACGTATGGCAGAAGGTTGTTCGCTATATTCAATATTGGGTGTAGGGAGAGGGATAAGATTGGTTTGTCCCTGGGTATTTGTGGTTGCGGTAGCCACATTTTCGTTGGACTGATCCGGATTTGATACAGAAACAGAAACAGAACCATTTGCGATTGGAGTAGACTCGTTTATCGATAGGAGAATTACTCGTAAATATCCGGTAGATACTGGATTGGATACTATATTATTTTCCATGTGATATACCTCAAATTCTTCTTGAGAACAGTATATGTAAACATAGAAGAAAGTGTGCGAATCCACTTTCTTGGAATACAAAAAGGTGTAAAGAACAAGCGCTTTACACCTCGTAATGTTCATTTCCATATTGTGAAATATACAGGTCTCAAGGATATTCACCCACATACCCGCAAGCTCATGTGGGTTCAGACCTGTTGATCCTGGTATCCTATAAATTACTTTGTAAGAATTGTTTCTGCATATGCTAACGCGTCATCAATGTTTTCGCGGAAATTATCGGTTCCAACTAATTCTGTGAAACCAGCCTTTTCCATTGCGTGGTAAGGTTGTTCTTGTACATGAGAGAAAAGAAGATTGATGTTTTTCTTTTTACAGGTGTCATATAGTCCACGCAAGCTATGTAGTGCAGTAACATCTATGGCAGGCACCCCACGCATACGGATGATAACAACTTTTACCTCACCGTGTGTTTCTGCAGTTACATCCATAAACTTATCGGTTGCAGCAAAGAACATTGGTCCAATAATTTCATAAACTGCAACACCTACTGGAACATTTTTATAAGACAAGCTATCTGGATCGTTTTCAATGTCTTCTCCATCGTCAACATAATCCCAACCCTGCATGGTTGTAACGTCAGACATTCTCTTCATAAATAAGATTGCGGCTAATACGATACCGACTTCGATTGCAACAACTAAATCGAAGATCACAGTTAGAAAGAAAGTTGTTAACAATACTAAAATATCACTCTTTGGAGAGTGTTTGCAAAGATGGACAAACTCACGCCATCCACACATGTTGTATGCGACCATAATCAATACCGCAGCTAGAGTTGGCATAGGAATTAATTTTGCGAGTGGCATAAATAATACCAATACTAAAATCAGTGTTACGGAATGAACCATACCTGCAACAGGAGTACGACCTCCATTTTTTACATTGGCAGCAGTACGAGCGATTGCCCCAGTAGCAGGAATACCACCGAATAAAGCAGAAAAAATATTACCAGTACCCTGTGCGATCAATTCCATGTTTGAACGATGCTTGCTTCCAATCATACCATCCGATACCACGCAAGATAATAAAGATTCGATACCTGCCAGGATAGCGATGGTAAAAGCTGGAGAAATTAAATCCTTTACCATCGGTAAAGTTACATTTGGGATAGAAAACCTTGGTAATGCACTGGTAACATTTTCGTAAGAAGAACCAATAGTCGGTACATCTAAATTTAAAAACTTAACCAATAAGGTTGTTACGATAATAGCAAGTAAGGAAGCAGGAAGTTTATCGGCAATTGCCAATGCTTTCTTTGGCAAACAACGTAAAAAGATTGGCCAAATAATATGTATAATCAATGCAATTAATCCTATGATAAAAGCAACAGTATTCATAGTGCCAATGTTTTTTCCAAAACAAATCATTTTATCTATGAATTCAGAAGGGACAGACTTTACCTGCAATCCAAGGAAATCTTTCAGCTGTCCTCCTGCTAGGGTAACAGCAATACCAGCCGTGAAACCAGTTGTGATTGTATAAGGAATATATTTGATCAAACTTCCGAAACGGCACAATCCCATAATAACTAATATTGCACCAGCCATGAGAGAGGCAACCACGAGCCCGTCATAGCCGTATTGAGCTACAATCCCATAAATAATAGTAACAAATGCAGCTGTAGGTCCACCGATCTGTACACGGCTACCACCTAAAAAGGAAATAAAGAAACCTGCTACAATTGCGGTGTATAATCCTTGTACAGGTTCTACACCAGATGCGATTGCAAGAGCAATGGATAATGGCAAAGCGATAATTGCCACGATAATGCCTGAAATAACATCTTTCACAAATTGCTCCTTCGTATAATTTTTCATGACGGAAAACAATTTTGGTTTTAATTTTTCCATTTGAATAAACCTCCTAGAACGTGAAATATTAAAATTGACCCCTTATTTTATACCTAAGCGAAAATTTTAACAAGTAAACAATTTTAAAAATTTCGACAGAAAAATTGTGAAAAAGACATAATATTCAAAAAAAGGCTTGTAATTCGTGTAGTTTTATGGTAAAATCATTACAATTTGAGAAGAAAAAACTCGCAGATGATTCAGTGAAAAAGTTCGAAGTGAATTCGAACCAAATAAGGTTTTTAGAAGTTAGAAAAAGAAAAGTAGGTCTGGTTAGATGTTATTTTTTTTTGCCCTTTTCTATAATAACAATTTCTATTCCCATGCTGATGTCAACAAATAAACAAAGAAAGGAATATGGTGTATTATATGAAAGCTTTTCTTATACTAGAGGACGGAACTGTATTTACAGGAACGAGTATTGGAGCCGAGAAAGAAGTAATCAGTGAAATCGTTTTTAACACAGCGATGACAGGTTATTTGGAGGTCTTGACGGATCCAAGTTATGCAGGACAGGCAGTTACCATGACATATCCAATGATCGGAAACTACGGAGTTTGTTACGAGGATATGGAGTCAACAAAAGCATGGCCAGATGGTTATATTGTAAGAGAGATTTCTAGATTGGGCAGCAATTTTAGAAACGAAGTGGGCATTGAAGAGTTTTTGATTAAGAACGATATTCCAGGAATTGCAGGTGTAGATACTCGTGCGCTTACAAAGATTTTGCGTGAAAAGGGTACTATGAATGGAATGATTACAACAAACGAAAACTATGATCTTGAGACTGTTAAGGCAAAGATTAAAGAATATCAGGTTCGTAAAGTGGTAGAGAAAGTTACTTGTGAGAGTGTGTGCGAATACAAGCCTGGAGATCTTGGAACAGAAGCAGTTAAGGTTACTAAGAATGTTGCAGTTATGGATTTTGGATGTAAGAACAACATTATCCGTTGCTTATTAAAGAGAGGATGTGCAGTGAAGGTGTTCCCTGCATTGTCAAAGGCAGAGGATATTATTGCTATGAATCCTGATGGAATTATGTTGACAAACGGACCTGGAGATCCTGCTGAGTGTGTGTCGATTATTGAAGAGATTAAGAAGTTATATGCGTCAGGAATTCCTATTTTTGCAATTTGCTTAGGTCATCAGTTGATGGCATTGGCTAATGGTGCTAAGACATATAAGATGAAGTATGGTCACAGAGGAGTCAACCATCCTGTGAAGGATATGAAGAGCGGAAGAGTGTATATTTCTTCACAGAACCATGGATATGTAGTTGATGAGCAGTCCATCGATCCTGAAATTGCAGAAGTTGGATTTGTGAATGTAAATGACAAGACAGTTGAAGGATTAAGATATAAGAAACAAAAAGTATTTACTGTACAGTTCCATCCAGAAGCTTGTGGTGGACCAAAAGATTCTGAATTATTATTTGAAGAGTTTATGAATATGATGGAGGTGTCAAAGTAATATGCCAAAGATAGCAGATATTAAAAAAGTATTAGTAATTGGTTCCGGTCCTATTGTAATCGGACAGGCAGCAGAGTTTGACTACGCAGGAACACAGGCATGTCGTTCTTTGAAGGAAGAAGGTATTGAAGTAGTATTGTTGAATTCAAATCCTGCTACCATCATGACAGATAAAGACATTGCGGATGAGGTATATATTGAGCCTTTAACAACAGATGTTATCAAGAAGATCATTGAGAAAGAAAAGCCTGACAGTGTGCTTCCTACATTGGGAGGACAGGCAGCTCTTAACTTAGCCATGGAGTTGGAAGAGAGTGGATACTTGAAAAAAGCCAATGTGCGCTTGATTGGAACGACGTCTCTTACTATTAAGAAGGCAGAGGACCGCTTAGAGTTCAAGACCACAATGGAGAAAATCAATGAGCCATGTGCTGCCAGTGAAGTGGTTACTTCTGTAGAAGATGCTATTGCGTTTACAAATACAATTGGATATCCTGTTGTAATCCGTCCTGCTTACACCCTTGGTGGTAGCGGTGGTGGTATCGCACATGATGAAGAACAGTTAGTAGAAATCTGTTCAAATGGTCTTAGACTTAGTCGTGTAGGACAGTGTTTGATCGAGCGTTGTATTGCCGGATGGAAAGAAGTAGAATACGAAGTTATGCGTGATGGTGCAGGAAACTGTATCACAGTATGTAATATGGAAAATCTTGACCCAGTAGGAGTTCATACTGGTGATAGTATTGTAGTAGCTCCATCTCAGACTTTGGGAGATAAAGAGTATCAGATGCTTCGTACATCTGCATTGAACATTATTAGCGAATTAGAGATTACAGGTGGATGTAATGTGCAGTTTGCGCTTCACCCAACTACCTTCGAATATTGTGTAATTGAAGTTAATCCTCGTGTAAGTAGATCTTCTGCGTTGGCTTCTAAGGCAACTGGATATCCAATTGCAAAGGTTGCAGCAAAGATTGCATTGGGTTATACATTGGATGAGATTCCAAATGCGATTACAGGAAAAACATTTGCAAGTTTTGAGCCAACTTTGGATTACTGTGTTGTTAAGATTCCTAGATTGCCATTTGATAAGTTTATCTCTGCTAAGAGAACACTTACTACACAGATGAAGGCTACTGGAGAAGTTATGAGTATCTGTAATAACTTTGAAGGTGCATTAATGAAGGCAATTCGTTCGTTAGAGCAACATTTGGATAGCTTGGCTACAGGAGAATTTACTGAATTCTCAGTAGAAGACTTGTTAGAACAGTTGCATGTGGTAGATGATCGTAGAATTTATGTGATTGCAGAAGCAATTCGTAAGGGAATTACTTATGATCAGATTCATGATATCACAAAGATTGATAAGTGGTTTATTGATAAAATTGCAATCTTGGTTGAGATGGAGCAGAAGTTACAGGAAGAAGGAACAAAGCTCTCAGTTGAGACCTTGAAAGAAGCAAAGAGAATCGAGTATCCGGATAATGTAATTGCAAAACTTACCGGCATTTCTGAAGCAGAAGTTAAGAAGATGCGTAAGGAAAACGGCATTGTGGCCGCATACAAAATGGTTGATACATGTGCGGCTGAGTTTGAGGCTGCTACTCCTTATTACTATAGCTGCTTTGGTAGCGAAAATGAAGTTACTGAAGAGAAGACAAAGAAGAAAATTATGGTTCTTGGTTCAGGACCAATTCGAATCGGTCAGGGTATTGAGTTTGACTATTGTTCTGTTCACAGTGTTTGGGCACTAAAAGAAAAAGGTTATGAGACGATTATTGTAAATAATAACCCAGAGACGGTAAGTACTGACTTTGATATTGCAGATAAGTTGTATTTTGAACCATTGACTGCAGAAGATGTAGAGAATATTGTTGATATCGAAAAACCAGACGGAGCCGTGGTTCAGTTTGGTGGACAGACAGCGATTAAGCTTACAGAAGCACTTATGAAGATGGGAGTGCCTATCCTTGGTACAAGTGCAGAAAATGTAGACGCTGCGGAAGACAGAGAATTATTTGATAAGATTTTACAGGAATGTGAGATACCAAGAGCAGCAGGTGGAACGGTATTTACAACTGAGGAAGCATTAAAGGTTGCAAACGAGTTGGGATACCCTGTATTGGTTCGTCCTTCTTATGTATTAGGTGGACAGGGTATGCAGATTGCTGTTTCGGATGATGACATTGTAAAGTTTATGGAAATTATTAATCGTTACGAGCAGGAACATCCAATTCTTGTGGATAAATATTTGCAAGGTAAAGAAATCGAAGTAGATGCTGTTTGTGATGGGGAAGGTATCTTAATTCCTGGTATCATGGAGCATATTGAGCGTGCTGGTGTTCACTCAGGAGATAGTATTTCTGTGTATCCTGCACAATCCTTATCTCAGGATATTATTGATACATTAGTGGAATATACAAGAAGACTTGCAAGATCCTTACATGTAATTGGTTTGATCAATATTCAGTTTATCGTGATGGATGGACAGGTGTATGTAATCGAGGTTAACCCTCGTTCCAGTCGTACCGTTCCATATATTAGTAAAGTAACAAGCATTCCTATTGTGGATCTTGCTACACATGTAATTCTTGGTGCGAAGATACCAGAGTTGGGATATGAATATGGATTGCAAAAGAATTCAGACTATATTGCAATTAAGATGCCAGTATTCTCCTTTGAGAAACTTCGTGGAGCAGATATCAGTCTTGGACCTGAGATGAAGTCTACAGGTGAGTGTCTTGGTATATCAAAAGACTTCAATGATGCTCTTTATAAGGCATTTTTAGGTGCTAGTGTTGTATTGCCAAAGCATAATAAGATGATTATTAGTGTAAAAGATGAAGATAAAGAAGAAATCGTTGAAATTGCTAGAAGATATATGAATTTTGGTTATGAGATTTATGCAACAAGAGGAACAGCTAAAGTATTGAATGCAAATGGTGTTAAGGCTACTCCTGTAAATCGTATTGATCAGGAATCACCAACATTGATGGACTTGTTGCTTGGTCATCAAATCGATTTGGTAATCGATACACCTACAAGAGATGATAAGAACAGAGATGGATTTATCATTCGTAGAACAGCTATTGAGACTGGTGTAAACTGTCTTACTGCTTTAGATACAGCAAGAGCTTTGATTTCAAGTTTAGAAACACAACAAAATGGTATTTCTGATGTAATTGATATTGCGAAAATATAATACTGAATGATAACTATTCGGGATAGTTACAGTATGCAATATTTTTGAAAGATATATATAGAAGAATGGTTGAGTTGATCAATTGACAGCTCAACCATTCTTTTTTGTGCAGAAGTAATAGATTTGTTTGGGATATTAGCCCGATATGTTGGTGGATGTGTGGTGGAACGGGTGAATGAGGTTGGTGTAAATAGCTAATAAAAGAGGATATTATATGGCAATCTTTGGTTGTATTGAACCATGCTGTGTGTTATTATATTAATAATGGGGTACGTGTAAACTATTATTAGAAAAGGGAAGATGGGTATGGAAGAAATATTTAGATTGAGAGATTATGAGCCATTATGGAATGAGTGGGTAGTTGATAAACAGGTGTGTGAAGGCAACTTGTCCAATGTGTATGAAGTGAAAAATGAAAAGAAAACTGCTATCATCAAAGTGATTTCGGTTCCTAAATTACAAATAGAAGGAAGAGCGGCCAGCCAGTCCAATATGGAGAATCAGGAAGCAATGAGTGGCTTTTTTAAGGATGTAGTTGAGGCGTTAGAAACGGAATTAGAACGAATTAGTGTGCTGAACAATATTCCTAATATTCTTGGCTATCAACAATATGAGGCATTTGAACGAAGACAAGATGTAGGGTATGATCTTGTGCTTTTGATGGACAAGGAAGAAAACTTATCTGATTATTTGAAGAAAAATAATCAGATTAAAAATGATGGGATTGTAAAGCTGATCCGGGAAGCTGCTTGGATTCTGGAACAGGCACATAGAGAGGGAATCATACATAAAGATTTGAAACCTGAAAATATATTTGTCAAGGAAAATGGTGAATGTATGGTTGGGGATTTTGCTATGGCCAGAAAGGTAGATAGTTATCAATCAAGAAATCAGAGAAAGATAGAGCCGGCTTATATTGCGCCAGAAGTTTTGTCAGATTATGATTATGATGTGTCTACGGATATTTATGCACTAGGAGTGGTTTTGTATGCTCTGCTGAATGATCAATATGTTCCGGGAGAATTGATAAATAGAAGATTTCAAACGAAAGTTCCCAGACCTGTACGCGCTGGTGAGAGACTGTCTGAATTGGTGTTAAAGGCAATTGCATATCGAAAGAATGAACGGTTTTCGTCGGCAGAGGAATTTTTTCATGCATTGAGTCAGCTAACAGAGCAGGATTTTGCATATCCATCAAGTTATGTTTCTGAGGAAGAGAAGAAAAGGAGACGAGAAGAAGAGGCTGCCATTAGAAAGGCTAGGCTAGAGCGCGAGAAGCAGAAAAGGGAAGAGGCAGAAAGAAAAAGAGAAGAAGAACAGAAAGAATTAGAACGCAAACAAAAGGAAATAGAAGAAGCAAAAGCCAGAGAAGAAGAGAAAAAGAGAAGAGAAGAAGCGCTTGCGAAAGCGAGGGAGGAGGAAGCAAAGAGAAAAGAAGAAGAGCTTATAAGAGCGCGGGAAGAAGCAAAAAGAAAAGAAGAGGAACTTGCAAAAGCGAGAGCGGAAGAAGCAAAGAGGAAAGAGGAAGAACTTGAAAAGAAGCAACAAATAAAGGAAGAACAGAAAGCGGAGAAGCAACGAAAAATCGAAGTAAAGCAAAGAATTAAGAGGGAAGAGAAGGAACAAAGGGAGAATATTAAGAAGCAGAGAAAAGAAGAGAGACAGCAGAAAAGAAAAAACAAGATAGAAGAGTTAAAAAATACAGTTAGAAAAGGAAAAGAGGCACGGGCAAAACAAAAGGAAGAAAAAGAAAAGTGCAAGCTAGAACAAACTAGAGAGCGGGAAGAAGAAAGATTACAGAAGGAGCAGCAACGCAAAGAAGTAGAGGAGAGAGAAAGACAGGAGAGAGAACGCAAAG
>JBGVLO010000271.1:0-10943 GCA_045124315.1 Lachnospiraceae bacterium
TATCCAGCTATGCTATATGAAGCCGCTAAGGAAGCTGCCTAATTGGAGACTGTCACTGGGGAGAATCTATCTTCCTCTAACCATGGATATCAATTCATTATAAAAGTTTTAGATTTTTGTCTTGACAACTGAACCACTATACTTTGGCTGAAAACAGTGCAAAAAAGCATGCAACACGCATCTGGCACGCAAAGTGGATCAAGTCCCTCATGAGTGAGGGATACAGGGAGTTGAAGTGGACTTGTCCAATTTGTTCTTGACAAAATTTACCGATGACTGTATACTGACTAAAAAGAAGAAAATAGTCAAAAAAGGAGAGGACAATGCCAAAAATATATTCCGATGAAGAAAAGAAACAGATTATTCAAAAATTAAAGATAGAAGCCAATCTCTTAATGCAGGAGAAAGGAGTAAAAAAAACTACAGTAGACGAACTGGTGAAAAGAGTTGGGATTCCGAAAGGGACGTTTTATTTGTTTTATCCGAGCAAGGAGATGCTTTTGTTTGATGTTTCTCAGGATTTCCATGAACAGGTAGATCAGTATATATCCAATGGGATTTACAAAATTATAAAGGATAAGAATTTGTCTATGGAAGAACTGGATTTTTCAGAGTGTGTGGAAGAATTTACAGAGGTAATTCTTGGTGCAATGGAAATAACTTATCATTCCTGTCTTAGGGTTTTATTGGTTCCTGAATCAATGAATCTCATATTGTCAAAGCTTCCGGATGACGTTTTAGCGGAACATAGGAAAAATGACAGTGATTTGGTGGATGGTTTATTTCAGGGGCTTGCCACAAAAAACGGAATGAGTGTGGAAGCTGTGGTAGGGGCGTTCATGATGATTATTTTTGGCGGGATGTATAAGCGGGAAATTGGAGAGGAAAATTGGAAAGATAGTATGCGTATTGTTATTCGAGGAATCGTTCTCCAATTGGTAAGCTAAAGATTTAGAATATATGGGAATGGTTCTGAATAGCCACAGAATAGGTACGAAAGAGAGGCATGAGATTATGTGTGAGAAAATGAAAACCGTGATTGAAGTGAAAGATTTATATTTTAGCTATACGAAAGCACCTTTTTTGAAAGATGTAAATTTTACTGTAAATGAAGGTGAAATTTTTGGTTTTCTTGGTCCATCTGGCGCCGGTAAAAGTACATTGCAAAAGGTATTGACAGGGGTATGTACAAATTATGAGGGCACAGCCAGAATACTTGGTATGGATAGTAAGAAACATGGGAAAGACTTTTATGAGAAAATTGGTGTGGATTTTGAATTTCCCAGTTTGTTTGAAAAGCTTACTGCGAAGGAAAATCTTGCATATTTTGCTGCATTATATAGTGGGGAAAAGAGAGGTATTGACGAACTTTTGGATTCTGTAGGGCTTCTCGAACATGCAGACAAAAAAGTTTCTGCATTTTCAAAAGGGATGAAATCCAGACTTAATTTTATCAAATCCTTGATACACAATCCGAAGGTACTGTTTTTGGACGAGCCTACAAGTGGGCTCGATCCAAACAATGCAAAAATCATGAAAGATATGATTCGGAAAGAGCGTCAAAATGGTAAAACCATTATTATCACCACGCATAATATGCAGGATGCCACAGAGCTTTGTGACAGGGTTTGTTTTATTGTGGATGGCCAGATGAGAGCTTTGGATACGCCCCATAATTTCATTATGAAAAGAGGCGCAGCTAAGGTTACTTATTCTTTTATGGAAAATGGGAAGGAACAGATGAAAACAAGTATACTATCGGAGATCAGCAATGACAAATTGCTCCAAAGACTTATTGCAGAGAACAAGATTATATCTATCCATAGCGCGGAACCTACGTTGAGTGATATTTTTATTGAACTGACCGGAGCGCAGCTGGATTAAATGGAGGGTGATATCATGAGAAAAGTAAATGTGATGAAAGGTGACATGTTTTTTCAATGGAAGTATGGATTTTATGCTCTGTATTTTGTTATGATCCTGATTTATTATGTTATTTTTTCTTTTTTTAGTGGAGATGTGAAACATACGATTGTTTCCGTTTGTGTATATTCCGATCCTGCTGCAATGGGTATGTTTTTTATGGGGGCACTTATTCTTTTGGAAAAAAGTCAGAGAATAACGAATTCCATTGCAATTTCACCAGTAACCCCGGAGGAATACATAATGGGAAAAGTACTTTCAATTGGCATTATTTCTGAAATAGTTGGAAGTATTTTGATGATTCAGGGTGTTTCAGAGAATTATATTTTATGTAGTATTGGAATATTTGCAGGCTCTGCTATTTTTAGTTTGTGTGGAATTATTGTTGGGGCAAAAATAGAAAGTCTAAATCAGTATATTGTATGGACGCTTCCCTTCGAAATCGTTGGATTTGTTCCAGTGATACTATATCGTGTTGGATTTTTATGGAAAAACAAGTGGCTGCTTTTGCATCCAGGATGCAGTGTTATGCAGCTTATTGAGGGAAACACAGAAATGGCACTACTATCTATCGTAAGTATTCTTGTATGGTCTATCCTATTGTTTTTGATAGCAGATGTGTCTGTAAGGAAAATGTTTCGTTTTACCGGTGAAGGTAAATTGTAAGGGAGGGGTTCGCTATGAGAGCAGCAAATAAAATGTTTGTTTATATGGTAAAGCAAATCACACAGGAAATGATGATGATCTTGCTTGCAATTGCACCAGTGTTAGCGGGGCTGTTTTTTCGAATAGGAATACCGCTATTGGAGAATACGGTTCTCCTTCATTATGGGTTAGAGAAAATACTTGTTCCGTATTATGAAATCTTTAGTTGGTTATTGGCGATGCTTACAGGAATGTTATTTGCATTTGTGGGTGGATTAGTTGTCTTAGGAGAAATCGATGATAATGTTGCAAAGTATATCATGGTGACACCTGCAGGAATAAGAGGATACCTAAGTTCAAGAATTCTTATTCCCGCCTTTATTTCTGGATTAGTGGCATTGATATGTGTGCCTGTTTTTTCTTTGGTGAGAATTGGTGTTGCTAAGCTTATGGTTATGGTGATATCTACAGTATTGAGTGGCATTGTTACTGCTATGCTAGTTGTGACAAATTCCTCAAATAAAGTAGAGGGAATGGCAGTTGGAAAATTAGCTGGTCTTTTTGGTATGGTATTTTTTTTGCCGTTGGCAGTTACCGGAATGATAAAATATGCATTTTGTCTGTTTCCGATGTTTTGGATAGGAGAGTGGAGTATATCAGGAAAATGGGGATATTTGATTCTGGCTTTTGTTGAGTATGGTATTTGGAGCGTTGTCCTAGTATTTAAATTTCGGAGAAAAATGATATGAAACCAAATATATAGTTTGTAATGATTTGTGAAAAATATTTCCAAAAACTAGAAATGTGTTATGATAATAAATGACAAATAGATATACTAAAATAATTGTTACAAATTAACAATAAAATTATTACTAGGGGGATGATTATTTATGGGCGAAATGAAAAAACGTCAAGTTCTTGAAAAAAACAGAAAGCTGATGGCTGTGGCACTTATTATTGATTTCTCCATGATGATTGCTACATTAGTGGCCGAAGAAAAATCTGGAATGATGATACGACTGATTGTGGGGGTAATCGGTGCATTAGTAATAGTAGTAGGGTTTTCGAAGCTTAAAAATTATGTTGGTGGTATGCATTTTCAGTTATATACTATAGCAGTTACATATATGGTTGCGGTATTATCCTGTAAGTCCATTTATATGTATGGTTTGATGTTTCCTATTACATTGAGTGTTCTGTTCTTTTTGGACATGGCAATATGCATAAAAGGGTGTGCAGTTGCTATGATTACCAATGTTATCTATCTTGTTATGAATCTGCTTAAAAGTGATGTTGATAAAAATCAACTGATTACACAGTTTTTGTTTGCTATTGTTACATGTATGGTAGCGGTTATTGTTTGTGGCGTTTTGTCTCGCCACAATAAAGAAGATCTTACTGCCGTACAGGATACTGCAAATGAACAGATAGAAATATCAAAAAAAATTGTAGTTTCCTCCGAATGTATTGTAAATCAGTTGGAATCGGCACATGAGTTGGTTGAGACGCTAAATACTAATATACAACAGAGTAGTGATGCTGCAAATGAGATTTCTGAAAGTACCAAAACGACGGCGGAGTCCATGGAAAAACAGACGATTATGACTAAGAATATTCAGACTAATCTGGAGAGTGCAGGAGAACGTTCTATGCATATGAAGAATGCTTCTGATGAAGCTATGGTGAATGTAAAAGAGGGCGCTTCATTGTTGCAAGAACTGAAGATTCAAGCAGCAGAGACTGCGGAGATCAATCGTGTGACCAGACAAACTACAACAGAATTAAACGATAGAATTCATGAGGTAGAATTAATCGTTGGAAGTATCTTAAATATCTCCAGTCAAACGAACCTTTTGGCATTAAACGCTTCTATAGAGGCAGCCAGAGCAGGTGAAGCTGGAAGGGGATTTTCTGTAGTTGCAGATGAAATACGAACCCTTTCTGACGAAACAAAACAAGCTACAGAACAGATAACAGAAATTATTGGTAAACTGACAAGAGATGCAGAGAAGGCATCTCAAAATATGGAATTGTCTGCACAGTCATCTGAAAAACAGAATGATATGATTGAGGTAACCGGGGAAAAGTTTGTTGCAATTGAAAGTAAGATGAATGCGCTGTCTCAAGATGTGGATGGAATTTCCAATGAAATTAATGATATAGTAGATGCGAACACAGAGATTATGGACAGTATTATTAACTTAACAGCTTGCAGTCAACAATCTTTCGCTTCAGCTGAAAACAGCATTGTTGTAAATGATGAAAGTATGAACAATATGAAGGAAATGAAAGTGGTGTTAGACAGTATTCTTGATGTATCTAATGAAATAAAATCGATTGTTAATAAATAAGGGGGGAAACCCCTTATTTATTATAACGATATAGGACACTCTTTCTTATAATTTGTATATTTTCTTCAACATACCGTCCTTTTTTGCATAGGAAGGTGTCTTTTTGATTACCGTTGTCAACCCGATCCTAAAACTTTTTTGTGTCAATACAGTTACAGTTCACATATTTGTGAACTGTAACGAAATACATGACAGATGTGTCATAGAAAAATATGAATAAAGATGTTTGGAGTGGTACAAAATATAGAATGTAAACATTCTAGTGAAAAAGGACTGTTTTGACAGTTCTTTTTTTATTGTAGAGAGGAGTAAAAATAAATGAACTATTTCGAGATTAGTAAGGTATATGGTAGAGAGATTATGGATTCCAGAGGAAATCCAACGGTAGAAGCAGAAGTTACTCTTATAGATGGAACGGTAGGAAGAGGAACTGCCCCAAGTGGAGCTTCTACAGGAGAATTTGAAGCATTGGAGTTAAGAGATGAAGAACCATCCAGATATTTTGGAAAAGGCGTAACGAAGGCAGTATCTCATATTAACACATCCATTAATGAGGCATTGTCGGGTGTGGATGCCTCTGATCTCTTTATGGTTGACCAAACTATGTTAAGTGTGGATGGAACAAAAGAAAAATCAAAACTAGGAGCCAATGCTATATTGGCTGTTTCCATTGGAGCAGCAAAGGCAGCAGCCTGTTCCATGGATGTTCCATTATACCGTTTTTTGGGTGGGATTTTAGGAAATTTACTCCCGGTACCTATGATGAACATTATAAATGGAGGAGCACATTCTAAGAATTCTTTGGATTTTCAGGAATTTATGATTATGCCGGTTGGGGCTTGTTGTTTCAAAGAGGCACTTCGTATGGGGGCAGAGGTGTATCATTCCCTTGCCAAAGTGTTAAATGATAAGGGATTATCTACGGCAGTAGGTGATGAGGGTGGTTTTGCACCAAACGTCAATAGTGTGGAAGAAGTGCTGGACATCCTTGTAGAAGCAGTTAACAATGCCGGATATAAGTGTGGAAAGGATATTTGTTTTGCCCTTGATGTGGCTGCCAGTGAGTGGAAGAGCGAGAAGGGAAAAGGCAATTATCATTTACCAAAATCGGGAAAAGATTATAGTTCCGATGAATTGATCGATATGTATAAGAACATGATAGAAAAGTATCCAATTGTTTCCATTGAAGATCCTTTGGATGAGGAGGATTGGGAAGGATGGAAAAAGATTACGGCTGAAATTGGAAAAAGAGTACAGCTTGTAGGAGATGATCTTTTTGTTACAAATACCGAACGTCTTTCAAAAGGGATAAAGGAAGGTTGTGCAAATTCCATCTTGATCAAAGTCAATCAAATTGGCACTTTGTCTGAGACCATTGCAGCTATTCAGATGGCGCATAAGGCAGGGTATACTTCTATTGCGTCTCATCGTTCTGGGGAGACAGAAGACACGACCATTGCTGATTTGGCAGTTGCATTAAATTGTGGGCAGATCAAGACCGGAGCACCATGTCGAAGCGAGAGAGTGGCAAAGTACAATCAGTTGTTAAGGATTGAAGTAGAACTTGGGAAGAACGCAAAGTATGCCGGATGGCATGCATTTAATGTGACCTCTTTTTCTTCATAAGAAAAACACGTGTATGATAAAAAGAAATTTTATGTGTTGCTGTTATCAGCCTTTTAGAATACAGTGATGATTTCAGACGAAACTATTCAGAATTCAAGAAAGCACAGAGAGAACTGTTCAAAGGGTTCATTCGTACTTTGGAAAAGCGGGATGGCTTAATTGAAGAGTTTGATGATGGTATTTGGAGTAGCCTTGTTCAGGAAGTGGTTGCAGAAGCCAAGGATGAGATAAGGTTCATTTTCAAGAATGGATTTGAAGTAATGGTATAGAGATAGGAGCTGATGGCACTCGGGCAGAAATGCTTGGGTGCCCTTTTTCGTGTTAGAAAAATAACAGCTATTGTGATATAATATTTTATTGTATGAGCGAAAGTAAATGCGCGCTAAAATTTGAATTCTCACTTGAGGTATTTTTAGGGATTTAATAACTGTTATATCGTGTTATAAAAATCTCGTCAAACCCTTGAAAACACTAAAGTTTTCGTGGGTGTCCTCTTTGTCACATCTTGTATCGTGTTATATCGTTCTACCCTTGTTTACGAACCCTCATAAGGGAAAAAACAAGGGAAAGAAAAGCTGGTAACAACTTATAACAAATTATAAAAATGGCAGTTGGGACTGGATGGAATGCTTATAATACATTTCCAAGAAAGGATTGATAAAATGAGATTGATATATGCAGACTATAACCCTCAAACGAACAGTATTGATGTAACCACATTTGATAATTACATATTACGGATTGACTGTAATAAGGCTGAGGATGGATTAAGAACCACTCTTTGTTCACAAAATTCGCTGAATGCTTTGGCGATAGATGAGCCGCTTGAGTATGCTCGACTTGCTTTAGACGGCGAAATGCAAGCGTGGGTGGATGCGATTGATAGTTTGGATGTTTGGTAAGGGTTAATATTAATGCGAATAATGCCGATATAAGTACTAAGCTAAGGATGGCGTTATGATTTCATGGATGAGCATTATCATGGGAGCATAACGCTATTTTTATATAAAAATACATATACCACTTGGTCCTTTCGGAGAGTGGTGAGGTTCCGACTGACAGAAGAACCTCAGAAAGGAGAATTATGCAAGTAGGAAGTTGTGTAAGCAACAGGTATTATACACCGTATCAGACGAATACGAGTGTGAAATACTGTGCAGGTTTTTCACAGACAGAAGATGGAAAACTTACACCCAATGAAACAACGGAGAATCCGGGATTTGCTGAGTTTGTGGATTATCAGGAATTTCACAAGGCATGGATGTCTCAGGGAGCAGAAACAGCTTTTAGTTACACTAAGAATAATGGGTTTAATTCTAAGGCAAACAGTATTTCTTTAGTGCCGGGAATGTCTGCACGATTAAGTAGTGGGTTTAGGATTACCATAAGTGATTATATGGTGCAGGCACTTGGAGATTTTAAGGATAATCAAGCAGCCAGCGAGAGTGCGGCTGTCGCAGGGGCGTTGAACCATTTGATTAAAGTGGCGAATGGTCAGATACCTATGAACATGTTTTATAGTAAGAATCAGGATAATAGTGATTATGCCAAAATCGGTTTACAGGCATTTGGAATTGATACTTCAAGACCATTTACAATTAATGAAAAAACATTTCATTTTGATAGTGACGGACAGATAAGATTGGGTAGTGGACAGTATGTAAATGAGGAATATCAAGCAAATACTGTGGATGCGGAGAAAGAGAGTGAAGACACTGTAAATACAGATATTGATTTTTCACGATTTGCACCAAATGCCCCAAAGGAAGTAAAACAGGCATTTATGGAAGCTGCTGAAGAAAACGGGTACAACGAAGGTGAGAGAATGGATTACCTTTCACAAGTTTTTATACATCAGGTAGAGAACCGACAGAACAGTGTTGCAAATTATACAGATGTATTTGGCAGTTCTGTAGCATCTGCATTACAGGCAGCAAGAGAGATATTACATGACTTGGAAAATCCGCTTATGCCGGTAAGTCAGCGTGGAGAAAATGCTGCTAAATATGTGGAGCAGGAAAAGAAATTTTACAGAGCATTCATTGAAAAACTGGAAGGATTAACAGGTGCTGATACCGTTGGGACTGAGGAAATGGTGGATTATGCAAAAATTCTGGAAGAAAAGATAAAAGAGATTTTTGTGAAAATCCAGAATGGGGATACAGAACCCACCTATCAGATTGGCTCACAGTCTTTTACAGAAAAAGAGTGGGAGGAGTTCCTAGATAAATTTGATTCTGTAGAAGAAGCTATTCAGGAACTGATGAAGGAGGAGCAGACTAGAAAAGAGGCAGAGGAAGCCCAAAAGGAAGATGTGTTTACGAATGATGCAAGCACTTTATTAACCACAGAATCTACTTCATGTGTGTATGAAACTGCCGATCCAGATGATGACGATATCCGTTATATCACATGGTATACCGAAGAAGGCATTTTCTGTAGAAAAGCTGGACAGACCGAAGGGTATGAGTGGGCTATTACCTTTGAGAATATGGAGCAGTATGATAAAGTAATGGAATTTATCGGACAGTTTCCATCAGACTGGAATATGCGTTTTACAGCCCATGAAAATTTCTGGAATGATTTTTTGAATGATGAGATTGATATGGATGCGTTCATGGAGTTTATCAACGGAACTGATAAAGGAGTGCCTGATTATTCCATTACGGTAGGTGATTCCATGTATATTGACAAGGATAAAATGCAGTGGGCAAAGTATACCAATCCGTTAGGAACCAGACTCTATACAGCAGAGGAAATGCATCAGATGCAGATGGAGATTATAGAAGCTAATCAGGCAAAACTCACAAAGCTGACAGATTGGGATGCTTATGAAGAAATGTACAAGAAAAATCATCCGGAATACAATGGCGAAAAGATATGTTGCGAATATCCGGGAGGATCATTATACACGGTAAAAGAAATGGCACAACTGCAATACAGAAAAATGCTGGAAAGTATGGGTGTAACTGAAGAAGAAATGCAACAGAGACGAGATGAATGGAGAAAGCAGATGGGCTATCCGGGATATTAGGTCAAAGTCAGAAAGGATGAGATGATGGGAATTCAGATTATAGATTATAACGGAGCAAGTCCGTATGAAAAAAACGGTAATGTCAATAAAGTACAACAGTCCAGTGGAGATTTCCAGAACACGGTTATGAAATGTACCGGAACAACTACGCAGGAGACAGCGTTATATTCCGATGCTCTTATGTCCTATGCAAGCCCTCAAACGGGAGAATCTGTGAATATATATAAGGCAGAGGGTTATTCAAAGGATAATCCCGTATATGTTATCAAGGGACTGGATGCTAACGGTAACGAATTCGAGGAAATGGTGGACGCAAGTAAAATCAATCCAAACAACTGTAGTTTTAATGAGTTGATGGTGTTGAATGTGGAAACAGGGCATACATCTCCCAGTGATTATCTGCGTGCAGTAGCGGTTCGGGCAAATGCAGATGCCGATAGTTATTTTGAGAAAGCTGATTGCATTGCCTACGCACAGGAGGTAATGGAAGATTATAAAACGCTGGGTAATTGGGATTCTTATCTGGCAATGGATAAGTGGATACAGAGCTTATTGGAATATACTGCCCAAAACGGATTTTAGATAAGGTGGTGAAAAATAATGAGTTTAGGAATGATACAATCACATTGTGGGATAGATTTGAAATATAATATGTACTCTGTTGCTATGACAAAAGCGAGAAATGATAATATATTTAAAATGGGAACAGCAACAAGAGAGGCAACAGGCAGTGGTGATGGAAAAAATATTGGAGTAATGGCTATTGGAGGTCAGGCATATTTGGCACAATATTCAGAAAATTCTACTCCGTCAAAACCAATCGTTAAAGTTGGTAATTATGAAGTGAGCGTTAATGATGTTGACCCTGAAAATGCAACGGAAATTGAGATGTTTGCACTGATGTCACATTTAGACAAAACAGGTCAATCTAAAAATGAAGGGATGAGTTCTTTCTCAAAGATGCGTTCATATTCACAGCAGGCAGAGCGTAATGGATTTTGCGATGGTATTGCTGATACTAAGGAAGCTTGGAACAGTAAACGCAATTGGACTGAAATTATTGAAAACGCCAGACAAACATATTCTCAATCATTAATACCAGAAGTATATATGTTAACAAGAAAATGTGACAATTTATTAGATGTTATGCATAAGTGGATTGAAGGTAGAATGCTTTAATATTATTTTTATTAAGGTTATTACAAGCTTTAGATTATAATGAAGTAAGAATTAATACTATTTATGGGTGGATGTTGGTGGAATATCTGCTTATGAGACACAGATTGAATAATAATGGATTTTTGATTTCTACTGTAGAGATTATAAGATTGGGGGCGCTCATCTCGCCCCTTTATCTCTGCTTC
>JBGVLO010000272.1:0-3462 GCA_045124315.1 Lachnospiraceae bacterium
AACCATTGCAATCTTAATAATATCCGCGGCAGTTCCCTGAATTGGAGAATTCATGGCAATCCGCTCACCAAAAGCCCTTTGCACATGGCTGGATGAACTAAGTTCTGGTATGTTTCTCCTTCTTCCTAATAATGATAGCACATACCCATCCTTCTTCCCATTCTCAACCGATTTGTCCAAATACTCCTTTATTTTTGGATACATGGCAAAGTATTCCTTTATATAACCATCCGCTTCCTTTCTTGAAATATTTAAATCCTGACTCAAACCAAATGCACTAATTCCATATACAATTCCAAAGTTTACTGCCTTTGCATTGCTTCTCTGAATACTTGTTACATCCTCATAAGGAACATGAAATACTCTGGCTGCAGTAGCACGATGAATATCTTTGCCCTCTTTGTAATCCTGCAACAATCCTGGATCCTGAGACATATGAGCCAATATACGTAATTCAATCTGTGAATAATCTGCATCCAAAAATACAAAACCATCTTTCGGAACAAATACCTTTCGAATTTCTCTTCCCAACTCCATTCGAATGGGGATATTTTGCAAGTTCGGCTCTGTACTACTCAATCTGCCTGTAGCCGTTATAGTCTGATGCAATTTACTGTGAATTCTTCCATCTGACTCACTAATATATTGTACTAAACCTTCCGCATAAGTGGATTTAAGCTTGGTCAACTGTCGATATTCTAAGATATCCTTCACAATCGGATACTCCTTCTGTAATGGTTCCAATATTTCTGCCGATGTAGAATAACCAGTTTTTGTCTTTTTTCCATTTGGCAACTGCAAATGCTCAAACAAAACTACCCCCAATTGTTTCGGAGAATTAATATTAAACTCTTCTCCTGCCTGGTCAATAATCTTTCTTTCTAATTCCTCGATTCGAACAGCCAGCTTTTCTCCATAATCTTTCAATTCCTGACTATTCAAAAGAATTCCCCTCTTTTCCATAGCAAACAATACATACAGCAAAGGTAATTCTACATCAAAATACAATTGATACATGTTGGTTGTCTGAAGTTCACGAATTAGCTCTTCTTTTGCATATCTGCTGATAAAGGCAGGATAGCAAGCCACTTTAATACCTTCTTCCCGGTTGTCCGCAAATCGTTCAGCCCATGATGCTTTTTGCAGATATTCTTTCAATGAAACTACATTTGTGGCTACATATTTTTTAACCAAGTCCTGATACTCATACTTTTCTGAAATCGGATCCAATAAATATCTGGCAATGGAACAATCGAATACATTATTCATATGCTCATAATCCAAAATGCTAGAATCCAAATCATATTGGGTGAAGGCAATGTATAATGCATATAAAAAGTTTTTTCCACTAATCACACTAATACTTCTCTCACCTTTGATCCAATTAAAAACACAGTTCACAAGATCACACTCATCAATCTGTCCTTGATTTATTTCAATCAAATAGGTGCCCTGATCCAGACATATACTGCATGTATTCCATACATTCTTCTGTTTCTCCGGTTCTAATGCAAACAATGATAATTGACCACTTTTCTCTATATACTGTGTATTATTTTCCTGCATAAAAATAGTCGAAAACACATTTTCGTCCACACCAATATGCATTCCAATGGTTCTATCCAACCCTTGTTTTTCAATCTCTTGTTTCAGCTTTTTCCATTCAGCATTTGTTTCTATTACAGTAAACTGTTTTTCAATATCTTCTCCATTCAGCTTATCTATTTTTTCCTCACTGACTTCTACAGCAAACTCAGACTCTTCGTCATCAAATTCTATATCAGCCCATACTGCCTGATCAAAGTCAATTTCAAAATTCACATTCCCTTTTGAAAAAAATTCTTTTCTATCTTCTATCTTTTTTTCTAATTCTAACTGATTGTTTAAAATTGCAAAATTTTCTTTATGATCTAAAATGCACTCCAAATTGTCATATTCATTTAATAAATATTTCGCTAGCGCTTCTCCAACTATTCTTTTTTCTCTTGTTAATATCATATAATCTTTTAGTCTTAATGCACACACTCCAAAATATTCTTCTGTTTTCTCTCTATCATATTCAATAAAATCTTCTCTTCCCTCCATCTTCGTTAATTGAGGCTGTAACCAGGAAACTGCAGCATTCACAAATATTGCCATATATTCCTCTCTTGATAATATAGTAAGCTGTTCTTCCTTTTTCAATTGGTCACAAATTTTCTCAATAACAGCATATTTTTCTCCTGCATTACACTTAAACGTTGCGACATGATTCTGCTCCAAAAAATACTCAACATATTGCATCTGTTCCAAGTATTCATTGGACACGCCCCTATAATTCCCACTTATACTCGGTTCTTCTTCAAAAAGAACCAGACACTTTTCCCATTTCTTCTGTTTTTTTAATTGTAAGAGTACAATTTTCCATCTATCCACTAAGTAATGAATATCCAATTTTTCCTGTATATTTGGAAACTGATAATAAAGCATTTGTCCAAGACTTCTTCCATCTATTATAAGTGTTGTATTATTCATTTTCTATCTCCAATCTATTTTTCCACCGGTCTATCTCTTCTTTTGTAACACGCTTCCTAATTGGGTCATACTTAGGAAAGGATTCATATATATGTTGTTCCATTCTTTCATTTTCTTTCCTAACTAATGCCTCTTGCTGTCCTTGTGTTATCAACACTAATAAAATTGCAATTAAAGAAAGAGTAATCATTATTTTAGGCTTGTTACCCATTTGCATTTTTATAAGTTGCATTCTCGCTTCTCTTAAATGAGTCTCGAATTGTCCATGTAAGTTAAGAGAATCTGATGCATCTTCATCTAATTGTTTTAATCCAATCAATAACACATAGTATATCTCCAATTCATCTTTGCATTCCTTACATTGGTCGATATGCTTAAAAAAATCTTTTGCCTGTTCAATTGTTAAATTTCCATTTATAAACGGTACAATTAATCGCTGGGCTTCCTGACAATTCATACGACTCCCTCTTTCTTTTACTTCTCAATAATCCTCTCTGTATTTCTACATCAATTCAACTCTTATTTACTATTATATTATACCTCATATATCGCCTATTTTCCATTCAATGATTATCCTACAATCTCTTTGATTTTTCACAATTTTAATCCATCTGTTACCCGATTCACAAACTCTTTCACTCTTTTTCAAGATTTTCTAACTGCACATATCGATTCCACTTCCAATATTACAATTTGACCTCTCATGTATTTATAAAACATACATCTTAAAAGAATGTCATGCTTTCTTCTACACCATTGACACATAAACACAAAAGAGCCCCTATCTTTCGACAGGAGCTCTTTCCCACATATCTTCAAAACTACACACTGTTTTCATCCATGCTTCGTACTAGGATCGAAACTACCTCGCCAAGTACTCTAGCTAGCCCAAGTACTAAGCTCGAAAAAACCTCGCTAAGTGCTTGTGCATGTATCGCACGTAAACGA
>JBGVLO010000273.1:0-4140 GCA_045124315.1 Lachnospiraceae bacterium
TTACAATATAGATTATGAATAGGTACAATAAAAATGGATAGGGGACAGTTATGATAAAAAATATTATAACTGTCCCCTATCTTGTCCCCTGTTTTGTCACCTTGAAAGGGTTAAAATTATATGTACACTTGTTAAAGTATACATATAATTAGGGAAGGAGAGGAAAAGTATGAAAACAAGAAGTAAGAATTTAACAAAAAAGATGTTGAGTATTTTGCTGTCTGCTGCTATGGGAGTTTCGTCCTTTGCAATGGTGGAAATACCAGTAGAGGTAAAGGCAGAAGAGACAACAGAGTCAACAGAGTCAACAGAGGAACATGTACATTGTGTGTGCGGGGAAACACACAATGATGTGGGAGATCACACAACGGAGGAAGAGGTAGAATGGACGGCGTGGACACCTACCGAAGAAACACCGCTTCCAACTACTGAAGGAAACTATTATCTGACCCAGGATGTGGTAATTGAACATTCATGGAAACCTCTAAGTTATAATTGTGGGCAGATGAGGTTTTGTCTGAATGGTCATAGCATTACATATGACCATACAGCTGGAAATGAAGGTGACGTATATAGAAGTGTTATTTGTATTGTAAATGCTGCAAGTGGAGAAGGCTTTGTTTTGTCAGACTGTAAGGGAACAGGAAAGATTACTGGTGGAAGAGATGGTAGTACTAGTTTTGGCTCTCAAGGTGGAGGCATCGGTGTAATAAATGCTGCAGTAGTTAAGCTGTTTGGTGGTATCATCACCGGCAATGAAGCAGACACCGGTGGAGGGGTCTATGGAAATCCGATTATCATGTATGGGGGAAGCATAGAAGGAAATACTGCCTTTGGAACTGGTGGTGGTGTTTCTGCTAGAGGAGATTTCACAATGTATGGGGGAACCATAAAGAACAATACTGCACAAACAGGTGGCGGTATATTTGGTTATACCATGCAGGATAAGAATATACATGTGTATGGAGGAAGTATAGAGGGAAATAAGGCTAATCTTGGAGGAGGTATTGCCAATCTTATAAATACGGATAGCAATGAGACAAATGTTTACCTCCATGATGGTGCCTCCATTACAGGAAATACGGCAACATCTGCCGGTGGTGGTGTAGCTGTTGTAAGGACATCCATACCGTATTTTACCGAAAGGTTTAGGGCCCCATTTCTTAATGTAGAGGGTAAAGTTATAGTAGATGGAAATACAGCGAATGGTGAGGCAGATGACATTTTGGTGACAAGTAGCGTTTTGGATACAAGTACTAGTGAAAATGTTAACTATGATTATCCGGTTACTTTGACAGGTCCATTAACAGAAGGCAGCAAGATGGGTATCAAAGCAGCACCAGGTCTTAATTTTACATCAGGATGGGAAACCTACATGAAAAATGCAGACCCGGATGATTATTTTGTAAGTAATGTTCCAAATCATCATGTTGAAAGAATCGGAGACGAGTTGCAATTAAGAAGGGATGATTTAGGCTATAAGATTGAAATAACAAAAGATTTAGAAGGTGGATTATTAGTAGTTGGAAACGATACTTTAAGCGTTGAAGCAAGCATAACAGGGGATGGAACAGACCAAAACCAGTTGAGATATCAGTGGTACCGCACAAATTCAGAGAATCAGTTTGAGGCGATTGATGGTGCAATTGAAAGCACATATGCAATAACAGCAGAGGATGTATATAACGGCAAAAAGGCGTGTGAGAACTCTTATTATTGTAAGGTATATAAGGATGGTGATGAAGAAAACGCTACAAGAACAAGAACAGGTAAATATAGAATAAAAACACACGATAAGGTAATTGTAGTAGATGAAATTAAGATTTTTATTGATAATTCTAACCTGTTAGATCAGAAATATTCAGACCTTGGTGCTGTATTTACTGTTCCGGAAGATGCAAATTATGAAGTTACACCTGTAATTATTGGTGGAAAAAGCATTTCCCAGTATCCGGATAATGTGTTAGTGGCAGGTACATATGGATCTACATATCTTGGATTATCAGCAAAGGAAGGTTATGAATTTGTAAAGATAGGGGAAAAAACGCCTGTTGTTGAACCGGAACACGCAATAAGTACGATATCTGTAAAGCTTGATACAGGTCCCACCTTTGCAAAGGAGGGGTATGAAAATTATGTAAGTATTACCCTGGAAGTGGCAGATAGACTGCAAATAAGAGAACAACCGGCAGATTTACAGGTTTTTGAAGGCTATTCCAAACCGTTAAGCGTGGTTACAAATATTACAGAAGATGTGTCTTATCAGTGGTATCAGTGTGATGACACTGAGAAAACAAATGCCAGAGAAGTTTCAGGTGCAACAGCTGCAACTCTTGACGTTCCGGCAGATTTACCAATAGGTAATTATTATTACTATTGTAAAGTAAATGACAGTGAAGTGGAATTGGTTTCAGATGTAGCAACTGTTACTGTAAAGAAAATAGTTAGAATTAAAGATATCACAGATAAAGTATCTATCCAAAAAATAGCAGCGAATTATCACAAAATAGATGGTATTGAGTCGGAAGAAGGTTTCACCTGGGGATATATTCTCTATAAGAAAGATGACAATAAGACACTTGAAGAAGCAATACAGGAAACAAAGAAACTGTTTGCAGAAGGAATCGTTGGTGAGTTTGAAACAGAACAGGCAAAAAATGCAAATTACCATAGTTCTTATGCAATTAATTACAAATTTGGATCAGAATATGTGGATAATTATGATTATGCAGCGGTTGTAAAATTAAAGGATAATACTTATGTACATGAAGCAGCATTCTTACCATTGCCGGATGAGATATCAGAATTCCCGATTCTGGATTTGGGAATCATTAAAGTGAATTATGAGGATACATTCAAAGCTTTGAAGGATGGAGAAGAATTACCGTCTTTAGATAGCAATAACTTTGTTTTTAGTGGTACTTTTACGGATGGAAAAACCATAACAGATATTAGAGGTATGGAGGTATCATGGAAGTATCGAACAAAAGGCGGTGAATCATATTGGGGTTCTGCAGATGACGCTCATCTGGTGGCTATGGACACAAATGAGTATGCAATTGAAATTAAATGTATGCTTGAAGATGGATATTTTGCAAGAGAAGATGGTGCAGATATAAAAGATAAGTTTGTAACTACCGTAGGTGGTATTGAAGTTGTGTACACATCTGTTTATGGGGGTGACAGACCGTATGATTCAATAAAAGCTTATATAGCTATAGGGGATGCGCCGGAAATTATTGAACAGCCACAGAATACCACTGCTAAGAATGGTGATACAGCTACCTTTAGTGTAAAGGCAACCGGAGCTGTAGAAGGTAATTATCAGTGGCAGGTTGACAAAAACGACGGAAATGGATTTGTAAATATTGAAGGTGCAGTAAGTGCAGCTTATACTACAGATGCATTAAATTTAGAATGTGACGGATTTATGTATCAGTGTGTTATCACAAACATACTGGGTACTGTAACAACAGAACAGGTTAAATTAACCGTAAAAGAAAGAGAACCTGAAATTAATACTCAGCCAAAGGCTGTATCTGTCAAGGAAGGTGAAAAAGCTACCTTTAGTGTGGAAGCAAGTGGAAAAGATATAAAATACCAGTGGCAGGTTAAGAAAAACGACGGAAATGACTTTGTAAATATTGAAGGTGCAACAAGTGCAACTTATACCACAGATGCAGTGTCTATGGAAAATAACGGATTTGAATATCGATGTGTCTTAGAAAATGCAGGTGGAACAACAACAACAGAAGCTGTTGTGTTAACTGTAACAGAAAAGATTCCGGAAATTAAAGTTCAGCCAAAAAATACAGCTGTTATGGCAGGTAAAACAGCCACATTTACAGTAGAAATTATTGGAAACGGTATTTCATACCAGTGGCAGGTTGACAAAAACGACGGAAATGATTTTGTAAATATTGAAGGTGCAACAGCTGCAACTTACACCACAGCAGAAACAAACAAGGATTATGATGGATTTAAGTATCGCTGTGTTGTAACAAACACAAGTGGAAGTGTAACAACAGAAGCTGCTGTGTTACATGTACATTCTCTGACACAGGTACCAAAAGCAGAAGCAAACTGTACAAAGGATGGTTGTGAAGCATACTATAAATGTGCAGGTTGTGAAGATATTTT
>JBGVLO010000274.1:0-39432 GCA_045124315.1 Lachnospiraceae bacterium
CATACAGAAAAAATCCTAATCTTCAGGAAGCAATAGATAAACTTCTGGATATACATTAAAAAAATACAAAAACAAAGAGTTTCGCAAGTGAAACTCTAGCGCATTTGTGGTATTGCGAAGCAATTAAATTCTTCTCCGCGAACTGCGCATCCCCGCGGAGCGTTTTTTCTCTAGATGGGACGAAGTTTTCTATAGAGAAAAAAAATCGTTCCATATTCGCTGGTTTATAACCATTGGATATGGAACGATTTTTATTTTTTAATTTGCAGCTTTTTTCACTTCCTCTTTCTTTTTCTTTACCAAATCTTTGATTTCTCTGGCTTTATCTTTAATACGTTCTTTTGCAACTTTGCTTGTAACAACCATAGAAGCAAGTCTTCCTGCCTCATCTAATTTGCCAATCTCATAGGCCAGTGCAGCTGTCAAATATGTAACAGTTAACTCATCCATTCCACACATAGGAAAATCTTCCTGAGAATAGGCTGCAGTAAACCCTTCATACGCATTTTGTAAACATTCCATTTCTCCAGCTTTAATCTGCTTTAAAACTTCCTCTCTATTTGGCTCATCTTCTGGAATATTCTCTGCTTTTCCTCGAAATGCCCACGCCATTTTTAAGCAAACATAAGCCTTTTCGCTCGTCTTACCACATTTTACTACTGTACTTGCAAGCACAAGCTTATAGCGTAAAATTGCATCATCATAAGAATATTCCCCCTCAATAGTTGGAAGGCCTTTAAAACTCGATGAAATCTTTTCTTTAATCAGATTAATCTGCGCAGGAGGGATTGGTTTAAAAAATCGATTCAATGCTGCAAACCCACACCTTGTACACACCACAGGTTCATACTTAACAACATCCGCCATATCATAAACTGCACGAAGATCCATTTCCTGTTTGATCAACTTATTCTTACCTGCACGAATCATCTTAGACGGAAATTCACTGTCACAAACCGGACACCTAAATGTCTTGTCAAACAACACATCAATCTCCTGCTTCTTTGGTGCAACCACAGCTGCTCCATCCTCCGATGTCTTAGGTTCTTCCTTCTTAAATACTTCCTCTTCCTTCATCTTACCAAGTCCTAATGACTCCAATCCCGAAAATAACCCCATAACTTTTCCCCCTTCTTATTATACCGGTTTGTATGAACTCTTTAGCGAAACAATTCGATTAAACACAAGATGTTCTTTTGTGCTATCTTTTGCATCTACACAGAAATAGCCCTGTCTTACAAACTGAAAACTATCATATGCTTCTACTTCCGCCAAAGATGGCTCCACCCAGCAATTTTCTAATGTCTGTAACGAATTTGGATTCAAATTTAGATTTCCCTCCTCATCGTATACACCTTTTTCTTCATCTACGATATTCTCGTACAAGCGCACAACTGCTGGCTTTGCAGTTGTTGCTTCCACCCAGTGAATAGTACCCTTTACTTTTCTTCCGGTAAATCCTGTACCACATTTCGTCTCCGGATCATAGGTACAATGTATCTCAGTAACTCTACCATTTTCATCGGTAAAATACTCCTCACACTTTACAAAATATGCATTCATTAATCGAACTTCATTGCCTGGATACAATCTAAAATACTTCTTTGGTGGTTCGATCATAAAATCTTCTCTCTCAATGTAAAGTTCCCTTCCGAATGGCAACTTTCTACTTCCAAGTTCTTCATTCTCCTGATTATTCACAACATCCAGATACTCAATCTGACCTTCTGGGTAATTTGTAATCACAAGCTTAATCGGATCCAACACAGCCATAACACGACTTCTCTTCAGCTTCAGATCTTCACGAATACAATACTCTAACATTGCATAATCCACCGAGCTCTGACTCTTTGACACACCGCACAATTCCATGAAGTTACGAATAGACTCCGGTGTAAATCCTCTTCTTCTAAGTGCAGCAATAGAAACAAGACGAGGATCGTCCCATCCATCTACAATTCCATCTTCCACCAGTTTCTTAATATATCTCTTTCCAGTAATAACATTCTGCAAATACAACTTTGCAAACTCAATCTGCTTAGGAGGATTCTCCCATTCTAATTCTCTTAATACCCAATCATACAAAGGTCTATGATCTTCAAACTCCAATGTACAAATAGAATGAGTCACCCCTTCGATAGCATCTTCAATTGGGTGCGCAAAGTCATACATTGGGTATACACACCACTTATCACCAGTATTATGATGTGTCATTCTAGCAACACGATAGATAATTGGATCACGCATATTCATATTCGGAGATTCCATATCAATTTTAGCACGCAACACCATAGAACCATCTGGGTACTTTCCCTCTTTCATTTCTTGAAACAGCTTAAGATTCTCTTCCACACTTCTGTCTCTATATGGACTATTCTTTCCCGCCTCTGTCAAGGTTCCTCTGTATTCACGCATCTGTTCTGGAGACAATTCACACACAAAAGCTTTTCCTTTTTTGATCAACTTCACAGCAGCTTCGTACATCTGATCAAAATAATTGGATGCAAAAAAGATTTCTGTCTTATCCTCTCCTGTCAACCATTCCACATCTTCCTTAATTGACTGTACAAACTCTGTTTTCTCCTTTGTTGGATTTGTGTCATCAAAACGAAGATTCCAACTTCCATCATATTTATTTGCCAATCCCGAATTTAATAAAATTGACTTGGCATGTCCAATATGAAGATATCCATTTGGCTCTGGTGGAAATCTCGTAACCACTTTATCATAAATTCCTTCTTCCAAATCTTTATCGATAATCTGCTCGATAAAATTTCTCGAAATCACTTCGCTCTTTTCTGAAACATTTTCCACGATGTCTCCTCCTTAAGTATCCATTAAATCTCTATACTAATCCACACAAACTCTTTTCCTTACACAATGTATGGTTATTCTTCTTAAGTATATCACAAAACAATTGATATATCAAGCAATGTACCATGTAACCTTGCTCTCCATTTTAATCACAAGTTACAGTTCATAGTAACTAATCACACCAATCTTTCTTCTATTCTCAGTGTCATAGCCTAAGTCCCTGTCCCACTATTTTTCCAAAACAAAAGAGCGGTCTGCACCGCCCTTATTCTTAATACGCATCCACATATTCAGGTTTGGAATCCTCGTATGCAAATATCGCCAATTTTTCAATTAACTCATCACAATCATTGCTCCTAACAAACACCGTAACAGGGTTGCTCAAATCTAAACTAAATATTCCTAATATAGATTTCGCATCTACAACATACTGTTGCGACAATACATCAATGTTAAACTCATAATGTCTAACGATATTTACAAAATGTTTTATAGTATCCACACCATTTAAATTCAAAACATATTTTACCATAAAATTTCTCCTTTTATGCAGCATTGTCGTACTTATCCTAATCCCATTTTATCATTTTAAGCAAATTATTCAACAAATATTTCAATTCTGTTACTAATTGTTTTCAATTTTATTTTATAATATTTAATTTTTGTTGAATTATTTTTTCCATCATCACAGAATTTGCTCCACTTTCAGAATTTCTACGTGTGTTCCTTTCACACGAAAACGAACATTGTATGTACTGTAACATACTCCATAAATTCGATCTGAATCATTGATATAGGATGGTCTTGGATCCTGCTCCAACATTTTTACTACGCATTTCGCAATATCTGACGGCATACACTGATATAGCATTTCTTCATTATCCACAACAAGCTGGTAGTCCTTTACCCGATCCGAGAAACCACCAATTGCTTCGGGATGACTATCCACATAAGGTAAATACGGTTTTATATCATATACCGGAGTCCCATCCAACATGTCAACTCCTGACACATACAATACCGTTCCCAATCTTTCGTCGTATTCAATCCCCTCTAATTTCACGGAAGACAACCCAATGGGATTCGGTCGAAATGGGGATCTTGTAGCAAATACTCCTTTTCTCAGATTTCCTCCCAAACGTGGTGGTTTCACCGTTGCTGACCAATTCTTTCGTTCCACCTTTGAAAACTTCCACAATATCCAGATATGTGAATACTCTTCTAATCCTTTAAAAGCATCCTTAGTGCGATATTCCGGTTCAAAAACAATTCTGCCTCTACATTCTTCAATCAATCCACTTTGGCGTGGAATACCAAATTTCTCTGGAAACATAGTTTCTACATGTGCAATTTTAATCATATCCTAAACTCCTTTGAAACA
Source organism: Lachnospiraceae bacterium (assembly GCA_045124315.1). Taxonomy (GTDB): domain Bacteria; phylum Bacillota; class Clostridia; order Lachnospirales; family Lachnospiraceae; genus CAG-411. Next base: position 4,196 of record JBGVLO010000274.1, read on the forward strand.
CCTTGTCTATTCTGTACACCTGCCATTTTATGCCTGTTTGATACAAATTGTACATTTTATCCTATTCTTTTCTTCCGATCATTACAAAATACATTCCATTTAAAAGTTTAGGCTAGATTCGATAAATACCCCACTGCTGAAAGCGCCGCCACATTTCCTTCCCCGGCTGCCTTCATATATTGATATGGTGCTCCCGTAATATCTCCACATGCAAATAATCCTTGTACATTTGTCTCCATTCCTCGATTCACTTTGACACAATTATTCTCAATCTCCAATCCAGGAACCATCTGGGCTGGTGGAATATTTTCTCTTAAAATAAACAATCCGTCCGCTTCTAAACAGTCATTTTCCAATTTCAGTAAGACTCTATGTTCTTTTAACTCTATTGTCAGTGGTTTTTTATCAATCAATACTTCTATTTTATCACTGTTAATGGATACATTTTGTTGATACATAGGCAGATAATAGACCTTATCCGCAATTTCTGACAAAAATAAAGCCTCCTTTTCCTCCTCTGGTGAATATCCTAGCACAATAGCTGTTTTTCCTCTGTATAATACGGCATCACATGTTGCACAATAGCTTACTCCTCTTCCCAGACACTCTATTTCTCCTGGAAAAGGCTTTACTATAGACGTTCCACAAGCCAAAATCACACTGGTTGCTTCATACATATTTTTATGTCCCTGAAGTGCAAAATACTTTCCCATGGGATAAACCATATTTACTCGATCCTCTGTGATAGCAATTTCCATTCGCTCCAAATGATCCTTGAAAGATTTCTGCATTTCATCACCTGAAACCATTGGCAGGCCTAAATAATTACTTATCATATGTGCCTTTTCCACTTTCATACTCAAATCTCGAGGTCCTAATAATAAAACATTTTTATTTCTTACCTTTGCTGTAATGGCTGCTTCCAACCCTGCAGGACCAGTTCCTACAATTGCAATATCATAACGATCCATCGTCTACCTCCAAACTGCCTTAATCTTTTCGTATACTTATGCTCTTATCTACTGTAATAACTTTTCCTCTTTCGGCATTTTTCATTCTAAATTCCAACATTCACATCTTTATTTTTCACAATTTCTTTTCTTTTGTCAACTTTATTTTCACAAATATATTTTGTCACTTTACCAATAAAAATCTGCGCAATAACATATTTTCCCTTTTTTTGATTTAAGAAACTGGAATTTTCTTACAAATTATAGTATAATTATAGCTATATAGACGAAACATTGTTGGGGTTACAATGTTTGACTAGATTCTTTTACGAAAGCGAGGAGTTTTATGAACCAAAAATTACAAGAAATAGCTGAAAAATTAGACTTTATTCGATTGACACAAGAAAGGCCATCTGTTATCTCGTTATTGGACAGAGATGCTGTTGTGCTTGCCGTTTCTTTGCCACCAGAACTACCACCTTCAATCGCAGTTGGAGAAAGAATGGACGATCCTACCGGAGCATTTGATCGTTGTATCAAAACAGGTCAGGTGGTTCACAATATTTTACCAAAAGAGGTAGTTGGAATGGCCATGGAAGGTAATCTGGTCCCTATCAAAGATGGCAATCAGGTTATTGGTTGCCTAATCAGTACCTACTGTGTAGATGACAAAGAAAAAATGAATGAAATTACAGCCAATTTCAAAGAGTCTGTGTCAAGCGTACATACATCAATCCAAACAATGATTAAAGGTTTCGAACTTCTGTTCGAGAAACTTCAAACAATGTTAACTACTACAGAAACGGTTGGTGAAGATGTAAAAAGTGCAGCTACTGTTACCGGAAAAATCGCAGCAGATGCGTCTCGTTCCAATATTCTTGCACTAAATGCTTCCATTGAGGCTGCCAGAAGCGGAGAAGCCGGAAAAGGGTTTGCAGTAGTTGCTGCGGAGATGGGTAAACTTGCAAAAGAAAGTGGCAGTTCTTCTGCAGAAATCAAAGCAACTCTCAATAAAATAACAGAACATTTGGAATCAATTGTAACAGAGACCACAAATGCCAACGAAGTTGCGAAAACACATATCGAAAGCATTACAGAAATCAAAGACAAATTACAGGAAATGCAGGATTTAGCAACTTCGCTTGAAACCTACATTAGATAATCTGGCTTACCTCATCCTTTAAGGTAAGCACGGCCATATTGCAAAATCAGTACCATTTTTCATGTTAGAATGGTACTGATTTTTAGAGATTGAACTTTTATACAAAATACAATGGCTACAATTTTTGTTTTATTATAGTACAGAATTTAAGGGGTGAAATTATATGGATACAGAAAACTTGCAAAAAGAACACATATATGCATTGTTTGAATATGATATTCTAAATGATCGATTTCTATCAAATCGAGAGTATATCAATAATCATCAAAGTATTTCTCTATTCATTGATAAACTTACAGCAGAGGCCCAGTCTGGAGAGACAAACAGTTTTGCATTCTCTTTTCCGATCGAAGCAAATCCCAAAGCCACCTCAAATATTTTTTATTGTGACTTTTTTTCAATCAAAAAAGATAATGAGATTGTCCGGATTATAGGCACTATTAAGCCTCAATCTCTTAACCTGATTTATCCATCAGAACTTCCTGATTTAGAAGCAGAAATGAATAAAAATTCTATTTTTGGACAAACCATGAAAAATCTGGGAAAAACGTCCCCCCTTGAAATCTCACAACTGGCACAGGGTCACCAACTTCTTGCATTATTACAAGAGAACATGAAATATGCAAATGACATTGCTAGTGAGCTACTTAAAAGTATGGAGAAGATTGCAACTTTTTTCCGTTTGGACCGAATCTTAGTTTTGGAAACGGATTTGTCCTCCGGAACAAATACCATTAATTTCCAATGGAATTTCAAACCCGAAAACACTCTTACAAACTATTTTCAGACGATGAGTGAGAAAGAAATTGCTTCAGCAATTAAAACATACGATAAATATGGATACATCGAAGTCAACCCAACTTTTCAGATTTATACAATGACAAAACCAGCTAGTGATCGCATTTTAAAAGAAGTAATCTCCGATGTCCTTCTAGGTACCCAACTTTGGATTCCTACTCTTTCAGGTGGAAAGTACAGCGGTGCTATCTTATTTGATAAATACGATACTACCCCTTACACAAATTCAGAAAAGTTTATATTGTCTGAATTTGTAAATTCGGTATCTACATATATCGAACGGCTCAATGCAGAGAACGCCAACAAAGCAAAGAGTGATTTTCTCTCTACTATGTCCCACGAAATTCGCACTCCCATGAATGCAATCTTAGGTATGACAGAAGTTGCACTTAGAGAAGATATGGCACCGGATATACGAAAATGTCTAAAGACCGTGCAATCTTCTGCTTTCGGATTATTAACATTGATTAATGATATTTTAGACTACTCAAAGATTGAAGCCGGTAAATTAGATATTGTTCCAGAGAAATTTCATATTCTTTCTTTGATCAATGATGTGTACGAAATTACAAAGGCAAGAAATAATAATAAACTAGATCTGATAATGAATATTCCGGACAACTTACCGTCCTACTTGTTCGGTGATTTTGTCCGTATAAAACAAGTTATGATCAATCTATGTACAAATGCGATCAAATACACCGATGAAGGTTCTGTCACAGTCTCTTTCCATGTAAGAAAAGAGGATGATTCAAACTGTAGATTAATGTTTGCAGTAAAAGACACGGGAATTGGAATCCGTAAGGGGGATATTCGAAAATTATTTAAGCAATATGGACAGGTGGACACCACTGTAAACCACCACAAAGAAGGTACCGGGCTTGGATTAATGATCAGCAAACAGTTAATCGACGCCATGAACGGAAAGATATCCGTAGAAAGTACTTACGGAAAAGGCAGCACCTTCTATTTTCAAATTCCACTTGCGGTAGATGACTGGACACCAGCAGGAACATTAGAGAATTATCATTACGAAGATACAGAAACCGACACCGATTATCGTTTTACAGCGCCAGACGCAAAGATTCTGGTTGTGGATGATACTCCTTTAAACTTAGTTGTTGCAAAAGCACTTCTTAGTCCGATTGGAATGACCATTGAGACCGCTGAAGACGGATTAAGCGCACTTACTATTCTTAAAGACAATACATATGATTTAATTCTCATGGATCATTTCATGCCTGGTATGGACGGGGTGGAAACTACACAGAGAATAAGGGCATTAGATGGTAATGCAAATCAAAACATACCGATCATCGCATTAACCGCAGATGTAGTGGATGGTGTAAAAGAGGAACTTCTTTCTCACGGAATGAATGATTTCCTTGCGAAACCAATTCTTATTGGGCAGGCTTATCAAATTCTCCATCATTGGCTGCCAAAAGATAAAATTATTGATGTACCATAATGCTAACTATCTATATCCTATTATTATGGTAGAAATTTTAGAATACAATATCCGATTCAAACAATCATCATGATAACATAAAGGCAGCCTCTTGGCTACCTTATTTCTCTCATCAATCTTCTATCTGCATCTGGAGAAAATAAATATTCACTATCTGGGAAATATTTTTCTTTTACTTTTTGATTTCCTTTTTCAAATTTTTTCATGAAATTAGTACGTTCTTCCGGCGTAAAATAATCATATTTAGGCTTTTCTGCCATAGAAAGACAATCTCTCATCATACGATTGGTAATTCTATTCAGTTCAGCTATTCTTTGTACATTGGAATCGATCAACACACGTCTAATATAGGTGTAGTTATCGTTAAAACTAATGTTTGCATCCTTCTCAATCAAAGAAAATTTGTCCGTCCATTTTACACCAATCGCCGTAAGAAAATCTGCATAATGACATTTTGGGAACGACTTTTCCCATCCTTGCATACACAAAGAAGCTGCCGCACATGTTCTGTGCGACAGCTTCTTTTCAATAAACCTTATGAAATTTGGATTATTTTTCTACCTTTGAATAATTCTTTCCTGTGTAAACCATATATGAACCTTCATAATCTACTACAGCAGAATTTGTAGCTGTACCATCTTCAACCTTCACAAAATCAATTGTTGTGCCATACTCAAATATTACATAAGTTCCATCCAACAATTTATCATTTTCTGTTTTACCACTTACAGTACCTGTTGCTTCATCAACTTTAATCTGTGGTACTGCATCACGGTATGCAGAGATTGTAAATCCATCTTTCATGATTACTGCAGATTCCTCAGACGAAACAAAACTCTTTGCTAAAATACTTGCATTGTTTGCGAAATCTTCTGCGATTGCGCGATACGAAATATTTACATAAGAATCTGCTTCTTTTACCTTTTCTGTTAAGGTGATGATCAACTGTCTTCCGTCTGCAGAAATTTCAGCACTTTCGATTTCATATGGATTCTGTCCTTCTACTCTAAACATATCCTTGCTTACAGTGTCTTCATTTGCCACATCAGATAAGTCAATTGTAATTACCTCACCTCTCACAACAGCCTTACACATTGCAAAATCTTTTGTAGTTGTATTTCTCTCAATATAGTTAACTGTTGCAGAAATACCTTTATATCCAGTAATATGTGCCTCAATATCGTATGTACATGGCTCACTAGGTGTTGGTAACTTAACTGCAAGATATCCATTTACCGCATGTCCTGTAGTAGTCTCAATAACTACATCCTTAGTAGTATTGGCAGTAACATTATAACTTACTTCAAACTCATCCAATGGATTATTAAACTTATCATATACATGAATATATGCCGTCTGCTCATCCACATCGGTAGTAAATGTATTTCCGGACGGCAATTCGATGTTATATTTCATTGCCTCTTCTTTCCAACTAACCGGGATATTTAATCCAGCACGAACACTTGTAGTTCCTTTACCAACATTCGGAACTGTCTTAACAACATTTCCTGCCTCATCTAAGATTGTAAAATAAATCACTTTCTCTGTATCAATGGTCTTACCATTAATGAAACCTTTGATTACATCATCACCCGTCTTAGTAGATGTTACCTGAATTGTTGCATTATCCTTATTTGTCTTAACATTCTGTCCTACTGGCTCTGTGCCAAGTTTATTACTCAAATCAATATTTACTGCTACACCAGAAACCACAACATTTGAAAATCCATTTGCTGTAGCCGATGCAGTATCTGAATATAAAGAATTCTTAGTTAATCCTACTACCTGATATCCAAATAACCAGTTTGTACCAACTTTCTTATTGAGTGTGGTATCTACTGTTACTTCGCTGTTTGAATCTTCGTACGCAACTGTCTTCGTTTCTTCCTGTACAATATCACTCTTAGACTCACCTTCTGCTACTTCTGTCTGATCAATAAAGGAAAGACCTGGTGTAATCCAATACAAGTCAATATATTCTGCCTCTGTTCCTGCCACCGACAATTTTACATTGTATCCCTTGCAACTTGCATGTAACAGTTCTACGGCTCCTGTAAACGTAGTGCTCTTAAATGTAACAGATGCTTCTCCGTTTTCATTGGTTGTAACTGTTGCTTTTTGCTCATCAAAACGAGTTGCATCACCCGACATGGTAACACCGTTTTTCTTTTTTAATTCCTCCGCATCCAGCTTTTCTGTTCCTTCTCCCAAGTAAAGCTCAACGGTTTCATTACTCTTCTTATTACCACCATTATCAGTAACTTCAATGTCAGCTGTAATTGTCTGTCCGAGCAATGCATAGAAATCTTTCACATCTTTCTCTTCATCTGGAGTTGGTGCCCAGTCTACATAAGCAAACATTCTCTTCTCTTCTACAGTTAAACAAGACAATGCATTCCCTGCATCATTTGACAGCTTCAACTCACCATAAATTTCTGTAATACCTGATTTTTCAGAATTTACTGTAATAGTTCTGTCAGTCTGATCAATGATCGTTCCTTCATACTTTTTCGCTTCTGCTACTGTCACACGGAACGCCTGTACATTTTCAGATGACACCAATTTATTCTCATTCTTTACTGCTTCTGTTGGGATCATGAAATAAGTGATTTCATCACCCTCTATTCCATTTTTCTTTACTTCTACAATCGCATTTCCCACATGTGGATAGGTTGGAACCTTATATTTTACCTCTGCTTGGAAATATGGACTGTCATCACTCTTTGTGTCAATACCATATGCCATAGCTGTATCTTGATCCATCTTAATCAAACTCTGATAATTATGGCAACCATAAGGATCCTGGCTTGCATCGCCTTCCTCTACTACCTTCCACTCAATGCTAGCTGATTTGTAAATAGCCTCTAATTCCTGATACTTTGATGTGTTTACATAGTTTCCGGTAATACGATTCAAAGAAAATCCTACTGCATCGTCAATATTAATCTGACCTTTTGATTCAATGTATACTTTGATACAGATGGTATCGCCTTTTACTTTTTCAGCAAATTCCTGAATTGGAATCTGATAACCAAACGCATTATCATCGCTTTCTAACTCAGTAATGGCATATGTCTTAACAGGAGAGCCAATTACTGTCTCAGTTGCGACATCATACATATTACCATCAAAAATATCAATCTTCAAAGCCGTATTCGCTGATACCAATGCATTGTCAAAATGCAAAGTCAAATAGTTCAAGTTAATTGGCACTTCTGGAACATATACTACCTTTGAAGTATCGTAAACGGTATATCTTCCGGAAGCATAACCAACATTTTTTGAGTAGTCCTGGTTGTCTGTTCCTGTAATCACTTCCGGATACTTGATCATTGGAGCCGCATTGAAGGTAACCGCATGATCCGTATCATCAGTCTTACTTACCTGCTGACTGATCACATACTCAGAGGATCCAATCACTTTGCTGTCATCTCCATCTGATGTATCCGTATCAATCATTCTACGATATGTAGTATAGGTATCATCCAATCCTTTTTTATTTGCATTCTCACCTTGCTCCAAATTGGTAAGTAAATTATTTACAGTGATATCTCCAACATCCAATGTAGCAAATGTCAATGGAGCTACAGATGTAGTATTGGCACCAGTAGCAGTAGCCTTCAACAAATACCCACCAACAATGTCATCATTTGCCTTATACTTGCTGTGTGCATCTTTTAATGCAACTGTAAAGCTTGCAATTCCTTCATTGTTTGTTGTGGCTGTTCCGTTTTCATTGGTAATACGCCAAAAATCACCATCACCTGACTTATATTCCATCTGCAATGTAACCTGTACATTTCCCTGAGGCTGTCCATCCTTGTATACACGCACACGAATATCTGCATTGGTTCCGGTAAATACTGTATTCTCGTGTTCTTTTAAGCTGTTTGCAACAGCGATTGTAACACCGTCTGTAAATTCGTTGGACTTCTCCTCAACGGTTACTACACATGTAGCATACACATCACTACTAATCTCTGCTGTAATAGTTGCAGTTCCTGCTCCCATTGCAGTAACTGTACCGTTGATGACTGTGGCAACATTCTCATTACTTGATCTCCATGTCACATCAGAACCTTTTAAGCTTTCGTCATTCAACTCAACAGTAAGCTTACTTGTTCCACCCACTGTAAGTGAAAGGCTGTTTGCGTTTAATTTTAATCCACCTTGATTTATTCCAGGTGTAGAACCAGGAGTTACAGTTGGTTCATCCGGATTCTGAGTTGCCTCTGTAGAAGTTCCCTCTGTTGGAGTAACCGCGTCTGATGCAGCAGGTCCGTTTGTGCCAGCAGGTCCGTTTGTGTTCGTAGGTGCTTCAGAACCCTGACCATCCACAATCGGATTTCCTGTTGGTGCATTTGATGCCTGTGTACCTGCAGCTGCGGATGCCTGTGCAGGTGCCTGTGTAGGTACTACAGCTGCTGGTGAAGCGGTTGCAGTTGCTACTGGCGCTTGAGTTGGCTGTTGATTTGCACCCTTCGCTGCCTTAACAGTAAGATTCTTCTTTAAAGTTTTTACAACTTTTTTCTTCTTATTCTTAATAACAGCCTTAATTACTGTCTTTCCAACTTTTTTTGCAGTAACTTTACCTTTTTTTGTTACAGTAGCAATCTTCTTCTTGCTGCTTGAAAATGTCACTTTTCCACCAGATGGTACATTTGCCACCTTAAATGTTACAGACTTTCCTACAACAATAGAAGCTGCTGCTTTTTTCCACTTTGGCTTCTTTGCAGCCGAAGCATCGATTGGACTGGATGTCATGACCAATGCACAAGCCAAACCAGCTGCAATTGCTCTAGATAATAAACTTTGTTTTCTCATCTCTTTCTCCTTTTCTTTTTCTTTGCATTTCTCACAAAATAACAGAAATTTAACATTTCTTCATTTTTTGTGATAATTTGTACACATTTATTTAAAATACAGTTTACATATTATCAAATTCAAAAATAAAATGCAATAGTAAATTTTTTATCTTATCTCACTTATTTTAAGATAGGTAACAAGTTTGCCACCTCAGCCTGTGCACTTTTTGCTTGAAAACTATCATAACGGTAGAAACCAAAACCGTTTACTGCTGATACACTTCTTCCATATTCAATTTGACGCTTTAACACATCTGATGAATTCTTCCATTCCGCTTCGATTGAAGTACCTGCGCGGTAAACAGCTACGCCTATGTATAATTTCACATTCGGATTGGTCTTTAGTGCTGCCCATCGATCTACTGTTTTTGCGTATGGACAGGTTGCATTATTAAAGCTCCAGTAAATTTGCGGACAAATATAATCCACATAACCGGTATTGGCCATCCATGTTGCAATATCTACATAATAAGATGAATCACTAGACAGGTTATCAATATTTCCAGCCGGACTGATTCCAAATTCACATGCTGGCTTTATTGCTTTAATCGAGGCATACACTCTTTGAACCAAATCGCTCACATTATTTCTTCTCCATTGCACAATTCCAACTGGCGATTTACCTGTAGCAGTGGCCGTACTACAATACTGCGAATACTCCTGAGAATCAAAATTTGTCGCATAACCAGTTCCCAGACTTGGATAAAAATAATCATCAAAATGAATACCATCGATGTCATAATTTTGGACAATTTCTGACACTCCGTTAATAATTAACTGTTTTACCTCTTCCTTACTTGGATTATAGTATAAATTACCACCAAAAGTAAGCACACACCTATTGGCACTGGCATCTGCACTCTCGCTCCATGTTTTTGCCGGATGTCCATCCGATAATGCATCGATTGATGTAGAACTCAAAGTAATTCGATATGGATTAATCCAAGCCTGGATTTTTAATCCCCTGGAATGTGCCTGCGCAACCATGATTTGCAACGGATCATATCCAGGTGCAGTTCCCATTGTTCCAGATACATATTTTGACCATGGGAAATAGGAGGACGGATACATAGCATCACTAAATGGTCTTACCTGTACAATAACCGTGTTCATACCGTACTCTACACATTTGTCAAACATTGTTGTTACCTTTGAGGTAAATTCTTCCTGTGTTTTTGCAGTACCTCCGAACTCTAAATAAGATATCCACATAGCACGTACTTCGTCCGTAGAAACCACAGGCGCTGCTGTTGCTTTTGGTTCCGGTGTTGCAGTCTCCATTGGTTCATCTGTCGGTTCCTGCTCGATTATTTCTTTGATCACACACCTTCTATTGCTTGATTTCCATACATAGCTATACCCAAACGTTTCCATAACAAACCTGGCTGGTATCATATTATAAGTCTTACCTTTTGATAAAAACTTAATTCTCTGTGCCGCAATTCCCATATCCACAGAATCACCATCTACCTTGGCATATCTTGAACCCATAGTCACCTTTATCACAGAACCTTCATTGGACAGGGTAACTACCTTTTTCTTCTTATTATATTTATATGTAATTCCTAAACTGTCTTCTTGAAATACCTTTGGACACACCAGATTAGTACCTCCGATAATCACTCCCGGAACCGGAGTCTTTACAAGTGTTCCATTCACCTTTGCCGTAGTCTGATATCTGCTTGTAAATGTATAGGTTTTACCCCCGTATTTTGCTCTCAATGCGGGAGTAGCAGCCTCCACCATTCTACTTTTCAACCACACACCACTTGTAAATACAACACAAAATACAAGAAGCATGCTAACAATTCTCTTCCATTTCTTCTCTCTCATTTTTCTTCCCCTTTCTTTTCTTAAAGCAAAATTTTACTCTATATAGTTTAAACTCCAAATGTGGCAAAATTTTGCATTTCTTCTATTATATCTATCACTTCAAGCAAATCCGAAGCCTTTGCATACAATCGACTGATTGTGTCCTCGTCCGGTTCGTCCAAATCTGGAACCATAATGGCCTTACACCCAGCTTCATAAGCCGACAAAATTCCATTCGGAGAATCTTCCAATGCAAAACATTCTTCCGTAGGTACCCCTAACTGCTTTGCCGCTTCTATGTATATATCCGGCTTTGGTTTGCCATTCTGCACCATATTCCCACATACCAGCACTTCAAAATAGGAATATACTCCAATTTTCTTTAAATACAAAGTAGTACGTTCCATATCCGTGGAAGTAGCCACTGCTAAACGATACCCTTTTCCCTTTGCATACTGCAAAAGCTCATCCAATCCCCTTTTTTTCTCCAGTCCATATTTTTCCACATGTTCCGCCATAAGCTCCATTCGTCTCGTCCTTACTTTCGGATAGTCAAAATCTTCTCCCAGCAATTCCTTTAGAACTGGAATTGCATATTTACCAGACAAACTTCTTATTTTCAATACATGCTCCCTTTTCATAGGATACCCACACTCATTTGCGGCCTGGCACCAATACTTCTGTAATAATTTTTCTGTGTCGATCATCAGACCATCCATATCAAAAATGATTCCCTTCATGTCATTCTCCTCTCTCATCAAATTAACTTTCGAATAAAAACATATCCAGCCTTTCGCCCTTACTTTGCAGTTTCCAGATCAAAATACCTTAAAAAACAATCGAAGTCCCCATAGAATACATTCATATCTACATCACTTTCATTTGTTCCATCACTGTAAGGCCACTTTCCTTCTTCCGAATACTGCCAAAATGTCCACTGACGATTGGTATTCAAAAATGGTCGATAATATGTATTTCGAATCCATAATGTATAGTCATTATAGTATTCTGCTATGTAGTCTTCGTAACAAGACATGGTAGTATAAATAATTGGTTTTTTATCATAATATTCTTCTATTGTATATAAGAAATCATCCAATTGTTTTTGCACCTTTTTTTTATCCAATGGTTTTTTTGCATATTTTCCATAGTATTCCACATCCACAACCGGCGGCAATGTATTAGGAGTGGCTGATACATGCTCAATAAAATTCTCTGCCTGTTTTTTCCCATCACTTTCAAAACTAAAAAAATGATAGGCACCAACATAGACTCCACTTTGTTTTGCCTTGTCCCAATTTTTATGAAATTTTTCATCTACATGTTTGCTTCCCTCTGTAGCCTTTATAAAGGCAAAAGTAATTCCCATATCCTCTTTAATCTGGTTCCACTTAATCTCGCCCTGGTAATGTGACACATCTATTCCATATACACTATATTGATTATTGATCGGTTCTCCAATTATCAGCAAACCTTCCCAAACTACAAAAGCCACCAAGCAAGTAAGGGTAACTATCAGAACTGCTATCAACACCAGCAGTTTTTTTATTCCTTTTTGCAACTTTTCTTTCTTCATTATCATCACTCCATTTATTCCCTAACAAAACCATCAAACCCCATTATCTTAGCATATCCCCCTTTTTTTCTCAACCACAGTTTCCATACTATTTCAAGGAAGATGAGACAGTTCAGACAGATCTTCATATGGCAACGGGGATCCCCAATAAAATGCAAAAATATTTTTCGACAAGTCCCCATTTACAATTGTTTTTTTTTCCAATATAATTAGTGGGTAATAGGGCAATACATTTTGATGCAGGAGGCGTAATTTGAATACTACAAATTCTTTTCATTTTATCAATATATTTAGACATTTTTATACAATTACCAAACACAGACATGCTGTGATTCGTAACTGCTTTTATGCAGGGATTTTCTGGCAGGGCTTGTTGCATGACCTTTCCAAGTACAGTTTTGCAGAATTTACGGTTGGTGCAAAATATTATCAGGGCTATCGCAGTCCCAACGAAGGCGAACGGGATGCCTACGGCTATTCCAAAGCTTGGATGCATCACAAAGGCAGGAACAAGCATCATTTTGAATATTGGACAGACTATAACCGTGAAACAAAGACTTTATCACCGGTTCCTATGCCTACTCGCTATGTAATTGAAATGTTCTGTGACCGAATCGCTGCCAGCAAGATCTATATGAAAGATAAATATACCGATTCCAGTCCATTAGAATATTTTCAACAGAGAAAAGATCACCGTGAGATTCATCCGGAAACGGTTGTATTACTGGAAACCATGTTGAAAATATTAGCGGAAAAGGGTGAAAAGGAAGCATTTGCATATGTTCGTTCACTAAAAAAATAATGTCACTGTTCAGAACAATCAAAATTTACATTTTGGTACGTAAACACGCAGTAAATGCGTGTTTCTGACTAACCAGATACAAACTAATTTATTATTCAGGAGGTATATTACCTATGGCTTTTGACGGCATTGTTATCGCAAATATTGTAAAAGAATTAAATGAACACCTTGTGGGAGGTCGTATCAATAAAATTGCTCAACCGGAAAAAGATGCTCTTTTGCTTACGATAAAAGGAAATCAAGGACAAGAACGCCTTTTTCTATCTGCAAATGCCAGTCTTCCACTTATTTATCTTACTTCGAAAAATAAAATCAGCCCAATGGTTGCCCCAAACTTTTGTATGTTACTTCGAAAACATTTGAATAGTGCAAGAATTCTTTCAATTGTTCAACCAAATATGGAACGCAGCATTCAGATTAAGATTGAGCATTTAAACGAATTGGGTGATATTTGCATAAAATATCTCATTATTGAAATCATGGGAAAACACAGTAATATCATTTTCTGCGACGATCAGTTTGTCATCATCGATAGTATCAAGCATATTTCCAGCCTTGTAAGTTCTGTACGAGAGGTTTTGCCGGGTCGTGATTATTTTATTCCTCAGACGCAGGAAAAATACAATCCAATGACGATTGAGAAAGACACCTTCCTGTCCGCTGTCTTTACGAAACCTTTGCCATTATCGAAAGCTTTGTACACATCGCTTACTGGATTTAGTCCTGTTATGGCAAACGAATTATGCTATCGTGCTTCTTTGGATGGGGGACAAGCCGCAAACTCATTATCAGAAATGGAACAACTACACTTACATCATAACTTCGAGCGGATGATGGAAGAGATCGAAGAGGCTTCTTTCACTCCAACAATTGTATATGACAAGAAAAAGCCGGTAGAATTTTCTTCTTTGCCATTATCCAGCTATCAGGATCTTGATGTACAAACTTATGATTCTATTTCTACTGTATTAGAGACTTACTACGAAGAAAAAGATTTGTATTCCAGAATTCAGCAAAAATCCGTGGATCTACGTAAAATAATCACAAATGCACTGGAGAGAAGCCGCAAAAAGTATGATTTGCAGATGAAACAGCTAAAAGATACAGAAAAGAGAGAGAAATACAAAGTATACGGAGAACTGATCAATACTTATGGCTATAGCGTTGAGGAAGGTTCCTCTTCCATGAAATGTATCAACTATTATACAAATGAAGAAATCACCATACCTTTAGACAAGACAATCTCGCCAATTGAAAACGGAAAAAAATATTTTTATCGATATGCAAAATTAAAGAGAACCTATGAGGCGTTAACTGTACAAACACAGGAAACTGCCGAAGAAATTCAACATTTAGAATCCATCAGTTCGGCTTTGGACATAGCAACTTCCACGGGAGATCTTTCACAGATCAAGGAGGAGCTAGTGGAATATGGCTACATGAAAAGGAAAGGCACCAATGGAAAGAAAAAAAGAGAGCGGGTTGTAAGCAAACCCCTTCATTACATTTCCTCTGACGGATATCATATTTATATAGGTAAAAACAACTTTCAAAACGATGAACTCACTTTTAAATTTGCAGTTGGAAACGACTGGTGGTTCCATGCAAAAGGCATGGCTGGCTCACATGTTATCGTAAAAACCAACGGAGATGAACTTCCAGACCGTACATTTGAGGAAGCAGGAAGGTTAGCTGCCTTTTATTCGAAGGCCTGCAATCAGGATAAAGTCGAGATTGATTATACAGAAAAGAAAAATGTGAAAAAACCAAGCGGAAGCAAGCCAGGATTTGTGGTTTACTACACCAATTATTCTTTTGCAATTTCCCCTGATATAACAGGAATTCAACAAGTAGAAGAATAATAATTCATAAAATATGTAACAGAAAGGAAGCAAAACCATGAAATTAATAGCAGATTGCCATGTGCACACCAATTTTTCCGGTGATTCCACTTCTTCTATGGAAAGTATGATCGAACAGGGAATCAAAAACGGACTTTCTTATATTTGTTTCACCGATCATATGGATTATGACTATCCTGAACAATATCTGGAAAATGGATGCCAATTTGAATTTGATGTGGACGCATATTTTTCTAAAATACAGGCTATGCAAAAGAAATATAAAGACCAAATCAATATCCTGGCAGGTATCGAATTAGGAATCCAGCCTCATTTAGCAGATAGGCTGGAAAATCTGGTTTCCTCCTATCCATTTGATTTTGTAATTGCTTCTTCTCATCTTTTAAAAAACTATGATCCATATTACCCGGATTATTGGAAGCAAATCGGAAACAATGCAGAATTGGGACTTCGCCAGTATTTCCAATCCATTCGGGAAAATGTGGAATCTTTCTCGAACTTTGATGTATATGGGCATCTTGACTATATTGTCCGCTATGTACCTGACCAAAACTATAAATATGATCCGGCACAGTTTCAGGAAGAATTGGATGCATTGCTCAAACTAATTATTGGTAAAGGAAAAGGAATTGAGTTAAATACTGCCGGGTTAAAATACGGACTTCCTTTCTCCCACCCAAAAGAAGAGATATTTCAGCGTTTTTTTGAATTAGGCGGGACTTACTACACCATTGGCTCTGATGCACACAAACCGGAACATCTCTCTTATGCTTTTGATGAAGAAGGAAAGAGACTTGAAAAACTTTCCATTCCTGATCCATCTGTATTTGTAGGCAGAAAACCTATCTCCTTCACCGTAAAGTAATTGACAAGTAACAGTTAAGGTGTGGCTCACAGCAATTTGCATACGCAAGCTTGCTGTAAACTGTAACAACTGTTACATTAATAAACACTATCTTTTTTCATGCATATTGTATTTCATTTGATTTTGTATTATAATAGGCTGGTATGCAGAGAGGCAAAGTGATTTCGCTTTGCCTTTTTTTGACAAAATGTATAGGAGGATTCAGAATGGAACAATTACAAAATGTTTTAACTCGCATTGACGATTTTGTATGGGGCCCAGCCATGCTATTCTTATTAGTGGGAACGGGTGTCTTCCTTACGATTCGTCTTAAGTTTTTACCATGGAGGAATCTAGGTTATGCCATTAAAAGTACCCTGAGCAAAGAAGCAAGAACTACTTCCAAAGGTTCTGGTGATATTTCACCTTTCTCCGCACTAACCACTGCACTGGCAGCCACTATTGGAACCGGTAACATCGTAGGTGTTGCTACTGCTATGGTATCCGGCGGACCGGGCGCATTAATCTGGATGTGGTTATCTGCATTATTCGGATTATCCTCTAAGTTTAGTGAATGTATGTTAGCAATCAAATTCCGCGAGACCAATGAAAAAGGTGAGATGTCCGGCGGACCTATGTACACCATGCAAAAAGGGTTCAAACATAAGAAACTCGGAGCTATTCTTGGTTGGTTATTTGCCTTTTTTGCCGTTATCGCATCTTTCGGTATCGGAAACATGACGCAGGCAAACTCCATTTCCAGTGCCCTAAATAGCACTTTTCACATTTCCCCATCCATAATCGGTATCATACTGACAATTCTTGCATTGATAATTATTGTTGGCGGTATCCAAACAATTTCAAAAGTCTCTTCAGTTGTGGTTCCTTGCATGGCAATTTTCTATGTAATATCCGGAATTATCGTTATCCTTTTGAATATACAAAATGTTCCTGCTGGTGTGGTCATGATCTTTAAAATGGCATTTAGTGTAAAGGCCATTGGTGGTGGATTGTGTGGAACAATAACTGCTGCCATGATGAATGCCATGCGTTTCGGTGTTGCCAGAGGTGTCTTTTCAAACGAAGCCGGAATGGGTTCTGCTGCAATCACAGCGGCAGCAGCTACTACAGATAATCCGGTTCGTCAGGGATATATCAATATGACAGGAACATTTTGGGACACCATCGTTGTATGTACTATTACCGGATTGTGTATTGCCAGTTCTGGTGTTCTTGGTATTACAGAGACCAATTCTACCGGAAAATATCAATTAAATGCAGATGCCAATCAAATTGAAATTAGTGCAACAACCATTGCCGATTCAAAATCTTCTGATAAAACTTATTCTTATGATTTTGATACAAATATACTGACCTTGACCAATCAGGACTCTTCCTCTGATATACTGGAACTTTCCTTCAAAGAAGAGGAAGAACAAACAGTAGATGCGTTCACAGGGACAAAGGGAATGTGGCATGATGCTGCTGGAAATGAATATATCTTTGCCCAGGATCAATCTTATGAGTATAAGTCTGTGGTAAAAGGTGCTGCGCTTACCATTGCAGCATTTCAGAGTGGACTTGGTCCTATTGGAGGAATTGTTGTAAGTATTGGTATTGCATTGTTTGCTTTCTCCACGATTTTAGGTTGGGAATATCACGGAGAAAAAGCCTTTGAGTATATCGTTCGCACACACAAATTCGATATGTTATATCGTGTCGTCTTCTCTTTGATCGTATATGTGGGAGCCACAACTGCCCTGGATATTGTCTGGTGTTTCTCAGATATCGCAAATGCGTTGATGGCCATTCCAAACTTAATCAGTTTATTAGTTCTTAGCAATGTAATCGCAAAAGAAACCTTTGCGTTCCAAAAAATACTGGATGCGGAAAGAAAAGGAAAATAATCATCTGAGGATGAATAAGATACATAGCAACCTTTTCCAAACAAAGTGGAGCAACAACCTCTATTTGAGGCTGTTGCTCCACTTTATTCTTTCAACTTTATAATCTCCACTGGCAGTGGAGGATTGTTTTCCCGATTGATATATTGAGTTGCACGAACCAGATACTTTCTGGAATCTAAATTTTTCATCCATTCCAAAACACGGTCCCGTTCTTCAAATCCACTATCTCCACCACTATAAATCGTCACACTTAATAAACCGTCTTTTTTTAATAACATCAATGATTTTTCCATTGCTTCTATACTGGACTCCGCCTTCGTAGCTAAATTGTGATCTCCTCCCGGCAGATAGCCTAAATTAAAAACAATACAGTCTACCGAACTACGCTTCATATATTGATCCATATGAA
The DNA here is from genome assembly GCA_045124315.1 of Lachnospiraceae bacterium. Classification (GTDB taxonomy): domain Bacteria; phylum Bacillota; class Clostridia; order Lachnospirales; family Lachnospiraceae; genus CAG-411. The sequence continues at coordinate 22,651 of JBGVLO010000274.1, forward strand.
TATGGCTATCACAAACTAGTTTTACTCTATTTTCCAAGCCATGCTCTTCTAATTTTTTTCTTGTATTAAGAATGGCAATCTCCTGAATATCCATTGCTAATACAAAACCGGTTTCGCCGACTTTATTACACAAAAATAAAGTATCATTTCCATTTCCTGCAGTGGCATCTACACAGATGCTACCTTGGGCAACATGGTTCTCTATTGATCTATGCACATATTCTGTTATTGCGTATTTCTTCATCTATTCTTCCTCATCTCTGGATTGTAAATCTTGATTCAACATATCTAAATAATGCAACATTACGCCGTCATAAGTGGAAATCTGATATTTCGGATCCAACTCCTCATAGCGAAAACTTTTTCTTCCGCCCTCCTGTGAACGCAACCAGAATTGGTATAATTCTTGAAATCGTAAATAGTAAAAAACATTTTGATTCTTAAAGAAAATTAGCAGAAACGCAATTCCTTCCTGTTCTTCAAATTTTTTCATAAACTCAATCTGATGTTCATGTACATTACTTAGTGGAAATGTGTCCGTAGCGCACTCTTTCGCATCAAAACACACCGGAATTCCCTGAACAACCCCAATATAGTCCACGGTACTTTTTTGATCAAAATATGCCAAGGTAATGTGCCTGCTGGAAGGATCAATCTCTATGGGCTTTATTGGCGTAGGAATTTTCTGAATCAATGCAAGCCCTTTCTGCTCATACTTTTCATTGGTGTGATTGATCATTTCTTCTAGTAAAGAACCTCGCAACCCTCTGCTATTCCAAGACGGCATATCTTATTCCTCCTTATTGATATTTAGCCCTAAATCTTTTTTCAATCTGGCAAAATACTCTGGCACCGGTGCTTCAATGGTCTTTCCTGACACTCCTTGAAATGCTTCTTCTTCTAGTTCCGGGAAAACCAACTGCCAGGAATGCAGCACATGATGTTTTAATCGATATTCTTTTCGTAACATCTTATTTGTAGGTACATCACCATATTTTCCATCCCCAATGATTGGGTGCCCAATGCTTTGCAAATGTGCCCGGATCTGATGGGATTTTCCAGTTAATAATTTTACTTTTAGCAACGTAAATTCACCGGATGAACAAATTGGTTCGTACTCTGTTTTTATAAAATCTGCACCCTCACTTGGCTCTTTGGAAATCTGTACTTTATTATGGGTTCTATTTTTCACAAGATACCCTTCTACACATTGTTTTTTTGTAATTCTTCCCTTTACAATGCACTGATAATATTTTCCAATATTTCTATTTTTTAATAATTCGGACATTTTCTGCAATCCCAACAAAGTTTTCCCTGCAATAATAATTCCACTTGTGTTTCGATCCAAGCGGTTGCAGACACCAGGACGAAACCGATTCAGTTCCTCCTGTGTCAACTGCTTCGTTTCTACCAAATAGGAAATCAGATGCTCAATAATGGAAATATCTTCTTTCTTTGCCTTCTGGGACAACATCCCCACTTCTTTGTTTAAGATCAAAATATTGGCATCTTCGTACAAAATATCCAGTTTCGTATCCACCTGTTCTATTTGAAATTGTTCTTTAAAATTTGCAATCGTTTCATCTGACAGATACAATGTAATTTCATCCTCTGCTGCCAGTTTTTCTGAACCATCTGCCTTGGATCCATTCAACTTAATGTTTTTTTTGCGAAGCATTTTATAAAAAAAGCTTTTCGGTGCCTTTGCCATATATTTACCTAAAAACTTATCCAGTCTCTGCCCTGCATCTTTATCTGAAACAATGATCTTTTGCATCTTTCTTCTCCATTTCCTTATACAAACAATGAAAATACATATTTCTCAACATTTTCCCGTTCTTTATCCGGAATTTCCTTTTCTTTCGCATTTTCCACATCTTTCAGGAAACTGTCCATTTTTTTATGAATTTTCACCTGATACTGATTACTCCAGTTATGGACCCCATTTTTTAAATATGTCTGAATCTCCTCTTCCTTCTGTTTCTCATTCATAATCAAACCGAATACATAACCATTCCCCATAACCAGAAAACTCAATCCCATAGATTTCTCACTGGAAGTAATCACCACATCGGAAGCAACGGTTGCCTCTTTGGAGGCTGCCTGCTTTACCCTGCTATAATCTTCCTGTCTTGGAGATTTGTATGGAAAAAACACAACAAATTCAACCAATACCCTTGCCCATGGCAAAACAAATAAGATGGCTATAATCGTAAATATATTCTGGTAAGACATATCATTCACAAATAACCCTGCCAAAAAAACGGCTACTGCTACAATTATATACAACAGCATTTTGATAATATCGAATCTCTTAGATTTGGTAATATACCCATATTCACCTTTCTTTTTCGAAAACATAGCTAACCTTCTCCTTATTTTTTCTTATGCACATTACGTATGGATTTCTTCTTGTTCTTAGATTTATTCCCACTCTGTTTCGAACCATTATGCTTGCCTTTTACTACTTCTCGTCCCTGACCTCCTGCATTCCCCGAGAATTTATTTTCTTTTCTACCTTTCACATTCTTACCCGAATGTCTGCCTTTTTCCATAGCTTTTTCTTTTGCCATTTTCCTTGGTCGAATGAGACACTTCTCATCAAATCCTATTAAATCGGTTCGGTTCGCCAAATGCAATGCCTCATATACCAAGTCATAATTTTGCGGATTTCTGTATTGGATCAACGCACGCTGCATTTCTTTTTCATGCTGATTCTTTGGCACATATACTTTCTCCATAGTTCTTGGATCCAACCCGGTGTAATACATACAGGTGGATATGGTGGATGGAGTGGGATAAAAGTCCTGCACCTGTTCCGGCATATATCCTAAATCCCGGATATATTCCGCCAATTCTACTGCCTCTTGCAGGGTAGAGCCCGGATGAGACGACATAAGATATGGAACCACATACTGTTCCTTACCAACCAGACGATTTGTCTTCTTGTATTTCTTTATAAACGCCTCATAGACATCATTTCCCGGTTTTCCCATCAATTTTAACACCTTATCACAAATATGTTCCGGGGCAACTTTTAATTGTCCACTGACGTGATGCTCACACAATTCCTTTATGAAACTATCATCCTTATCATAAATCAGATAGTCAAACCGTATCCCCGAACGAATAAATACTTTCTTAACTTTTGGCAATTTTCTTAGTTTTCGCAACAAAGACAAATAATCCGAATGATCCACTTTTAAATTCTTACATGGTTTTGGGAACAAGCACTGTTTCCCGATACACACTCCCTTTGTTTTTTGTTTTTCGCAGGCAGTATGACGAAAGTTTGCTGTAGGTCCCCCCACATCATTGATATATCCCTTAAAATTCTTATCCTGAGTGATCACTTTCGCCTCTTCGATAATGGAATCATGACTTCTGCTTTGAATGATTCTTCCCTGATGGAAGGTCAAGGCACAGAAACTACATCCACCATAACATCCCCGATTACTCACCAGACTATATTTTAGTTCTTGAATTGCAGGAATCCCACCATCCTTTTCATACATCGGATGGTAGTCTCTCATGTATGGCAAACTGTACACTTCATCCATCTCCTGCTCCGACAAAGGTAACGCTGGCGGATTTTGAATGACGTACTCTTTCTCCTTGTATTTTTCCACTAGGATTTTCCCCGAAAAGGGATCTGTATTGCAGTACTGCGTATAAAAACTTTCTGCATATTTTCTCTTGTCTTCCACGATTTCAGGATACTCAGGAAGTGTAATGTAGTCATAAAATCCTTCTAAGGACTTTGCCTTAAATACGGTTCCTTTAATAAAAGTAATATCCGATACATCAATTCCACTATCCAAAGCCTCCGCTATTTCCACAATGGAATGCTCTCCCATTCCATAGGACAATATGTCTGCGCCTGAATCTAACAAAATAGACCGTTTCATTTTGTTGCTCCAATAATCATAATGTCCCAGTCTGCGAAGGCTGGCCTCAATTCCGCCTATGATAATCGGCACATCCTTATATGCCTTTTTCACAAGATTTCCATATACAATGGTGGCCCGATCTGGTCTTTTCCCCATAACCCCACCCGGTGAATAGTTATCAAATTTTCTATGCTTCTTATTTACCGTGTAATGGTTTACCATCGTATCCATATTTCCCGCGCTGATCAGAAAACCTAATCTTGGTTTTCCTAACACTTTAACCGACTCTTCCTCTCTCCAATCCGGTTGTGAAATGATTCCAACTTTAAATCCATGACTCTCCAATACGCGACTGATAATAGCCGGACCAAAAGAATGATGATCCACATATGCATCTCCAATCACATAGACAAAATCACATTGTTCCCATCCTCTTTCATCCATATCTTTTCTTGATACCGGTAAAAATCCCATGTTTCTCCTCCGTTTTTGAAAGCAAAACTATAACAGTTCTGTATAGTCCATAATATAGTGATCTGCAAGCTTTTTTTTCTCTTCTGTTGCCTGGGCAGAATGCTCATCATACACAGCACAAGTCTCCATCTGCGCATTTTTCCCTGCCATAATTCCCATAACAATATCTTCAAACACCAGACAGTCTTTCGGTTGCACCTTAAGTTCCTTTGCTACTAACTCATAAATATCCGGTGCTGGTTTTCCCTTTGCAACTTCGTTTGCGGAATGGATGGAATCAAAATATTCAAACACACCATTTGCTTTTAATGTTGTTTCAATTAAGAAAATCGAATTGCTACTTGCAACCCCCGTCTTAATCCCCTCTTCTTTCAGCTTCTGCAGAAATTCCTTCACTCCCTTTTTTAAGGGAACTTCTTTTGCATACTTATCCTCAGCCATATGATTCCATATATCCATCAATTCTTCCGGCGTCTCTGGTAAAGAAAACCGTTTTTTCATATAAACAGCTGTCTCATAAAAACTCATCCCATCCAGGGCAGGCTGCAGATCCTCCGGCAATTCCAAACCATGCTTGCCTAGAAATTCAATATCAATATCCTTCCAAATCCATAAGGAATCTACCAATGTACCATCTAAATCAAACAAAACCGCCTTCTTATCCTTCCACATGCCTTTTCTCACTTCTCTTTCTCTATCCTATTCATATGTTTATGCCTTTCGCGTCAAATGACCATTCAACGGAATGGCACGCGATCAAATGAAACCATTTCCTTTTTTTCATCATTGATTTTTCTTTAATGATTCTAGTTCCTCTTCTGTCAAAGCTCGATATTCTCCTATTCCTAACTGGGGATCCAATATCAAATCTCCCATAGAAAGACGTTTTAAATAAACTACTTTCTTTCCAACCTTTTCAAACATGCGCTTCACTTGATGAAATTTCCCTTCATAAATCCCTACTTCTATTTCCGAAACATCATCTGAAACGAAAACTTTTAACTCAGCAGGCAAAGTCTCAAAATCCCCTAGGTCCAGCCCCTTTGCAAATGCTTCCACATCTTCCTGTGTTACCTTTCCTTCGATCTTCGCATAATAAATCTTTTTCACATGTTGTTTTGGAGACAACAATCTATGAGCCAATTCTCCATCATTTGTAATAAGCAATAAGCCTTCTGTATCCTTATCCAGTCTTCCCACAGGGAATAACTGTTTTTTGATAGGGGATTCGATATAGTCTAACACAGTCTTGTCCACTATGTCCTCCGTTGCAGAAACACAGCCCTTGGGCTTATGAAACATAATGTATTCCTTGTCAACAAAGTTAATCTGTTCTTCATCCAGAAAAACCAAATCTGTATTCTCATCAATTTTTGTCTCTGCTTTTTTACAAATATCCTGATTGACACGAATTCGTCCTTTTTTTATAAGAGTTTTCACTTCTGTTCGAGTTCCCACTCCCATATTGGCCAGATACTTATCTAAACGCATGTTAAAACATCCTCCATCCAGAATGATACTTATTCTTCAGCTTGCCTTTGTTCGCCTTTGCCCATCCTAACGGGAAACCATCTACACAGATTAGATATAATCCTGTAGCCTTTGTATCCTCATACTCCAAAGTCTCCCCTTTCAAATATTTTCTCACCTGGATATCATCTGCGCTGAAATTCACAACCTGATCGTATTCCTCCATCTTAAGTGCCATAGCTAGTGATTGACTGGGTTCGAAACGGTTTTTCTTTAAATCACCTAAGTATAATCCACTTCTCAACACACGATATCCTTTCATATCAATGTCTTTGTCCGGATAATAGAATAACTTCTCCTTAACCTGAACCACATTCTCCAATGGTAACCCCATAGAAACATGTTCAAAAAATGCTTTTGCATCCTCTGGTAATTCCAATTTCTTTTTCCCAAAGAAATCGGTCTTTTGCCCCTGCTCTCCATCTTTTGATAACAAAGAAATAAAATGACCTTCCCCTGCCAATTTATGCGGCCACAAACGAATACAATCTTTTAATTCTTCTGGACCATCTACCCATTCCGGACGCCCTGGTGCAAATTCTTTCCATAGCTTCTGTGGTCTTTCAATGGTATAATCCGGATTATTCTCTAGCAAATATTTCATACTGCCTTCATCTTCTTCCGGAGAAAAGGTACAGGTAGAATATAAGATTTTTCCGCCTGGTTTCAACAGCTTTACAACACTGTCAATAATCCCTTTTTGGAGTTTTGAAAAGAATTCCACTCCATGTTCTTCCCAACTTTTCACCATAGATGGCTCTTTTCGAAACATACCCTCTCCGGAACATGGGGCATCGATCAATATCTTATCAAAATATCCCTCAAATTTTGACACCAGATTCTCCGGCACTTCACTGACAACATATGCATTTTTCACACCCATAAGTTCAATGTTTTTCAACAATGCCTTCGCCCTGGAGTTGCTAATATCGTTGGATATTAAAACACCTTCTCCCTTTAGCCTTGCAGCCAGTTCCGTACTCTTTCCACCTGGAGCTGCACACACATCTAACACGCAATCTCCTGGCTCAACCGGCAGCAACTGGGCCGGTGTCATAGCGGATGGTTCCTGAATATAATACAGACCTGCATAGTAATATGGATGTTTTGCCGGCTGTACATTATCTTCATAATAAAATCCATTGTCCGTCCACGGAATTCTCTTTAAAGGAAACGGAGAGATTTTCTCAAACTCTTCTGGTGAAATTTTTAATGTATTCACCCGAAGCCCTCTCACATTTTTATCTTCGAAACTATCCATGTATTCCTGAAATTCTTCTTCTCCTAATAGTTTCTTCATTCGTTCTACAAATTCTTCCGGTAATCGTATTTCTCTCATTCTCTACTCCTATACTTCTTCTAAACAGAACAATGAGGTTGCTGTTTGTACAACAACCCCACTCTTAGTTAATTCTCTGGGCGCGATAACTCTCTGCCACAATATCAAGTTCCTGCCCAAAATGCTCCATCTTCTCTAAATTATCTTCCCTGTATATTGCAAGAAATTCGTCCTGAATCTTTAATACTTCTCTCTTATTTGCCACTTTATACAGATTATCAATATTCGCAAGTATATTTGATACTACCTGTGTCTTATGGGTATAATAATTCTGTGCATCCATAATTTCCTTTCGAACTACGGACATCTCATTATCCAATGTGACAATGGCCTCCGCAGAGGTGAGAAGCTTCTCTTTTACATGCTCAGGCATATTTCCTTTGTATTTGTATTGCAACGAATGTTCTACGGTGGACCAGAAATTCATTGCCAGTGTACGCACCTGAATCTCTGCCCTCAATTTTTTCGGACCATTCAAAATCTGAACCGTATACTCTACAATCAAATGATAACTTCGGTATCCACTCTTCTTCGGGTTACGAATGTAATCTTTCTCTTGTACAATCTTCATATCCGAGCGTTGCTTCAACAAGTCTACCACACGATCAATATCTTCTACAAACCGACAAATAATTCGTATCCCTGCAATATCATCCAACTTATTCTCTATATCATCTAGCTCTATATTTTTTCGTTGTGCTTTTTCCAAAATACTGGAAATTCGTTTTACACGACCATTTACAGACTCTATTGGCGAATACTCTCCCGCATATTCAAATTCAGTCTTTATATGATTTAATTTAACAATCAATTCATCTACTGCCAGAGAGTATGGCTCTAGTGTCTTTCTCCATAACTGTAACTCCATATCTCTTCCCCATTTCTTTCCTGTATTTCGTCTTAAGAATTTAGACAATATCCATCCTAATTCACTTATATACTCTTTTCTTTTTCATAATCTTTTGTAAACAGTATACCATATTTTTACCAATCACTCAAGCCAATGAAAAACAGAATATAACTTTTCGTTTCAGTACGGCTACAGTTCACAGGTATGTGAACTGTAGCGGATTTGGGCAATGCTGCGCATGGTAGACTTTCATACGTTATTCTCGGTACCGAAAATACCTACCCTGAACAGTAACCATTACGTTACAATTCAGACAGCACTGTATTAGTATATGCAAGCCATGAAAATTTTATTCCAAGTATTCTTCTTTTCTTTTATTTTTTTCCATCGAAATCAAATAGGGATACGGATTCACACTGTACTCCTGTTCCCCATCTGTTATATAGATTCCAAAATGCAAATGTACTGGAAATTTTCCATTTGTACCTTCCGTTCCATACCCACTATCTCCCATCCATCCAAGGACTTCTCCCTTTTTCACAATTTGTCCAACCTTAAGGTTACTTCTGTATCGATCCATATGCGCATAATAAAAATAGATGTTATGTTCACTTCGTATCCCTATTCGATACCCTCCTAATTCCAGCCACCCCATTTTTTCTACTACACCATCGCAAACACTAAGGATTTTTATTTCCCCTCTTTTATTTTTTTTGTCAATCAGATCACAACCTTCATGTCCTCGTTTTCCACCATAACTTCGTCCATTCATCCACGAATCTTCATAACATATTCTTTCTATTTCACTTACCGGAAATGTTTTCATATCCTCTCTTATATAGAAAGCCATAGTAAAATCTGTATTCTTTAATTTTTTATCCAGCATTTTCTTCTCCAATATGTCCAAATCGGCATAGCAAATCTCATCCATCCATTTTGCAGGATTTTCCCGAAACTGTGCTTTTGATACATTTTTGTATTTCACACTTTGTATCCCCACGATCAGCGCATTGCCAAATATTTGATTTAAAGCAGCTATAAATATACAAAACATAAAAATTGGAATTTTATTTTTTTTCATATTTACCAAGTCTCTTTCACTTCAATAACCAGAAACAATTTCCATTCTTTTCTATAGTTTATTCATACCACTTTCCAAAATATTCGAACTCCCCAAAAAAAGAAAAAACCCCATCCAACACGATGGTTAGATAGAGCCATTTCTCAAATTATACTGTTTTTTACTTCTCACAAATAGTTCGTAGCACTTCCAGCAGATACTGATAAACTCTCTTTGTAGAAGAAATCTCCAATGCTTCCTTTGGTGTATGAATATCATATATGTTCGGACCAATAGAGACCATATCCAAATCAGGCATTTTTTCTGCAATAATTCCACACTCTAAACCTGCGTGTATTGCCTCAATCTTTGGTTTTTCCTTATATTGCTTTTCATATACATCAACCAAAATATTCCTTAGAGGAGAGTCTTTTCGATATTCCCAAGCCGGATATTCACTCTTTTGCTCATAGGTTCCTCCCGTTACCGTAAGAAGATCATGGATGCAATCTCCTATATACTGCTTGTACGAGCTGATGGAACTACGAATAGAAAAGGAAAAAAATATCTCATTGTCTTTTGTCTCACATATTCCCAAATTTAAAGAACTTTCTACCAGCTCCGGAATCGCTGCACTCATTTTAAGTACTCCATTTGGAACATGCGCTAAGAAAAATACAATATTCTTTGTCATTTCCTCATCTACAATGTCTACTATCTGTTTTTCTGATATGGAAAAAGAAAATTTTGCATTCATTTCACGCCCCTCAATCTCCTTTTTCAACATATCAAGAATACACTGTACGTCTTTCTGTATACCATCTTGATCCGTCACACATAGAACCAGTTTAGAATTCCTTGGAATTGCGTTATCCTTTAATCCACCTTCCATGTGAACAATACTGAATGTTCTTCCTTTGCGTTTTAACTCGCTCATAATTCTTCCAAGCATATGAACTGCATTCTCACGATTTTTATCAATCTCCGTACCAGAGTGTCCTCCTTGCAAACCATCAATGACAATATTCACAAGATATCCCTCTTTTTTCACACGGGCAAACGCATAGGTTCCATTTACAGACATTCCTCCCGCACAGCTGGTCAAAATGATACCCTCGTCTTCCGAGTCCAAATTGATAAAATATTTTCCTTTTAGATCCGATGGATTCAATGCAATCGCCCCATCCATTCCGGTCTCCTCATCTGTCGTTATGACAATCTCCAGGGGTGGATGGACAATGGAATCATCTGCCAAAATAGCCAATGCATATGCTATGGCTATTCCATCGTCTCCTCCAAGAGTTGTTCCTTTTGCAGAAATGAAATCTCCTTCCATTTCAAGTTCCAATCCTTCCGATGTAAAATCGTGTGGTGAATCCAGCTCTTTCTCGCATACCATGTCCATATGTCCTTGAAGAATTACCGTCGGTCTATCTTCATATCCCTTAGTAGCTTCTTTCCATATAATCACATTCTCCGCTTCATCCTGTCTGTATTTCAAATTATGCTCTTTTGCAAAGGAAACCAAATAAGAACTGATTGCAGTATTATTTCCTGAACCTCTTGGTATCCGACTTATTTCCTCAAAGTATGAAAACACCTTTGTATTATCAATATTCTCTAACATACAACCACCCTTTCCTTGACCGTTCAGCTGTTGGCCGTCCTGCTACCTACTTTTGCACTTATATGCATCATCCTCTACAAAACTTCCCTATTAGTATTACCAAAATTTGTGTGGCATAAAAGCTTTGTAACAAAATGGCCATGCCTGCACAACAGACATAGCCATATCAGATTCTTAATTCTTAAAACTGTGAATTGGTGCTGGAATTCTTCCCCCACGATTGATGAAATCATCACATGAGAACGGATTTACTTCCATGATAGGAGCATATCCTAACAACCCTCCAAATTCCGCAGTATCTCCTACTTTCTTTCCAATTACAGGAATCAGACGAACTGCAGTTGTTTTTTGGTTTACCATACCAATTGCCATTTCATCTGCAATAATTCCAGAAATCGTAGTCGCCTTTGTATCTCCAGGAATTGCAATCATATCAAGACCAACTGAACATACACAAGTCATTGCTTCTAATTTTTCTAAAGTAAGTGCGCCTTCGCTTACGGCATCTATCATTCCCTGATCTTCGCTGACAGGAATAAATGCACCACTTAGACCACCAACATAAGAAGAAGCCATTACTCCACCTTTCTTCACCTGATCATTTAACATAGCAAGGGCAGCAGTTGTTCCAGGCGCACCTGCTCTACCTAATCCCATTACTTCAAAAATTTCAGCAATACTATCTCCAACTGCCGGTGTAGGAGCCAATGATAAATCAATAATACCAAATGGAATGCCCAATCTCTTAGATGCTTCTGAAGCAACCAACTGACCAACACGAGTAATCTTAAATGCAGTCTTCTTTACGGTCTCGCAAAGTGTACCAAAATCAGCACCCTTTACACTCTCCAACGCAGTTTTCACAACACCAGGTCCACTTACTCCAACATTGATAATCGCATCTGCTTCTGTAACACCATGGAACGCACCAGCCATAAAAGGATTATCATCCGGAGCATTGCACAATACTACTAATTTCGCACAACCAATCGAATCATTCTCTTTTGTCAACTCAGCAGTTTCAAGAATAATCTCACCTAATAATTTTACAGCATCCATGTTAATTCCAGTCTTTGTAGAACCAACATTTACAGAACTACAGATAAATTCTGTCTCTTTCATAGCCTGCGGAATAGAACGAATCAAATATTCATCACTCTTTGTCATTCCCTTTGACACTAGAGCAGAATATCCACCGATAAAGTTAACACCAACTTCCTTTGCTGCACGATCCAATGCTTTTGCAAGGATTACATAATCCTCTGGACATTTACAAGCTCTCGCCCCAACCAACGCAATTGGTGTGATTGAAATTCTTTTATTCACAATAGGAATACCAAATTCCTTCTCTATCATCTGACCAGTTGGAACCAAATCTTTCGCAATTGTTGTAATCTTTTTATAGATGTTATCTGCAACTACATTCACATCGGAATCAGCACAATCAAGCAAATTAATACCTAATGTTATTGTTCTTACATCCAGATTTTGCTTCTCAATCATCTTATTGGTTTCTAATACTTCGTTAATATTAATCATGCTATTCTTTATCCTTTCTCTGAATTATAAACGATGCATCTTGTTGAAAATATCCTCACGTTGCATCTTAATGATACAACCGATTTCTTCTCCTAGCTTTTCTAAATCTGTTGACAATTCAACAAAATCCTTCTCTGATGCATTCACGTCAGCAATCATCATCATATTGAAATATCCCTGCACGATTGTCTGTGAAATATCCAAGATGTTAACCTGATTTTCTGACAAGTATGTACATACCTTTGCAATAATACCTACACTGTCCTTACCTACAACTGTAATAATAGTTTTCTTCATAGATTTATCCTCCTAAATTCAACAGATTAGTATCTGATTTTCACTGTATAAAACACATTCTTTTATAGTATACAACATCTTGTTCTATAATTCAAATACAGATGTTTGTTCAAAACATTTTGCTATGGATAAAAAATTATCCCTGCACGCATATCCATTTCCTTCCAACTCACATTTCACTGTTTCGTATGCCAAATCCGGATAATTATTATCTTTACTTAAATGACCCAAAATCACATGCTGAAGTTTATCATGCAAAAGCTTACAAAGAAGATTGGCAGAAACCATATTGGATAAATGACCTTTGCTACCCAATATTCTTTGCTTCAACATATAGGGATAAGAACCAACCTGCAACATATTCACATCATGATTTGCTTCTAACAATAATAAATTAGAATCCTGCAAATGATTTACCACGTATTCATCATATGTTCCTAAATCTGTAGCAATTCCAATTTTCTGGCCATCCCCTTGAAAGGTATATGCTACTGGATTTGCCGCATCATGTGAAATGGAAAAAGGTGTAATTTCTATATCCTTGATTGTTACCTTCTCATCTGGTTTTACATAATGAAGCAACTCTTCTGATATTCTTCCCACTTTTTTTGTGTGCAACATAGCATAAATCGTCTCTACAGTAGAATAAATGGGTATTCCATATCTTCTGGCCATCACACCCACTCCTGCAATATGGTCGGTATGTTCATGGGTAATAAAAATTGCATCGATCTTTTCCGGATCTACATCAATATCTTTTAATCCAGCTTCAATTTTCTTACCACTTATTCCTGCATCAATCAAGAAGTTCGTTTCCTTATTCCCAATATAAATACAATTTCCATCACTTCCACTGGATATACTACACAGCTTCAATTTTTTTCCTCTTTTCTATTTTATGTTTACAGCAGAACGCACCAAATCACTGTCCACTGTCATACGATCTCTTCCGTTTTCCTTGGAATAATACATTGCCATATCTGCATATTTTAATATATCATTTGGTTTTTCGCAAGTATCCGGAAAAATTGTTATCCCACTACTTATTCTTCTTATTATTCCTTCCAATATAAATCGATTCGATCTCCATCTTGAATTGGATCTGCAAATGTCTTGGGCAATCCGTTTACCTGCATAATAACTTCACTTCCTTTGGCAACTCTTGTATCAAAGGGATAGAAATCCAAAACATCCACAAACAAATATTCTGTCTTACCTGACAACACTACATCGGTATCATTCACCAATACATTAATGTTATGGATTTTCGATGATCCAATACTCTGCACTGTCTGTTCTACATTTTCTTCCATTTTTCCCACAATACCGTCTTCTTCTGCTTCCTTATCATTTACTTGTTTTTTTAATTCTGCTTCTGATCCTTCGGCGGAAGACTGCAATATCTGTTCCACTTCAGCTTTCTTGTAATCCACTCCATCTTCCCATACACACTCCACATCAAAGCCATCGTAAATCCGCTCTTCCCAACTAGCTTCTTTTCCATTGATCAAAAAATAAGTAGGTGCTGGCATATCGATCACTTCCAAGATTTCTTCTATAACATAATAATCCAAAATCTCTATCTTGTCTCCTTCTGCCACATCAGAATTCTCAAAAGCAACCTCTCCATTTATACGAACCATTCTCGGACAAGTAAGTGTCTTTTCATTTAGAACAATGGACAAATTTCCTTTTCTCTTATATTCAGGGATGTCTCCAACAATTCCATTGGCATCTTTTCCAGCAGTAGATGGAATAATCTCAATAATATCATCTGATCCAATCCTAGTATTAAAATTCGCTGTCTTTCCATTAACCACAATCTTCGCGCCCTCACCAGCTTCTCCCCTGATTACACGGGTTTCATTGTTTACAGTATATACAATTTGTTTTCCTCGCTTTGGAAAAAGATTTTCTTTTGGAAAACCAATCTGAACCGCTGCATCCATTACAGTCAAACGATTGTTGTCATATAGTTTTATCTGTCTTCCATTCACTGAAAGCATAATAAAATTGTTATTTTTAGAATAATAACTCAAGCATATACCAACTGGAGTAACTAATGTAGAATCAAGTTTAATCTCTTCCTGTTCAAAATGTATATTTGTAAATACCTCTTCCCCTCTAACAGCAACACGCTCCTTTGGCAATCCCAATGCCTCTGCTAAATACTCTGCAAAATTAGGAATTTTACCACCACCACCAACAATGAATACTGCACTTACTGCCGAACCACCATTTCTCTTAATAATTTCATCTGCTATTTTCTTTGTAGTAGAGCGAATAGAATCATCTAACCCTTCTATCAACTCATTTACAGGTATCTTATGAGAAATTCCCATAATATCTTTATACTGTACATTCTTCTTTGTCATACATCCAATTTTGATTTTCTCTGCTGTTGCAAAATCTACCAGATATTTCTTCGCAATTTCCTCTGTAAAAGCATCTCCTGCTACGGGAATCATACCATATCCGATTATGCTTCCATCCTTGGTAATCGATATATCCGATGTTCCCGCTCCCACGTCCACCAAAGCAATATTTAGCAATCGAAAATTAACAGGAATTGCAACCTCACTGGCTGCTATAGGCTCCAATGTCAGATTTACAACCTTCAATCCAGCCTTCTCTACAGCCGAATACAAAGAATTAATTACTTCATCTGGTAAAAAAGTAGCTAAAAAATCAGCTGAGATTTTTGACCCCTTATGTCCCTCTAAATTTAGCATAATAAAATCATCCAAGTAATAGTGTACTACTGTAGAACCAACACAATACATATTTACGTCTTTCGACATACTATTTTTAAGCTCAGTATAGGCTAATTCCATTCCTACGAGATCCAATGAATGCAAACACTCTGCATCTATTATTTTTTCTTCCCCCAAATCCAAATCAGCTCTAACATTAATTGTCTTTAATACTCTACCTGCAGCAGCAATACAGACATCCTCAAGCTTATATTGAAGCAACTCTTCCAACTCACTCTTCACATAACTGATTGTCTCTGCAACCTTCGTAATATCATGGATTTGACCATCCAGCATAGAACGACTTTCATGCATTTTTACAACTTGACCCACCACACGGAACTCTTTCTCAGACTCTCGATATCCTACAGTTCCCACAATGCTTCTTGTCCCTATATCCAATCCAAATATATAGTTTTCCGGACATTTTGTATATTCTGCCACAACATTTTCCTCCCATTCTATCTCTTACATACATATCACATAGTTCTTCATTCCCTGACTATTCGCCCCTATCCCCTTTCAATTGCCGAATAGACACTATTTACAACATTATAACACAAACCTGTAAGAAAAGCCAAAATTATACATATATTCGTCCTGATAAAACTGACTATTCCTTCAAAAATTTTTTTATCTGTGTATCAACTTCTGATAATTCTCCATTGTTCAAAATGAAAACCTGACATTGTTTCTTAAAAACCTCATTTTCCCTCTGCTGCGCCATTATAGAATCTATTTTTTCTACATTGTACCCTCTATTTTCCTGTAATCGTTTTCTTCTTATTTCTTCGTCTGCATCTACATACCATATTTCTTCACAAATACGATCCAGACCTGTTTGGAATAAAATTGCACTTTCCACCACATAATACAGATACTTATTTTCTTTTTTGGTATTCTCAATATCTCTTTTTAAATAGTCAATCACCCACGGATGGATAATAGCATTTAGCTTTTCTAATTTGTCCTGATTAGCAAATACAAGCTGTCCCAATAAATTGCGATCAATCTCTCCATTTTCTTTTAGAAAAGACTTTCCAAAACTTTCTATAATTTTATCATAACTCTCTGTTCCCTGTTCTAGGGCAATATGACCAATATCGTCTGTCATCTGTAATTTTACAGCTTTCAATTCTTCCATCCGTTTTCCTACTGTAGATTTTCCACTTCCAATTCCACCTGTCAATCCAATAATTTTCATTTCTCTATCCTTTACTAACATTTTTTCTAATGTGCCTCATTCCAGTTCTTTCCTTCTTTTACATCTACTTCCAAAGGAAGCGATAAGGAAATTGCGTGACTCATCTCCTCTTTAATAATTTTTTCCACAATCGAAATCTCATCTGGATGAGTCTCTACAAGAAGTTCATCATGAATCTGTAACAACAATTGAGACTGTAACTTTTCTTTTTGTAATCGT
>JBGVLO010000275.1:0-2883 GCA_045124315.1 Lachnospiraceae bacterium
TAATGGTTTCTTCGCTAATATTGTCTGCCACTGCTGCGTAATTTAACGTGATTCGGTGTCTTAACACACTATGCATCAGGGATTTTACATCATCCGGGGTTACGTAATTCCTGCAACACATGACAGCCATAGCCTTAGATACCTCCATCAGTGCAATGGCACCTCTTGTACTTGCACCCATGGTAACATACTCCGCTAATTCAGGAGAAATAAATCTCTCCGGATATCTGGTTGCATTGATAATGGCAATGATGTATCTTTTGATGGAATCGTCCATGTACACCCGTTTCACCAATTGTTGTAAATATATCACATCCGAAAGTTCCACCACGGATTTTTCCGGAACAAAGACATTTTGTTCTATTCGGTTTAAAATCGCAAACTCCTCATTCATATTAGGATAGGTCAGTTTTTCTTTCAGTAAAAAACGGTCTAATTGTGCTTCTGCTAATAGATAGGTTCCTTCTTGTTCAATTGGGTTCTGGGTTGCAATTACTGTAAAAATATCCGGCATCTTATACATACTTCCGCCGATGGTAACCTGATGCTCCTGCATGACTTCTAACATCGCACTCTGGGTCTTGGCACTGGAACGGTTGATTTCGTCCAGCAGCACAAAGTTGGCATATACCGGTCCTAGTTTTGTGTCAAAGGAGTTGGTGGAATAATTTAAAACCTGGGTACCAATGATGTCACTAGGAAGTAAGTCCGGTGTACACTGAATTCTCGAAAAAGTACCGTTTACTGCCTCTGTTATGGTCTTGGCCGCCGTTGTCTTGGCAAGTCCTGGTACGGACTCAAGTAAAATATGCCCATTGCACATAATGGTAGCAAATAATGCTGTGCCAAGGTGCACCTGTCCTACCATCTTTTTATAATAATAATCTCTCATTTTAATTAGTATTTCTTTGCTTTTTTCAAGTTCCTGTTCGGTGATTCTCTCTATGTTTTGCATGTTTGTCTCCTTATATGTATTTGTTTCTTTTTAGGTAATTGCGAAACTATAATATTTTATGTGGAAGTGATTCAAAAGTAACAAAACAATGCAGGCACGCTTGCGCTGCGTTCGGCTCGTAGCGGTACTAAATTCGCGACAAGTCGCTCATTAAGTACCGACGGCCGACCAAGCACCTGCTTATGTATTTGTTTCTTTTGAATCACTTAATATAAGTTTTGGTAGTTTCGCAATTGCATAATTTGTTTCTTTTGAATCAATTACCCCCCTATGGTTTCTTTTTATCGTTCTATTTCCTACTTTTTGAAGAACAAAACTTGTATACAGTTTAACCCATAATATGAGTTCTTTCAACTAAAAACAGCACCGGTCATATGAGAATTTTCTGACAGCCACCTAAATAATTAACAACCCTATGTTTACGTGGTGGAAATCCTTTGTTTTTTCTTAATATAAATAACCACAATGGCAGGCCACCCTTTCGGTGCCTGCCATGTAATACTAATCTTCTGTTAACTCCAATGTTTCAAGCAACGAATAATCCTCTAAAGAAACTGCCTTTACTTCCATCCTATTTGCCACATACAACACATCATCAATATAAATTCCTCTGGTATGGTAGTGTGAAATCTGCTCTTCCATATTTGTTACAAATTCCCCATCTTCATAAGAGAAGCAATAATAGTACATATCCCCATCATACCGGTATGTGCTAATACCTATGATATTTTTATTGACATTGGCTAAAATAGCCTTTGCATCACTTTGCAAACCGTTGCATTCCGGAAGGTATGTGCTGGTGATTTCTGTGATATCAGCCGGATTATGAATGTCAAACATAGTTAATTTTACGCCTTTTCTTTGTCCCGTTTCCTCATTGGCATCATATCCGATACCAAGCAACAAACCATCACCATAAGGTTGTAAATATTCTGAAAATCCCGGAATCTTTAATTGTCCTGCTAACACCGGATTGTATGGATCCGATAAATCCGCTGCAAACAAAGGGTCTATCTGTCTAAAGGTTACGAAATAAGCCATATCTCCCATGAACCTGCAACTATACAACTCTTCATCCGGTGCCACATCATCAATACGTCCTACTTCCTTTAAATTCGCATCCAAAACATACAATCTATTAAATTCTTCTACTATTTCTATCGTTTCTTCCAATTCAACATTAACATCCACATCATAATAAGATTCATCGCAATAAACATGAGTCACTAACCGTAAAAAACCATCCTTCTCATCCATGAAATACTGGTCAGACACCTCCCCTTCAATTTCTGTTTTTCCGACATACTCCAATTCATCTTCCTGATATGCAACTTTTACAATCTCTGTATACTCATTTCCCTGTTTCCAAATCCTTATGGCGCTATATATATTTTCCTCACTCACATAAAATATATGAGCACCAGAAGTCAACATTATCTTATCTTTTACTTCCTTCTCCTCTAAATCCACCGCACTGACAAGCAAAGACCCCGTAGACTCTCCTTCTGGTAAAATGCACACATCATCATGATTCAATTTCTCCCCATCAATGCATGGAACATAAGCATCAAAATCTTCAATATCATCCGGCTGATACGTAGTGTATTCAGTAAACAAATACAAATACTCTTCTGTCACTCTGGAACTTAAATAATATCCATCCTGTACCAACTCTTTTTCTAATACCGGGTATTCTTTATTTTCAATATTATAAATTGATACCTTGGTAGCATCCTTTGATTCCTTCTCATCATGTTCTTTCGAATGTTCAATGCAATTACACACGTAATAATATGTTTCTTTCTTTTCTATGGTAATTAACTGCTGGTCTCTTACATACATTTCCATACAGTAATATCCATCCTCTTCTTCCAAAGGTATACTACCCACTATCTTCAATTCTTCTTTCGTATCTACAACATAAATTT
>JBGVLO010000276.1:0-1671 GCA_045124315.1 Lachnospiraceae bacterium
TATATTGGATATGAAAGCAAAGGAAGTAATGGATTTGGTTATGATCCAATATTTTATGTACCAGAATTTGATTGTACAACCGCAGAGCTTACTTTAGAGCAAAAGAATCAGATTAGTCATAGAGGAAAGGCTTTGATGAAAATGAAAAAGGTAATTCAGGAATATTTGCAGTTAAAAAGTTAATGAAACCATATATAGGAAAAGAAAGATTGAGACAGAACTTTTTCTATACAAAAGAAAAGGATGAACGAAAAATAGAAGAAAGGAATAATATGCAAACAGATATCTTCATCCTTTATGTTTGCGTCTATTATTTTTGATAGGCATGGTGCAAAACATGAGAGTATTTGTAGTAAGCGATTCACATGGGAGAAATACATATTTAAATAAAGCATTGGAACAGGCTGGCCCATTTGATTATTTTTTACATTTAGGCGATTTGGAAGGGTCTGAAGATTTTATAGAGGCATTTGTAGAAACACCAAAGGAGCTGATATCCGGAAATAACGATTATTTTTCAGATATTGAACGGGAAAAGATAATAGAATTGGCTGGACATCGCATTTTTATGACCCATGGACATTATTATTATGCCCATTCCGGAAATGAGCAGTTGAAATCAGCGGGTCGAAGAAATAAAGCAGACATTGTACTGTTTGGACATACCCATAGACCGACTCTGGAAATTGATGAAGATATCATAGTGGCGAATCCTGGAAGCCTGACTTATCCTAGACAGGAGAAAAGAAGACCAAGTTATATGGTGCTTTACCTGGAAAAAGGCAAAGTGCCTAAATTTGAAACAAAATTTTTATAAAAAATAGTGAAAAAAAGTGTTGACATTTGTTTTTCTATGTTGTAATATATGTCTTGCGTTAAGGAACGCAACACAAAACAAACAAAAGACACCATATAGAGTGTCAACACATCACGGGGTGTGGCTCAGTTTGGCTAGAGCGCCTGGTTTGGGACCAGGAGGTCGCAGGTTCGAATCCTGTCACCCCGACTTTAAGCGGGTGTAGTTCAATGGTAGAACACTAGCCTTCCAAGCTAGATACGTGGGTTCGATTCCCATCACCCGCTTCACCACTGTCAATTGGTGTGATGATAGCTCATTAGAGAAAACATGTGTCCATAGCTCAGCTGGATAGAGCAACGGCCTTCTAAGCCGTGGGTCGGGGGTTCGAATCCCTTTGGGCACATTTGCCAACTTGGTTGGCACTATGGTGGGTATAGCGCAGTTGGTTAGCGCGCCAGATTGTGGCTCTGGAGGCCAAGGGTTCGAATCCCTTTATCCACCCTCAAATTTAATGGGCTATCGCCAAGCGGTAAGGCACAGCACTTTGACTGCTGCACTCGTTGGTTCGAATCCAACTAGCCCAGTTAGGGCAGTTGAAAAGAACTGTTCAATAAAATACGGAGCATTAGCTCAGTCGGTAGAGCACTTGACTTTTAATCAAGTTGTCCGGGGTTCGAATCCCCGATGCTTCACGAAATAAAGCGGAAAAACTTATGGTTTTCCGCTTTTTGTTTATAGAAAGTAATTGACTTATGGTTGACAAAAGTAAAAAGGGATTTACAGGTGTTTATATCTGCAAATCCCTTTTTCTGTTGGTTAACTAGTCGCCTCCTGGTCCGTCTTTTCGTGGTCTTGTGGATTCTGGCAAAGGT
>JBGVLO010000277.1:0-23567 GCA_045124315.1 Lachnospiraceae bacterium
TTTAGTAAAATGAGAAAATCGAGCTGTTTTACTAAGATTTTTACTAAATTTGGATGACAAAATATACGAATTTATGCCACGATATGCGACGAAAACGAAGAAAACAATCTATCACAGCAAATCGTATAAAGTGGCGTAAAAACAAGGAAAATCAGCATTTTCAAGGAGTTTTTAAGGCATGATTAAAATATTATTTATTTGCCACGGCAATATTTGTCGTAGCACCCTCGCCGAAAGTCTCTTTACCCACATGGTAAAGCAGAAGGGCATAGAGGAGATGTTTTATATTAATTCTGCTGCCACCAGCAGGGAGGAAATTGGAAATGGTCCCCATTACGGAACTGTGAAAAAGTTGCGTGAAATGGGGATTCCGGTAGTTCCCCATCGAGCGGTGCAAATGACCAAAAATGACTATGAGGAATACGATTATCTAATTGGTATGGACACTGCCAATATTCGAAATATGAACCGAATTGCCGGAGGGGATCCGGATGGGAAAATATATAAAATGCTTTCCTTTGCAGGAAGTGGAAGAGATGTGGCGGATCCCTGGTACACAGGAGATTTCGATGCTACTTATGAAGATGTGTTTGCTGGCTGTGAGGGATTTCTGGAGTATTTAGCTTCAGCAGGAAAGTTGTAATGTATTAGATAGGAGAAGATTTCTTTCGGAATTTATCACTCCATCAGCGTTTTTACAGAAAGGCAGACTATGAACATAAAAAAGAGTAATCTAATACAGATATTAGAGTATTCGCTTCTAGCGTTTGGGATACCTCTTCTGTGTATATTTCTATGCAGATTGACACGGATAAAGGAGAATGGTGCACTAAGTCTTATCCTGTATGGTATAGAGGGCGCTTCGCCAACACTTGCAGTAATAATCTTAATATTTGTCCAAAATAATAAATCAGGATTAATAAAATATTTGCATAAGAAATATATATGGAATTTTGATTGGAAAAAATGCATACTAGCATTGTTCATTCCCTTTATTCTTTTAACATGTGCAAAGCTGGTGGCAATGTTTTTTGGCGACACAAATGTATTTCTATCACCAATAACAGTTCGGAAAATATTGATTATTTCATGGGCTTTAATTGCAGAAGAATTGGGGTGGAGAGGTTTTTTACAGGATAAACTCGAAACGCTGATTTCTGACAAATATATACCTCTCATTGTGGGAGTTATCTGGGCACTATGGCATTATCATTTTATTCTATTAGGTTCCATGGAAGTACCTGTTTTTGCGTTTGCAGCGGGATGTATTTTTGAAAGTTATGGCTATTTTGCAATAACGAAATTTGCGAAAAACAATATTGTTCCAGCGTGTATTTGGCATTTTACAGGAAACATGATGTTCAACTTATATCGATTTGACCCGCAATGGCATCTGGGGTCATCCAAATTTTATTGGATTGCAACAGCATTTTATTCTGTATTTGTTGTCATATTTTTTGCGTATGGCAAAAAGAAATGAAAAAAATCTATAGTAGAGGCAGAAGTTCTAGTATTGATTGGGCGGTTTTTCATTGACAAATCTCCCTGTGGTCTTTAAAATAAACAAGAACCACTGAATTGTTACAGATATATGGTTTACAACAACAGATTATAACCTTGATAAAGGAGAATACCATGATAGAAGAAATCAAACGTTTGAAAAAAGAAAAAGATGTAGTGATCTTAGCCCATTACTATGTAGATGGAGAAGTGCAGGCACTGGCTGACTTTGTTGGGGATTCATATTTCCTTGCTAAGAAAGCGAAAGAAGTAACACAGCAGACGATTTTGTTCTGTGGCGTGTCGTTCATGGGTGAGAGTGCCAAGATATTGAATCCTGAAAAAAGAGTAGTAATGGCAGATGAGTTGGCGGATTGTCCAATGGCACATATGGTAGACATTGATCGTATTCATGAAGTAAGAAAGGAATATCCGGATGTAGCGGTGGTTTGCTATGTAAACTCAACAGCAGAGATTAAGGCAGAATCGGATGTTTGTGTGACTTCATCCAATGCGGTGCGCGTAGTAGAGAAGCTGCCAAATAAGCATATTTTCTTTATTCCGGACAATAATCTTGCCAGATTTGTGGCAAAACAATTGCCAGAGAAGGAATTTATTTTCAACGATGGTTTTTGTCATGTGCATAAGAGTATTTTGAAAGAAGATGTATTGAAAGCCAAGGAAGTACATCCGGAAGCATTGATTCTTACACATCCGGAATGTACAGAAGATGTAGTGGAGATTTCAGATTTTGTAGGAAGTACATCAGAGATTATTGATTTTGCTACAAGTTCAGATGCTAAGGAATTTTTAATCTGTACGGAGATGGGGGTGTTCTACGAGTTGGGACAGAAGAATCCGGAAAAGAAATTTTATGCGGTTGGACACAGACAGTTTTGTCCAAATATGAAGCGCATTAGCTTAGAGGGTGTGAAGGAAGCATTAGAGAATCTTTCTCCTGAAGTAGAGATGGATGAGAAGATGCGTTTGAAAGCAAATGCACCATTGGAAAAGATGCTGGAATTAGCAAAATAGTTACATCAATTTTATGATGAGAGAGTATAGAGACCTTGGTATAAAACAGCCAGGGTCTTTTTTCTCTATAGGAGAAGTACTTCGAACAGAAAGCGTATAAATTCGTATTATAATAGAAGGGGATTTGCAATGTTTGAATGGATTGATAAATTAGAAGAAACGGGAGAACTGACGGAAGAGGAGTTTGTGTTGCTTCTAAAAGGGAGAACGAAGAAATTAGAAGAATATGCAGCAAAAAAAGCGAGAACCATTGCCGATTCTATCTATGGGAAGGATATTTATATTCGTGGTCTCATAGAATTTACTAATTACTGTAAGAATGACTGTTACTATTGTGGAATACAAAGAAGCAACAAAAACGCACTTCGATATCGGTTAACAGAAGAGGAAATTTTGCAGTGTTGCGCAGAAGGCTATCAACTGGGGTTTCGTACATTTGTGTTACAGGGTGGGGAAGATCCTTATTATACGGATGAAAGAGTTGTGGAACTGGTAAAAAAAATAAAGAAGGAGTATCCGGATTGTGCCCTTACGCTTTCTATTGGGGAAAAGCCTTATGAAAGTTATGAAAAATTTTATAAAGCTGGTGCGGACCGATATTTGCTTCGGCACGAAACTGCGGACTTGGAGCATTATGGAAAACTTCACCCAGAGGAAATGTCACAAAAAAATAGAATGGAATGTTTGAGAAATTTAAAGCAAATAGGATTTCAGACGGGATGTGGATTTATGGTGGGAAGTCCTTTTCAAACGGTGGAAAGTATTGCAAAAGATTTCGTGTTTATTCATCAGTTAAAGCCGGATATGGTTGGAATTGGCCCTTTTATACCGCATAAAGATACCAGATTTGCAAAAGAACAGGAGGGGACACTGGAGGACACCTTGTTTTATTTAAGTCTCATACGAATTATGGAAAAGAATGTGTTACTGCCAGCTACAACTGCACTGGCTACCATACATCCGAGAGGAAGGGAGCTAGGGATACTGGCAGGGGCGAACGTGGTAATGCCAAATCTATCTCCAAAAAGTGTACGGGAAAAATATGCATTGTATGACGGAAAGGTATGCACCGGAGAAGAGGCAGCAGAATGCCGGGGATGTTTGGAAAAACGAGTGGAGAGTGTGGGATATCATATTGTGGTTTCCAAAGGAGATATTAAGCTTACTGTTTAGAGGTAGGTGTTTTCGTGTGGCATTTTGTTTTGGTATCTGTTATACTTGTTTAAAGATGGCAACGAGCTATTTTGATAAGAAAGACAGATTGTTTTTTGTTTATGTTTTATATAGAAGTCCATAGGTGACAGTTTAGCACCCAGCTGAACTGTTACGTCCATAGATAAGAGTGTAGGGACAATTTGTAGTATTGTTAGGAAATGGATGATAGATGAAAGAATTGAATTTCATCAGGCAATCATGGAAGTATAGGAAAGAGAGGTATTCAAATGGCAGGAAAGATTGAAAAGGAAATTAGTAATATAGTTTCAGAACTTATGAACGATTATAGAAAGCAGAGAAATACGGATAAGGTTGATATGGCAAATCAGCCACAGAAGAAGTATGTTGTTGCATTGTTGGATAAAATTATTAAATTGATTTTTGCAGGGTATTTTCGGGATCAGGGATATAAAGTATACAATTTAGAGCATGATTATGCAGTGCAGATAGAAGATGCAATTTTTCATATGAATAAGCAGGTGAATCGTGCATTGCGTTATAATCCGGAAGTACAAGGAAAGACAGAACAGGAAATTGAAGAGATGGCAGAGGACATTGTGATCACATTCTTTAAAAAATTGCCATTGATCCGAGAATATGTGGAGGGAGATCTTGAGGCAGCTTATGATGGAGATCCTGCTGCCTACTATCACGCAGAGATTGTTTTGGCATATCCAGGATTGTATGCAATTACAGTAAATCGTATTGCACATGAGTTATTTCAGCTAGGAGTGCCATTGCTTCCTAGAATTATGACAGAACATGCTCACTGGCAGACTGGAATTGACATTCATCCGGGAGCAACCATAGGTCGCAATTTCTTTATTGACCATGGAACCGGCATTGTTGTAGGCGAGACCACAGTGATTGGTAATAATGTGAAAATATATCAGGGTGTGACTCTTGGTGCATTGTCTACAAGAGGAGGACAGAAATTACAGGGTAAGAGAAGGCACCCAACTATTGAGGATGATGTGGTAATCTATTCCGGAGCATCTATTTTAGGTGGAGATACGGTAATTGGAAAGGGCTCTGTAATTGGAAGTAATGCATTTGTAACCAAATCCATTGCCCCAGAAACTCGTGTCAGCATTCGAAATCAGGAATTGATTTATGCAAATCAGGATAAGAATATTGTGCAAAAAACAGAATTGGAACAGGATGACAATTGGAGATAATGGAGTCATGAAGTTGCAATAATGAAATGTTGCACAAGTAAGGAGAATCAGGCATATGACAAAAAAGGAAAGAGCGAAGAAGATTATTGAAGGGCTGAAGCAGGAATATCCGGATACCCATTGTACCTTGAATTATGATTCTGCCTGGAAATTGTTGATCAGTGTTCGTTTGGCTGCACAATGTACAGATGAGCGAGTGGATAAGATTACGCCGCTTTTATATGAAAAATATCCGGATATTGATGCGATAGCTAGTGCCACAGTGGAAGAAATCGAAGAAATTGTCAGACCATGTGGATTAGGTAAGAGTAAGGCAAAAGATATAAGTGCCTGTATGCAGATGCTACGGGATGTGTATGATGGACAGGTGCCGGATACATTGGAAGAACTGCTGAAGCTGCCTGGTGTGGGAAGAAAGAGTGCAAATCTAATTATGGGAGATGTGTATGGCAAACCGGCCATCGTTACAGATACCCATTGTATCAGACTTACAAACCGTATGGGCTTAGTAGATGGAATTAAGGATCCTAAGAAGGTTGAGATGGAATTGTGGAAGATCATTCCACCAGAGGAAAGCAATGATTTTTGCCATCGGTTAGTGGATCATGGAAGAGCAGTATGTACAGCCAGAACCAAAGAGCCATATTGTGACAAGTGTTGTGTGGCTGGATTTTGCAAGAAAAAGATATAGTTACGATAAAACAAGAAGGACGGGGAATGTGTACCGTCCTTTTTCTTATCTGTGCACAATGGGCGCTCTCTATGTTGAATGCAAACATTACTGGCCTGTTCGTACAGCAGTAACAAAAGCCCTTATTTTTTCAGGATCTTTTCCAGGCTGTTCTGTATATTCTACACCTGAAGATACATCCACTCCGTCAGGATGAATATTTTGAATTGCCATAGCAACGTTTTCTGGCTGGAGACCTCCGGCTAATAATAAAAGCTTATCATCCTTTGGAATTTTGGAAACTAAGCTCCAGTCAAATGTTTTTCCACTTCCTGGTTCCTGGGCATCAAATACATAACCAGCAATTTGTTCGCATGTTTTATAGGTTTCGTACTGTTCCATATCTTTTACATTAAAGGCTTTCAGTATAGGCAGAGAAATATAACGAATGACAGAAGAATCCAGTTGTCCGTGAATTTGAATGTAATCAAAATTGGAGTTTTGTATTTCTTTAATTTGTTCTAAAGATGGGGAAACTACCACTGCTACTTTTTTTATGTCTGGATTGAGCGCATTCATAATTTCTTCTGCCTTCTGGATGGAAATATTTCGCTTGCTTTTTGGAAAAAAAAGAACAAAACCGGCAAAGTCGACTTTGTGCTGGTTTAAATAATCCGCTTCCCTTAGGGTGGTTAATCCACATATTTTTATTTTCATAATACCAGTACCCTCCGTAACATATTAACATGGCGCTGGGGTCTCAAGGACATTCGCCCATATCCCGCAAGCTCGTGTGCGTTCGGAACTTTAGACCCTAGACATTGATCGTACATAGCAACAGTGTATATGAAACAAGGGAAAAATGTCAATCAAAAAGGGTTTCCAACAAGCATTAAAATTGTTATAATGGTTACTGTTTATATGGTGCGCCTGCGCATAAGGCATAGCGGATTACGGCGTAGCGAGAATAGGAAAAAAGGAAAGCGGAGTACATATGACAGAGCTTGAGAAGTATTACAATAAGTTTAACGAAGAGAAGCGATTAAACAGCCGACATGGAAAGGTAGAATTTATTACCTCAATGAAATACATTCATGAGTATTTAGAACAGATGGATTCACCAAAAGTGTTGGATGTAGGTGCAGGAACTGGAAGATATAGTGTGAGCCTTGCGGAAGAGGGCTATGATGTGACTGCAGTGGAGTTGGTGAAATACAACTTAGGAATTTTAAAATCTAAGGGAAGTTCGGTAAAAGCCTATCAGGGAAATGCCAAAAAGCTAAAACGGTTTTCGGATAGTTCCTTTGATCTTACGCTGGTATTTGGCCCTATGTATCATTTGTTTGGTATTGAGGAAAAGGTTCAGGCTTTGGCAGAAGCGGTTCGTGTTACAAAGAGTGGTGGCATAATTCTTGTGGCATATTGCATGAATGATTATGCGGTGATTCGACATGGATTTAAGGAGCGACACATAAAAGAAAGTATTGCGAACCACAAATTATCAGATGATTTTCGTGTGTTGGCAGAAGAAGCGGATTTGTACGATTATATGCGAATTGAGGATATTGATAAGGTCAATGCAAGAGTGCCGGTGGAGCGAATAAAGATTATTACACCGGATGGGCCGGCAAATCATATGCGTCAGGCTTTGAATGCTATGGATGAAGAAGAATTTCAGTATTTTATTCAGTACCATTTGTCTACCTGCGAGCGTCAGGATATGATTGGTGCAGCCGCACATACATTGGATATTTTAAAAGTAACCAAGGAAGTGTAGTTGTGGATAAAATAATCAAGAAGGATAAGAAAAGGAGAATAAGTATGGTAAAGCATGTAATTTTATGGAAGATCAAGGAAGATAAGACAGAAGAAGAAAAGAAAATCATTCGTCAGAAAGTGAAAGAAGGATTGGAAGGATTAAAGGGACAGATTCCAGGATTAGTGGAAATTTCCGTACAAACTGAATTTCTAGCAAGTTCCACTGCAGACCTTATGTTGGATTCTTTGTTTGAGTCAGAGGTGGCATTGAAGGGGTATGCAGGACATCCGGCACATGTTGCAGTTGCAGATTCTGCAGTGCGTCCAAATATGGAAGTGCGTATGTGTTTGGACTATGAATGTTAGGAAAGAAGCAATTAAGTATTGAGAGGAGATGAGGGCGAATGGCAAGAAAGTGTAGTGTGGAGCGTGCAGAAAGAACTGCAGGAGGCTTTGCGAGAGCGAAAAAGAATATCGTAATTCAGTATCAGGGAAGAGAACGAACCGAGCAGAATTTACTGGATTTGGTGAAGAAAGATGCTGTGAATCGTGGCGTAAAGGATGAAGATATTATGGAAGTGGATATGTACATAAAGCCGGAAGAGCAGATGGTATTCTATGTGATCAATAAAGAAATCAATGGACAGATTGCCTTTTAAATATAAGAATGGGACGTTACAGTTAACAGATATGTGAACTGTAACAAAGGGACAAATGAGAAGGAGATGTAAGAAAGATGGCAATTACATTTGTAGTAGCAAATCAAAAAGGTGGAATTGGGAAGACAACAACAGCAACAACATTGGCTGGAATTTTGGGAAAGAGAAAAAAGACGTTATTGATCGATGCAGATCCACAGGGAAATAGTACAAGCACGTATCAGGCTGTGATTGAGGATCAGGCCACATTATACGATGTAATGGTCGATTCCGATAAACTTCCACTAGAAGATGCAATCCAGCATATGGAGAACGGAGATATTGTTGCATCCGATCCTCTTTTGAGCAAAGCAGAGAAAATGCTGGATGGAGATGTGGAAGGGCTATACCGACTAAAAGATGCCGTTGAGGCACTGGAGGGCTATGATTATATTGTGATCGATACCGCACCGTCTTTGAACGTGATTTTATACAATTGTTTGATCGCGGCAGATCAGGTGGTGATTCCGGTAACTGCAGATGCTTATGCTTTACAGGGACTAGAACAATTGCATGAGACCATAAAGGCTGTACAGAGAAGGCAGAATCCGAATCTATCGATTGCCGGGTTATTATTAGTAAAATTTTCAGGACGGTCAAACCTTGAAAAAACAGTCCAGGTAGATTTGCATGAACTGGCTGACAAAATGGGTACCAAGTTGTTTGACACAGCCATACGTGAGTGTGTAAAGACGAAAGAGGCACAGACAAAGAAGAAACTATTAATTGATTATGCACCAAATTGCACGACGATGCAGGATTATATTCGTTTTGTGGAAGAGTTATTACAGGATTAGGCAAGGTAAGGAAAGGTTTGTATGAGAAAAACAATTGCAATAATAAGTTGTTTGTTTTTGTTGTTTTCAGGTTGTGGAGAAAAAAACAATGAGCGTCAGCAGCCAGGAAACAGCTCTGTTCCAGCGACAGATGAAGTGAAAGTAACCGTTTTGGATATAGGGAAGGCAGATTGCATTGTGATCCAGACGAAGATGCATACAATTATGATCGATACTGGAGAAAAAAACAATGCAGATGAGATAGAAGAGTATCTAAATCAGGAAGGAATTACACATATTGATTATTTGGAATTGACCCATTATGATAAAGATCATATAGGAGGACTGCCAAAATTGCTAAAGGCAGGAGTTTCCTTTGATACCATTTATGCATATAATAAGCCGGTTGAGAGCAAAGCGTATCGAAAAATGACAGAGGCTTTGGAAGAGTATCAGAAGGAGCTGGTTTTTGTTGAAAAAGAGCAGATGCTGCAGGTGGATGACATTGTATTAGAAATCTACCCTCCGGAAAAAGAAGAATATAGGAATGACGGAGAAGAGGATGAGAATGAATATTCAATTGTTACCAAAATGACCCACGGAAAGGATAGCTTTTTGTTTGCGGCAGATGCATGTGGAGAACGATTGCAGGAGTTGCCGGAGCAAATGGACGTAGATGTGGATTATTTGAAAGTACCCCATCACGGAAGAAAGGACGATTATAGCGAAGAGTTTATTTCTTTGACCTCTCCGAAATATGCGGTTATTACCTGCTCGGAAAAGAATCCGGCATCAAATAAGCTTGTACGAGAAATACAGAAAGCAAATGCCATGGATTTTGAAACAAAGGATGGTACAGTGGCAGCAGTCAGTACAGGAGACAGAATAACAGTGGATTGGCAGTAATATGCCTGGAAGGGACGGAAAACAGATGATAGCAGAGGATATGTTAAAATTAGGAAAGACAAGTTCGGTGATTCGAGAGATTTTCGAATATGGAAATAAGAGAAAACAAGAAATAGGGGAAGAAAATGTGTTTGATTTTAGCTTGGGAAATCCAAGTATTCCTGCACCGGAAAGTGTAGGAAAGGCAATCCGTGATTTGTTGGAAGAGATGGATCCAACTCAATTACATGGATATACTTCTGCGCCGGGAGATAGTAAGGTGCGTGAAACAATTGCCACATATATCAATGAAACCCATGGAACCAATGTACGCGCGCAGGATATTTATATGACAGTGGGAGCGGCGGCGTCGTTAACAATCAGTATCAAGGCATTAGCGGTTCCAGGTGATGAGTTTATTACTTTTACTCCGTTCTTTCCGGAATACCGTGTATTTGTGGAAGCGGCAGGTGCAAAGTTAGTTCCGGTGCCGTCCCGTGAAGAAGACTTTCAGATTGAGATGGAACGATTTGAAAAGGCCATTACTCCACACACGAAAGCTGTTATTGTGAATTCGCCGAACAATCCATCCGGAGTCGTTTTATCAGAAGAGAACATTCAGGAAATGTGTGCAGTACTTCAAAAGAAACAAAAAGAATATGGTCATGCAATTTATTTGATTACCGATGAACCATATAGAGAATTGGTGTATGATGACATCAAAGTTCCGTATCTGATTAATTACTATGACAATACACTGGTTGGTTATTCGTTCAGTAAGTCTATGTCATTGCCAGGGGAGAGGATTGGATATATTGTAGTCTCTAATAAAATGGAACAGTCGGAAGAAGTGTTTGCAGCTGTTTGTGGAGCAGGGCGTGCGTTGGGATATGTATGTGCATCCAGTATGTTCCAAAGAGTAGTTGCAAAGTGTATCGGACAGACCTCGGATGTATCTGTTTATAAAAAGAATAGAGATATTTTGTATGAAGGATTGACGAAGGCGGGATTTCAATGTGTGCATCCGGATGGTGCATTTTATTTATTTGTAAAAGCTATGGAGCCGGATGCAAAGGCATTTTGTGAAAAGGCGAAGGCACACGAATTGTTATTGGTACCGGCAGATGATTTTGGCTGCCCGGGATATGTGCGAATTTCTTATTGTGTATCTACAGAACAGATTGAAAAATCCTTACCGATATTTGAAAAATTGGCACAAGAGTATAAAAATGGATTGTGTTGATTGGGAAATAGTGGTAAAATGAAGACAGGAAACCTCAAATACATGCTTCATATATGAGAAGAGGTGATGTATATGCGTATGATGGTCGGAGACAATCGCTTTGAGAGTATTGGCGCTCGTTCGAATGATGCGAAAGTACAACAGGGAAGAAATTTGGAACAACAGGCTGCAACAGTAGAGATGGAAAAGAATACGAAAAAGGCAGCTAGCGATGGTGTGGTGTTGGAACTTAGTAAGACAGGATTAGGTACAGCGAATGTTGAAAAGGAAGAGAAGGTATCTTCTGAGATGACCAAAAAGGAAGAAAAAGAACAGCAAAAAGAAGCTGTAAGTGAACAAAATGCAATACAACAGGAGCAGACACAGATGCTAGAGAATATTGACATTACATAGTTACGAGAGAATGTTTGTCAAGTCAGATAATATGAGAAGGAACTGATGGGTGAAACCAGCAGTTCCTTTTTTATCTATATGTATGAAATTTCACTTTATCATACTTAATGATTGGAAGGTAGATCTTCTTTTTCGATACAGGTTAGGATTTCGTCGGTTGCATCCAATGATACAACACGGCTTGCATGGTTTGCAATTGCTATTTCTAGGTAATTACGAACATCTCTGGCATTGGCATAATTTTCTGGTTTGTTATTGGTGCGTTCCTCAAAATAGGTTTTTGCAGCAATTTTTGCATCGGCGGACAAGTGATATTCCTGCATCTGACATTGGGTCTCTAGAATCTGTAATAATTCATCGCTGGTATAGTCCTCAAAATTGATAAAACGGTTAAATCGAGATTCTAACCCTGGGTTGGAGGATAAGAATTCTTTCATAGGCTCAGGATAACCGGCTACAATTACAAGTAATTCATCTCGATGATCCTCCATTGCTTTTAACAAAGTATCTACTGCTTCCTGTCCAAAGTCATTTTCTCCTTTGTTTACGGTTAAAGAGTAAGCCTCATCAATAAATAAAATACCTCCCATTGCTTTGTCGATCATTTCTTTGGTTTTGGTGGCAGTCTGTCCAACATAGCCACTGACAAGACTAGAACGATCCACTTCCACTAATTGGCCGGAAGGCAATACCGCTAATTGTTTGAATATCTTACCGAGAATTCTTGCTACAGTAGTCTTTCCAGTACCTGGATTTCCGGAAAAAACCATATGTAAGGAAGAGGAAGAATTTTTGAAGCCTCTTTCTGCTCGTAGTTTTTGTACTCGTATAAGATTTACCAATCGATTCACTTCTTCTTTTACCTGAGTGAGACCGGTTAACTGATTCAGTTCCTCTAGTAAAGCCTCTACGGTTTCTTCATCGGAAAGATCTGGTGTATCAGTAGGGGTGGAAGAGATGTCAGTTACTGGAAATAGCCGATCCGACGAATATTTCCATACCCCATATTCTTTCAGAAAGTTTTCCAACAAGGTAATATAGTTAGTCAATGTTTCTACCGAACGGGAATCGGTTTGTTCTGTAGCATGACAAGAAATTAGCATCTGACCGTAAATTTTATAAGTATCTGTTAGAATTTGGGCTGCCTGATGTTCATAAGGATCATTTGCAATCATTTTCTTTGCATCAGCTAAAACAAAATGTTTTAAAATAACAGGAGGCTGCTTGAGAAAGTCTGAACGAACACCTTCGTTCTCTTTGAAATTCTTAAGTGCACCGGAAGTAAGGTCAAATTGCAAATAATCACGAATGCAATTTAGCTCTTCCTGATCTATGGTTCCGTCCAAATCTACAAGATAGGAGGAGAATTTTAAAAATTCAATGCGTAGCATATCCTTTAAAGGAAGAGTTCGATTGTCTGTGGAATTTGCATCGATCAATGCACAAATCTGATAACAGGTTTGGATGCGGTCTTTTACTGTTTGTTCTATCATAATGAGTATATCCTTTCACAAGAAATTAAATCCAGCCACCGTCCAGACTTATAATCTGACCAGTCAAATATTGATTTTTGTGGGTGATTGCATAAACAAAATCGGCTACTTCCTCTGCGGTTCCTAAACGGCCTGCAGGAATTTCGTTTACTAAATCTACTAGTTCTTCATCTGTGAGAAAATGATTCATCTCCGTGTCAATGGCGCCACACGCAATAGCATTTACCTGAATGTTACTAGGTGCAAGTTCTTTTGCCAGAGCTTTGGTAAATGCGTGGATACCACCTTTTGTAGTAGAATAAGCAACTTCACAAGAAGCACCTACATTCCCCCATACAGAAGAAATGTTAACGATTTTTCCGCTCTTTTTGTGAACCATTCCGGGAACAGCAAGTTTACAACAGTTAAATACGGAAGTAAGATTGTTGTTGATCATATGATTCCAGGAATCTGCAGTCATATCGGTTAAAAGACCAATATGGGAAATTCCTGCGTTATTTACGAGAATGTCTAAACTTCCATATAATTTTGTGATTTCTGAGAATAGTTGTTCTGCAGTGGAAAAATCACCTATATCACCAACAAAAGTATGACAGGACACTTGATAACTTTCGATTTCTTTTTTTACATTATCAAGCAGTTCCTTATTTCTCAAACAATTGATTACTACATTGTAACCTTTTTTGGCGTATTTCACGGCGATTGCTTTTCCGATCCCCCTGGAGGAACCTGTAACTAAAACTGTTTTTTTTGACATAAAATCAACCCCTTTATCTAAAAAATCTTATAGAACTATTATAGCACGCATGCTTTAAAAAGAAAATGGATTCAGTTGCGTAGAAAATTCCTTTCTGCTATACTAAAGAATGCGATTTTACGGTAACAGTTCAGGTAGTCCTTGCACACATTGCTGTGCAAGGACGTATGAAAGTATAAATTAGGCGTGGCTCGCAGCAATTTGCATGCGTAAGCTTGCTGTGAGCCGTAACAGGACACCCACGGCTGGACTGTTACATTTTACGGTTGCGAACATGTAAGTAATGTGAACAACACTCTATAAAAAGGAGTATGAAATATATGAAGAAAAAAAGAAAGAGCATGGGACAGATTTTTGTGAGAGATTTTCTGAAATCATTGTTATATGTTAGTGTATTTGTGTCACTAGTGTTTGGTAGTTATCAAGTTTCACTGGCTTATTTTGAAAGGTATGGAAATGCAGGAGAGAACAAAAGTCTGAGCAAATATATTGATAATCTCAATGCAGATGGTGTAGCAGAAGAAGTATCAAAAAATATGATCTTGGCGATTGATCCGGAATCTGGAAAGATTAAAAAAATTGTAATTGAAATCTGCAATACGAACACGAGAAATATTGATTATATTACGGTACCTAGTAATCTTCAGTTTACGATTTCTTATGATCTATATAAGAAATTAGCTACAGCGAATAGTGATATTCCGCAAATTATCACCATGAGAAAGATTCACAAGTATTTTGAGGGAGAAGGTTTGTGCCAGTGTGCCCAGTTGTTACTGGAAGATACTATGGATATTCAGTTTAGTTACTACACAGTTATTCCGTATTCGGTATATAAGCAAATGTTTCGTACCGTGAAGGCTTCCGGCGTGCAGAAATGGAGAAAAGAGTATAAAAATGAAATGAAGAGTTTGAGTTCGGAAGCGGATTATGAGGGGTTTTTTAAGAAATACTATACAAAGGTCGAATCAAATTTAACAGAGCAGGATAAATGTAAATATAGTAGTACATATTTGCAGGCAGTACCGAAACAGGTAGCCTTTTCTATTGTTAGTGGGGAACGTTCGGATGATGGATTTGTATTGTCGGTAGAGGAGACGAATTACTTCATTAATAAAATACTTTCCAATGAGGCTTATAAGGGGAAAGAAGCAACCGCTTCTTCTGGCAGTGGAACGATCACTTCTTCTGTGGGGTTGAATCTTGAAATTTTAAATAGTACAACAGTAAACGGATTGGCATCTTCTTATCAGGAAAAATTGATTGCAAAGGGAATGAATGTTACAAGTATAGGAAATTATAGCAAGGAAACGTTACAGCAGACCAAAATCATAGTGACGGAAGAAGGATATGGACAAGATTTATTGGCATATTTTCCAGATGCACAAATCGAAGTTGGTCAGTGCAAGGATGGGGTGGATATCTGTATTGTTTTAGGTTTAAATGATAGTCAAATGTAGTGGTTAAGAGAGGGAAAATTGTAAAGAAAATTAGTACAATTTTGCAATATATTTTGAAAAGTAAAAAAGAGTGTATACGTTTCTGTAGTAAAGTGTTAGCAAACATTTAAAGAATATGTAATGGTATAACAAAAATTGTATGTTACAATATCTCCATAAGATTTTGAATTGGGAATTTTTAGAGGTTAACATTTGAAAGTGTGTTTTTTGCGAATGGGGGTGTTGTAATATGGCAGAACAAGTGGATACATTAGCATATTTGGTTCGGCTTTTTACAGCAGAGGAATTTCGGGAAGAACTACAAAAGATATGTGAAGATGAAAGATTGCGTACCTTATTGTTTTTGTCCATACCTATTTTGAGGGAGAGCATGTCTTCTGAACAGTATGTAGAAAAAGTAAGAAAGTTTCAGTATATCCTTCCAGGAGAAGAAAATGTTATGGGAATGCATAACATAGAACGCTTCAGAGAAAAGCGCTTGTTGATGGGTGTGGAGTATTTGGATTTAGTTTTAGAGTACATTGAGCAGGAGAACTATACATTATATTTGGTAGGAGATCGGTTGGAAAAGTTGAGCTTTTTGTTATATTATTGCAGAGAACAATATCCGGGGATTTCTGTGGTGGGTACTTTTGTGGGTGGCGAGAAAATGGATGATGAGAGTTTGTTGAATGACATTAATGTAACTTGTCCGGATATTATTATGACAGCTATTGAACCACAGTTGCAGGAAAATTGGATTGCAGATAATCATCATAAGTTTAATGGATTACTGTGTATTGGCGCAGATGTGTTGGTTCGACGGAAGATGAACCAGTATTCTCAAATGGAAGTCGGGCAAGCTGGTGGAACCTTTTTTACCCAATGGAAAGCAGCAAAAGTACGGATGATTGAGAG
Source organism: Lachnospiraceae bacterium (assembly GCA_045124315.1). Lineage (GTDB taxonomy): Bacteria > Bacillota > Clostridia > Lachnospirales > Lachnospiraceae > CAG-411. The sequence continues at coordinate 15,959 of JBGVLO010000277.1, forward strand.
AATTAAAGGAAGAATTTTTCGTAAAGAATATGATAATTACATGAAAAAGAAAGCGTAAAAATGCGTATTTTGGTAAATGTGAATGATGCAAGAAAAAAGTTGGCTTGGAAAAAAATGGGGAAAATATGAAAGGTGAACAAAATTTTAAAAAGTCAAATGAAATTATTAATAAAATATTAAAAAAATGAAGAAAAAAAATATAAAAAATGCACATCAAATTTGCAAAAGAAAAAGTGGAATTTGCGAATTGTGAAGTGCATTTTTTACGTATGTGCAATCTGCACAAAAGAGTGGGGGATTATTTGTTTATTTGAAGTATGGTCTAAAAAAATGAATTAGTGTATCATGATGTGGTACGTTAAGTAACAAGGATTTATTAGGAGGACATGAGAAAAATGGCAAGTTTATCATTAAAAAACATCAACAAAACATATGACAATGGTTTTGTGGCAGTTAAGAATTTTAACTTGGAAATTGAAGATAAGGAGTTTATTATCTTCGTAGGACCTTCAGGATGTGGTAAGTCAACAACATTAAGAATGATTGCTGGTCTTGAGGATATCTCTTCAGGAGAATTGTGGATTGGGGATAAGTTAGTAAACGACGTTGAGCCAAAGGATAGAGATATTGCGATGGTATTCCAGAACTATGCGTTATATCCACATATGACTATATATGATAACATTGCTTTTGGTCTAAAATTAAGAAAGACACCAAAGCATGAAATCGATAGATTGGTACATGAGGCTGCTAAGAGCTTGGATATCGATCATTTGTTGGATCGTAAGCCAAAGGCTTTATCAGGTGGACAGAGACAGCGTGTCGCTATGGGACGTGCTATCGTTCGTAATCCTAAGGTATTCCTTATGGATGAGCCTTTATCAAACTTGGATGCTAAGTTGCGTGTACAGATGCGTATCGAGATTTCAAAAATACACCAGAGATTAGGAACTACTATTATCTACGTTACACATGATCAGACAGAAGCTTTGACATTGGGAACTAGAATCGTAGTTATGAAAGATGGTATTGTTCAACAGGTAGCTGCTCCAGTAGAATTATATCAGAAACCAAAGAACTTATTTGTTGCTGGATTTATCGGTTCACCACAGATGAACTTCATCGATGCTAAGGTTGTTAACAATGGAAACGACGTATTGTTACAGTTTGGTAACAACTCAATCAAAGTTCCAGAAGCAAAGGCTAAGACATTGATTTCAAACGGATATGAAGGTAAGACAGTTGTACTTGGTATTCGTCCAGAAGATATTAAGGATGAGGAAGTATTTATCAATACATCACCTGATAGTGTAGTAGATGCTACAATTAAGGTATATGAAATGTTAGGTGCAGAGGTATTCTTATACTTCGATCTTGATCAGTTTAGCATGTGCGTACGTGTAAACCCTCGTACAACAGCTAGACCTGGAGATACAATCAAATTAGCATTTGACTTAAGTAAGATTCATATCTTTGATAAGCAGACAGAAGAAGTTATTTGTAACTAATCTGCATCATTGGAATAGAACATATAGAAATTATAGAAATAGAGAAGGTGGTCACTTTAGAGTGGCTGCCTTCTTTGGATTCTATGAGAAAATTTATAGCAAAGGCTAGAAATGATGTGATAGGAATTGTGAATTGTTTATAGTGAAATCTAATATTGTAGGAAATGTTCATAAGATGAGTAGAGGAAAATTGTAACAGTTGACTAGATATTGAAAACGATTTGCATGAAATAACGAAAAAATATAGAAAAAATGTCTCGTTTTTATTTACTTTTGCCTAAAATGGTGATAGAATTAGGGAGATAAATGCATCTCAGAAAGAGAAATAAGATATAAGGAGTGATAATATGATATCGAACCAGATACTCCAAAGTACGATTGAAGGGTTGAAAGGTATCACCCGTATCGATATCTGTGTCATGGATACAGAGGGAAAGTCTTTAGCATCTACGATTAATGATGCGGAAGAGTATGAAGAAGCTGTTTTGACCTTTGTAGATTCCCCAGCTGACAGTCAGGTATTACAGGGTTATCAGTTTTTTAAGGTTTTTGACGAGAATCAATTAGAATATGTAATCATTGTGAAAGGTGACAGCGATGATGTATACATGATCGGAAAGATTGCTTCGTTCCAGATACAGAATTTATTGGTAGCATACAAGGAACGTTATGATAAGGACAATTTCATTAAGAATCTTTTGTTGGACAATCTGCTTTTGGTAGATATTTACAATAGGGCAAAAAAATTGCATATCGAGACAGATGTACGCCGTGTTGTATTCCTGATTGAGACTAAGACCGAAAAGGATAGCAACGCATTGGAAACTGTTAGAGGTCTGTTCACAGGAAAGACGCAGGATTTTATTACTGCGGTCGATGAGAAAAATATTATTCTTGTGAAAGAATTAAAAGATAACGAAAGCTACGAAGATATGGATAAAACAGCCAAGATGATTTTGGATATGCTGAATATGGAAGCTATGGAGAAGGCTCGGATTGCATATGGAACGATCGTATCCGAAATTAAGGATGTTTCCAGATCCTATAAGGAAGCTAAGATGGCTCTGGATGTTGGAAAGATTTTCTACGCAGAGCGTGATATTGTAGCATACGGTAATCTTGGAATTGGTCGGCTGATTTATCAGTTGCCTATGCCTTTGTGTAAGATGTTTATTAAGGAGATCTTTGATAATAAGTCTCCGGATGATTTTGATGAAGAGACATTGACTACGATCAACAAGTTTTTTGAGAACAGCTTGAATGTTTCAGAAACTTCTAGACAGTTGTATATCCACCGCAATACTTTGGTCTATCGTTTGGATAAACTGCAGAAGAGTACAAATTTGGATTTGCGTGTATTTGAGGATGCCATTACATTTAAGATTGCATTGATGGTTGTGAAGTACATGAAGTATATGGAATCATTGGAATATTAGTGGTATCCGAGCGAATAAAGTAGTTACAGTCGTATTAGAGTTTTGGATTGAGAACGTGTTAGACATTTAAAGGAATTTTGGGTGGATGATATTTTAAATATTGTGGCGCGGTTAGCGATCTAAAAGACAGGCTGAGCGGTGTTTGATATCCTTACGGGAGGCAAAGACAGCTCAGCCTCTTGTGTTGTAGTTTAGTAGGAATTGGTCATAACATTTCGATAGAAAATGACCAGCCATTAAGAATTTATGTTTGTCAGAATATGGATTCTGGCATTTCTAAAAGTAAGAAAATGGAGGGAATTGGAAAGTGGAGGAGAAAGGAGCAACCATTGTCTCATTAGAGCAGGTTTCTAAAACGTATCCTACAGGAACTGAGGCATTAAAAAATTTGAACTTGAAGATTGCAAAGGGAGAATTTGTGTTTATAGTAGGTGCAAGTGGATCAGGAAAATCAACGCTGGTTAAGTTATTGCTTTGTGAAGAAAAGGCCACCAGTGGAAAAATTATTGTAAATGGAAAAGACATTACACATTTAAAACATAAACAAGTGGCAACTCATAGAAGAAGAATTGGGTGTGTATTCCAGGATTTTCGCCTTTTGAAAGAGTGGAATGTATTTGAAAATGTGGCGTTTGCACAAAAGGTGGTGGGAGTACCAAGGCGTCTGGTTGGAAAAAATGTTCGAAGAATATTGAATTTGGTTGGATTAGAAGATAAGGAAAAGGCATTTTCCAGAGAATTATCCGGGGGACAACAACAAAGATGTGCACTGGCAAGAGCATTGGTGAATCAGCCGGCAATGTTAATCGCAGACGAACCTACCGGAAATCTAGATCCTAAGACTTCTATGGAAATTATGCAGCTCTTAGAGGCAATTAACCAGCAGGGAACTACAGTAATTGTAGTTACGCATGATAATGAAATTGTAAATTTAATGCATAAGAGGGTGATTTCTCTAAAAGAAGGAGAATTGTATAGTGATGAATTGGAAGGAAATTATATAGGAGACCTTTCGATTCAACCAGATATGATTCCACAGGGTTAGTTGAGGTTTTCTATTTACAAGAAGTGAAGAGTGATCAGAAATAATGAATGATTTAAAGAATTGGAGTGTAAAAGAGCATGGAAAAGCTAAGTACCTTGGGATATAGTGTTGTACAAGGGATAAAAAATATAAAGAGAAATCGAATGTTTTCAATTGCATCCATTATTACCATAACGGCATGTCTCTTTTTGTTTGGCATCTTTTATTTTATGGTAAGTAATGTGCAATATATGATAAAAAATATTGAAAATGCAGTATCTATTACTGTATTTTTCGACGAGGGCATTACAGATGCCAGAGTTGAAGAGATGAGGGTTGCGCTAGAGACGAAGCCGGAAGTGAAGGAGGTAATTTACGTTTCGGCAGAGGAAGCATGGGAAAAGTTCAAAACTGATATATTTGATGAACAAGAAGAGTTGATCAGTACCTTTGAAGAGGATAATCCCTTGGCGGATTCCGCATCTTTTGAGATTACTGTTACGGATATAGCAAAGCAGGGAAAATTAGTAAAGGAAATTGAAGGGATCGATGGTGTCCGAAAGGTAAATAGTTCGGATGAAACTGCGAAAACTTTGACAAATTTTAATCATCTTGTGAGTACGGCTTCGTTGTTTATTATCGTAATTTTACTGGTGGTTTCCGTATTTCTGATTAGTACAACAATATCAGTGGGAATTTCTGTTCGGCGAGAGGAAATCGCAATTATGCGTTTGATTGGAGCTACCGACTTTTTTGTGCAGGGACCTTTTATTGTAGAAGGAATTTTGATTGGTTTAATTGGAGCCTTAATTCCTATGGGAATATTGGTGGTAATCTATTTTCAACTTATTCACTGGCTGACTGAAAAATTTGCATCATTGTCAGATTGGTTAGTATTTTTAAGTATTGGGCAGGAATGTGCAGTGTTGCTTCCTGTGTGTTTGTTGATTGGAATAGGAATTGGTTTGTTGGGAAGTTGTATTACAGTAAAGAAACATTTGCAGGTATAAAATGGGAGTGGTAGGATTGAAGTTACGGCGAAAAATTGCAATGTTTGTAGTGGGACTGGTATTAACAGGTTCATTATTGAATGCAGGATATGCAGCTTATGCAGATGAGTTGACAGATGCGGAGAAAGAACGAAAGAGACTGGAAGAGAGAAAAGAAGAAATTGAGACGGAGTTAGAGACTTTGGAAACGGAAAAGTCCGATTTGTTGGAAGGAATTGAAAAATTAGACAAGAAAACAAAAGAAGTCAATGAAAAGCTGGATGAAGTCAATGGGAACCTGACAGTAGCAAATGAGGAATATGAGATTTTGACGGTAGAGCTGGCAGAGGCAGAAGAAAAAGAGCATAACCAGTATGAAACTATGAAAAAGCGAATCAAATACATGTATGAAAATGGTTCTGAATCTTATTTGGACATCATTCTTAGTGCAGATAGTATTAGGGATTGTTTGAATCGGTTTGAGTATATTGGTAAAATCACTGCATACGATAATACTATGAAGAAAAATTACGAAGCAACAAAAAATGAGGTGGCACAGAAAAAAATGGCTGCTGGAGAAAAAAAAGATCAGTTGACCATTTTGCAACAGGAGATTGAATTAGAACAATCCAATCTGAATAAAATTGCAGAGAAGAAAGCTGCCAGATTAGAGGAATATAATGAGTCCATAGGAAATAAGACAGAAGAAGCAAAAGAGTATTCCAAAAAGTTACAGGAAAAAGAAGAGGAAATAGAAAAACTACTTTTGGAAAAGGCAGCGAAGGCAGAAGATGGAGGAATGTCTGTAACCTTAGTAAAAGATGGACTAATATGGCCGTTGGCTGTGAATGGAACAATTACCTCACGTTTTGGAATTCGTAATGCACCGACCGCAGGGGCAAGTACGAATCACAAAGGAATTGACATTGCTGCACCAATTGGTACTAGTATATATGCGGTAGCAGATGGTACGGTGACAGTTGCTACATACTCGCCGTCAGCAGGAAATTATGTAATGGTAAATCATGGGAATGGTATGTATACCGCTTACATGCATGCATCGAAACTTTGTTGTGCAGTAGGAGATACGGTTGCACAGGGCGATAAAATTGCGGAAGTAGGTTCTACTGGTTTTTCCACAGGACCACACTTGCATTTTTCTGTGATTATAAATGGAGAATATGTAGACCCGGAACAGTGTGTGAGTGTACCATAATGAAATAGAATAACCACAGTTACTGTTCAGAGGGAACGAACCGCAATCCATTAAGGAGGAGATTATGAAAAAATATTTGTTAGGCTTGTTAACAGGTATTACTGCTGTTTTGTGTGTTGAACTGGCAGGATATGCTGTGGCAGATTATTTTTGTCAGGGAATAGGGGTGTATTTGGGAACAGATAATGCTGTTTTGGGAGAAGATACCACAAAGACACTGAGTAAAATGGGATTACTAAAAGGAAAGATTGAGAAGTATTTCATGAATGAGGTGGAAGACCAGGACATCGAAGATGGTATTTACAAGGGAATGTTAGAAGGATTAGGTGATCCGTACTCCTGCTACTATACAAAAGAAGAGTATGATGCGTTGATGGAAGATTCCAGTGGGGTATACTGTGGAATTGGAGCAACCGTCATGCAGAATTCGGAGACAGGGGCCATCTACATTATCAATGCTTTTGACGGTGGTGCAGCAAAGGAAGCAGGACTTTCTACGGGAGATATGATATATAAAGTAGAAGGGGAAGAAGTTGCAGGAGAAGACCTTAGTGAAGTTGTGGCGAAGATGAAGGGAGAGGAAGGAACCAAAGTAAATATTGAAGTATATTTGTATGAGAAAAATGAATACAAAGAATATACATTGGAGAGACGCCAGATCGAGGTGCCGACCGTAGATTATGAAATGAAGGAAGACAATATTGGATATATCGCAGTGACTGCTTTTGATGAACCTACAGATGAACAGTTTATAGATGCAATGGAACAATTGAACCAACAGGGGATGAAAGGTGTGATTGTAGACCTTAGAAACAATGGTGGGGGAATGTTAGAATCTGTGGTAAATATGTTGGATTACCTATTGCCAAAGGGAAAAGTGATCGTCTCCACAAAAGATAAAGATGGAAAAGGTGTGACATATACTGCCAAGAGTAATACGGAATGTGAGATACCTATGGTTATTTTGATCAATGGAAATACAGCCAGTGCATCGGAAGTGTTTTCAGGTGCTCTGCAGGATTATGACAAGGCAACTCTAGTAGGTACAACCAGTTTTGGAAAAGGTATCGTGCAATCAGTTATGGCATTGGGAGATGGAAGTGCCATTAAGATTACTACATCGAAATACTTCACACCAAAGGGAAGAAATATTCATGGTACGGGAATTGAACCGGATATAATGGTCGAATCTTCCAGTGATTCAAAGACAGATAAGCAATACAAAGAGGCTTATTCGTTGATGAAACAGAGAATAAAATAGTAAGCGATTCAAAACAAGGCGTATAGTCAATCTGGCAAATTTATGCTACACTGGCCATACGCCTATTTTTTACACATGTTTTTTTCTGTTGTAAGATAGATGACAAATATCTGGAAGTTCTTTCGACCAAGGCAACAAGGAATCAATCACCTCTGGATTGTTGCAATAATCGTTG
>JBGVLO010000278.1:0-2579 GCA_045124315.1 Lachnospiraceae bacterium
AATGACATCGTAATTCACTATGTTGGTAATGCAGGAAGTACAGCACAGGCTAACCGAGACTGGTTTGACTCAAACAAATCGACTGTAAGTTCACACTTTGTAGTGGGACTGCAGGGAGAAGTGATTCAGTGTGTACCATTAGATGAATGGTCATCGGCCTCTAATCATAGAAACAAAGACACTATATCCATAGAGGTATGCCATCCTACGGAAAATGGTAAATTCAATGATGTTACATATGCTAGAGTTGTGGAACTTACAGCATGGCTCTGTGATGAATTCGGTCTGGATGAAAAGGATGTAATTCGTCACCATGACGTTACAGGGAAATTATGCCCGCTATATTATGTGGAACATGAAGATGCCTGGAAACAGCTATTGAAAGACGTGAAGAATGAATTGAAAACACTTAAATAAAATACAAAAACCAGATTGCTTTCACAATCTGGTCAGACTGTAGACAAAGGCCCAGGCCTCTCACGAGGCCATGGGCTTTTTCTGTGTCTAAAATCATTGAAATTCCAACGTTTACGGGTATTTTGTGGTATAATATTAGTATCATAGACGAAAGGAATTCATTGTTTTGATTACTAAAAACGATACAAATGATAAAAAAACACAGATCCAGATGATTTCTTTAGATCAGCTGGTACCAGAAGATCATATTCTTAGAAAAATTGATAGATATATTGATTTTTCATTCATTTACGACCTTGTTGAGGATAAATATTCAGCAGAAACAGGTCGTCCAAGCATCGATCCTGTTGTTCTCATCAAGATTGCAATCATTCAGTTTATGTTTGGAATCAAAAGTATGCGTCAGACAATCAAAGAGATAGAGGTTAATGTAGCATACCGCTGGTTCCTGGGTCTAGATTTTTATGATAAAGTTCCTCATTTCAGCACATTCGGAAAAAACTACAAAAGAAGGTTCGAAGGCACTGATCTCTTCGAACAGATTTTTATGGAAATACTGATGCAATGCATGAAATGCAAGGTAATCAATACAGATACTGTATTTGTAGATGCCACTCATGTAAAAGCTGCTGCTAACCGCAAGAAAGCAAAGAAAGTTTTAGTTGCAAAGAAAAGTGCACGTTTCTATGACGAACAGTTAAAAGAAGAAATCAATGCCGACCGTATTGCTCATGGCAAGAAACCATTAAAAGAAAAAGCCGATGATAACAACCACAAAGATGACGACGACAATTCTCCCAGTAGTGGCTCAGGACACACTGATTTAAAAGAACAGAAGCAGAGCGAAACCGACCCTGAAAGTGGATGGTTTCATAAAGGAGAACACAAAGAAGTGTTCGCATATTCTGTACAGGCTGCGTGTGATGAGAATGGTTGGATGCTGGGATATTCTATACGTCCCGGTAATGAACATGACAGTCAGACATTCAAACCTCTTTATGACAAATTAAAACAATTTGATATCAGTACAATGGTAATGGATGCCGGCTACAAAACACCGGCAATCGCAAAACTTTTGATAGATGATGGTATATCGCCGCTGTTTCCGTACAAAAGTCCAATGACTAAGAAAGGATTCTTTCGCAAGTATGATTACACTTATGATGAACATTATGATTGTTACATTTGTCCTAACAATCAGGTGCTCAGCTACTCAACAACAAATCGTGATGGGTACAGAGAATACAAGAGCAAAGGTCACATCTGTGTAAATTGCCCGTACCTTAACCAATGTACAGAAAGCCGGGAACATGTAAAAGTTGTTACAAGGCATGTGTGGCAAGATTACATAGATATCTGTGAGGATATCCGCCATACATCAGGTATGCAGGAAATTTATTCTCAGAGAAAACAGACCATTGAAAGAGATTTTGGCACTGCCAAAGAACATCATGCAATGAGATACACACAATTAGTAGGTAAAGCAAAAATGTCCATGAAAGTTGGGCTTACTTTTGCTTGCCTTAATATGAAGAAGTTGGCAAGGCTCCTGGATTACAGGGAAAAACAGGGACAACCAGTCCCAATATATTCCTGTATCCAGCAATATTTTGCACAATTATTTATGGGAAATCAAAGATTGACTGTATAGAAAAAGCCCAGACTCGCCGTTAGGCGAGCTGGGCCTTTGTCTACAGTCTGAACTGAGCCCTGTTTGGGCTCAGTTTATTAATTCGTTGGTAAATCCAAAGGAGTCTGTTCAAATACTCGCATTAGAGTATCTCTCTAATCTCCACTTCTATGCCACACTCCTTTTCTTTGTAAAAAAGAATAATATATCCTCAATTCGATAGCATTTTTCGTCCAGTTGTCCATCACTGTTGTACCATAACCATTTATCTACATATGGCATAAACCATTCGGTTTTATGTAGCGCTACGACTAGCCCACCAAATTTCGCAAAATCATCAGATTGTCTGTTTCCCCAAAAACATATTGTACCATCCTCTAGAATTTCCTTGCGAAAGCCGTGCTTTGCAAATGCATTGTCTACTCCTTTCATTATTCTTTCCAGTGTATATTCGCCATCATCCAGAATCCGTTCTTTATTTAATTTCATCTCCACTTTAATCAAATTCATTCCCTCCCCTCATAATAATATT
>JBGVLO010000279.1:0-5123 GCA_045124315.1 Lachnospiraceae bacterium
TTGTCGCGAGTATGTTATTATAAAGCTACTGTTTATTCAGTAACCTGACACTTGCTGTCAGGTTACGTAATAGTATGATTCAGGGGTTGGTTTCTGCTTCGCGAAGCGAATTTTCATGCTGAAACCAATAGATTACTGTTCGCATGAACAGTAATCCGCTACGAGCCGAACGCAGCGAAAGCGTGCCTGCGTTGTTTTGATTCTTTTGAATCACTTTCAAATAAACCATGATCGTTTCGCAATGATCGATATCCATAACAACAAATTTACTTACTTCCCACACTTTTATAAAATGCTTCTATCTGTGCCTCTTCTTTCGTCATTCCTCGTTCTTCAAACTGTGCGGATAACTGCAACATTTCTTTGTAGTCTTCCGGAATAATCTTTTTAAACTTAGGTAAATATTCCTGGAACTTTTCTAATACCTCTTTTCCCTTCTTAGAACCGGTATAGGCAACGTGTTTTTCAATCAATGCCTTTAATTCTTCCTGTTCATATTTACTTTCGATTTTTTCCATTAGAACCATCTTTTTGTTTAAATTACGGTACAGGCAATTCTTTTCATCTAAGACATAGGCTATACCACCGCTCATACCGGCAGCAAAGTTCTTTCCCGTTGGTCCAAGGACTACCACACGGCCACCGGTCATATATTCACAACCGTGTTCTCCAACCCCTTCTACTACGGCAGTGGCTCCTGAATTACGGACACAGAAACGTTCCCCTGCCTGACCTGCGATGTAGGCTTCACCGGATGTTGCACCGTAAAGACAAACATTACCTGCCATAATGTTTTCATGTGGCTCGTAAGCAGCCGTTTTTGGGGCATATACCACTAATTTACCACCGGACAATCCTTTTCCAAAGTAATCATTGCTGTCACCACATAAAGATAAGGTAAGTCCTTTTGGTGCAAAGGCTCCGAAACTTTGTCCTCCGGCACCGGTACAATTTAGTGTAATGGTATCTTCCTCCAAGCCTTCTGGATGATTTCTGGTAATTTCTGCTCCAAGAAGCGTTCCGAAGGTACGGTCAGTGTTCACAAGGGACACAGTAAGGGACTTCTTTGTACCCTTTTTGATGGCATCTAGTAATCCTTTTTCTTTTCTTAATAACACTTCGTCCTTTGTGGTTTCCAACCGGAAGTCATATACACAATCCGGATTGAAGGTTGCCTGATCCTTTGCCTCTACTACATCCTGTAACAAGATTCTGCTTAGGTCAATCTTACTTTCTCTTTCCGTAAGATTTTCTTTCTTCTTTAATAAATCCGTACGTCCTACCATTTCATCAATGGTTCTTACCCCTAATTTTGCCATATATTCACGAAGTTCACGGGCTATGAACAACATAAAGTTTTCTACATATTCCGGCTTACCGATAAAACGTTTTCTTAATTCCGGATTTTGGGTTGCGATACCCATTGGACAAGTGTCAAGGTTACATACACGCATCATGACACATCCTAAGGCAACCAATGGAGCTGTAGCGAAACCGAATTCTTCTGCACCTAACAATGCGGCGATGGCTACGTCACGTCCACTCATAAGCTTACCATCGGTTTCAATGACAACACGGTTTCTTAAACCATTGGCAATCAATGTCTGGTGGGTTTCTGCCAGACCAAGTTCCCAAGGAATACCTGCATTATGAATGGAGCTAAGTGGTGCTGCACCGGTACCTCCATCGTAACCGGAAATTAAGATTACCTGGGCTCCCGCCTTTGCTACACCGGCTGCTACCGTACCAACACCGGCTTCTGAAACCAGTTTTACGCTGATGCGGGCATGTTTATTGGCATTTTTTAAATCATAGATTAGCTGTGCCAAATCCTCGATGGAATAAATATCGTGGTGAGGTGGTGGGGAAATCAGACTAACACCTGGAGTGGAATGTCTGGTTTTTGCTATCCAAGGATATACCTTTTTCGCCGGTAGGTGTCCACCTTCTCCTGGTTTTGCACCCTGTGCCATCTTAATCTGAATTTCCTTTGCACTTACCAGATAACGGCTGGTAACACCGAAACGTCCACTGGCAACCTGCTTAATGGCAGAACTTCTGTCCTTATCAGAACCGGCAGAAGCCAAACGTTCCTCACTTTCTCCACCTTCTCCACTGTTGGACTTTCCATGAAGACGGTTCATGGCAATGGCTAAGGCCTCATGGGCTTCTTCTGAAATAGAACCATAGGACATGGCACCGGTTTTAAAACGTTTTACGATTTCCTGCTCACTTTCTACTTCTTTTATATCAATTCCTTTTTCCGGATAATTGAAGTCCATGAGACTTCTTAAATAACCGGTATTTTCTCCATCGATAAGTTTTGTACATTCCTTAAATTTATTGTAATCCCCTTCTTTTGTAGCCTGTTGTAATAAATGAATGGTCTGGGGATTATATCGGTGTTCTTCTCCCTGACTACGCATTTTATGACGTCCCATGGAAGTAAGGGTTAAATCTGTTTCTAATCCCAATGGATCAAATGCCTTTGAATGCTGGGCATCTGTCTGTTTCGCAATATCTTCCAAAGAAATACCACCGATTCTGCTTACGGTTCCGGTAAAATAACGGTCAATGACTTCCTGCGAAATACCGATTACTTCAAAAATCTTACTGCCCTGATAAGACTGAATCGTGGAAATACCCATTTTTGAGGCAATTTTTTCAATGCCCTGTACGATAGCACTGTCATAATCATCTACTGCTGCATAATAATCTTTATTTAAAATACCTTCCTCTACCAATTCACCAATGGTGGCATGGGCAAGGTAAGGATTTACTGCACTGGCTCCATATCCAAGTAAGGTTGCAAAATGATGTACTTCACAAGGTTCTCCGGACTCTATAATCAGGGACATTGCGGTACATTTTTTTGTCTGTACCAGATGTTTGTGAACCGCAGCCACTGCTAATAAGGAAGGAAGTGCTACATGATTTTCATCTACTCCTCTATCGGAAAGAATCAGGATATTGGCACCGTCCTTATAAGCCTTATCTACCTGCACAAATAAATGATCTAACACACGTTCAATCGGAGTGCTTTTATAAAAGATAATTGGCACTTTTGCAACCTTGAAACCAGGCTTTTTCATAGTTGAAATCTTTAACATATCCAAATCATTAAGAATTGGGTTGTTGATTTTTAATACCTGACAGTTTTCCGGTTTTTCAGAAAGCAGATTTCCATTTTTTCCAACATAAACAGTGGAAGAAGTAACGATTTTTTCACGAACCACGTCAATAGGGGGATTGGTAACCTGTGCAAACATCTGCTTAAAGTAGTAAAATAATGGCTGGTATTCCTTGGACAATACTGCAATCGGAGTATCTACGCCCATGGCTCCAATCTGTTCGGAACCATTTAATGCCATGGAGTAAATTCCATTTCTATATTCTTCATAAGTATAACCAAAGGATTTTTGAAGTCTTGCCCGTTCTTCTTTGGAATAAGACTGAATTTTCTCATTTGGCACCTTAAGTTCGGATAAGGATACCAGATTACTGTCTAACCATTCGCCGTATGGTTCCTTCTTTGCATATTCTTCTTTGATTTCTTCATCGGTTTTAATGCATCCCTTTACGGTGTCTACCAAAAGCATTTTTCCCGGATGAAGACGTTCTTTTTTCACAACATGGGCTTCATCTAACTCTAACACACCTACTTCAGAAGAAAGTATCAAACGGTCATCATCCATAATATAGTAGCGGGATGGACGAAGTCCGTTACGGTCTAAGATTGCTCCCATTACATCACCATCGGAGAATAAAATAGAAGCGGGACCGTCCCATGGTTCCATCATGGTTGCATAATATTGGTAAAAATCTCTTCCTTCCTGGGAAATGGTGTCATTGTGTGACCATGGTTCCGGTATCATAATCATGGCAGCCAGTGGAAGTTCCATACCACTCATAGTTAAGAATTCCAAGGTATTATCTAACATAGAGGAGTCAGAACCTGCTGTATTTACCACAGGAAGTACCTTGGACAAATCATCTGCCGATAAGATATCTGTCTCTAAAGTTTCCTCTCTTGCAAGCATTTTATCTGCATTCCCTTTAATGGTGTTGATTTCACCATTATGTACGATAAAACGGTTTGGATGCGCTCTTTCCCAACTTGGATTTGTATTGGTGGAGAAACGGGAGTGTACCATGGCAATGGCAGATTCATAATCTTTATCCTTTAAATCAAGGAAGAAAGTACGCAGCTGATCTACTAAAAACATTCCTTTATATACGATGGTTCTGCTGGATAAAGAAGGTACATAGGTATTGTCTGTACTTTGTTCAAATACACGGCGTACGATGTATAATTTACGGTCAAAATCAAGTCCCGGCTTTACATTTTGTGGTCTTTTAATGAATCCTTGATAAATCACAGGCATACATTCTCTTGCCTTTTCTCCTAATACCTCTGGGGCATTTGGAACTTTTCTCCATCCTAAGAATTCCAGTCCTTCTTTTTCTACAATGATTTCAAACATTTTCTTTGCCTGGCTTCTTTTTAATTCATTCTGTGGGAAGAAGAACATTCCGACACCGTATTCTCTTTCTTTTCCAATTTCAATTCCACATTCCTTACATACCTTCGTAAAGAACTTATGTGGAATCTGGGTTAAGATACCAACACCATCACCGGTTTTTCCTTCTGCATCTTTTCCGGCACGGTGTTCTAGATTTTCTACTATCTTTAATGCATCGTTTACAATCTGATGATTTGCTTTTCCTTTTATATTTACTACTGCGCCAATACCACAGTTATCGTGTTCAAAACTGGAGTGGTATAGACCTTTATTTCTGATTTCTTGTTGATTCTGATTCATACTAAGTTTCCTCCATTTGCTGATATATAGTGTTTTGGTAATTGCGAAATTTGTGAAACAGTGTGATTCTTTTGAGGGTTGTGGGAGTGATTCAAAAGAAACAAATACAGCGCAGGCACGCTTTCGCTGCGTTCGGCTCGTAGCGGATTACTGTTCATACGAACAGTAATCTATTGGTTTCTGCATGAAAATTCGCTTCGCGAAGCAGAAACCAACCCCTGAATCATACTATTACGTAACCTGACAGCAAGTGTCAGGTTACTGTATAAACAGTAGCTTTATAATAACAGATTCGCGGCA